>NZ_JBFTRS010000014.1:0-162625 GCF_056399645.1 Massilia sp. 01N417 | reverse complement strand
CGACTTCGCGGGCGATCAGGCCGTAGGACACATAGTTCAGGCCGGGGCCGCCGTACTGTTCCGGAATGGTCGGGCCCAGCAGGCCGAGTTCGCCCATCTCGCGGAAGATGGACGTGTCCATGGCTTCGTGGCGGAAGGCTTCGAGGATGCGCGGCTGCAGCTTGTCCTGGCAGTAGGCCGCGGCGGCGTCGCGCACCATGCGCTCTTCGTCGGTAAGCTGCTGGTTCAGCAGCAGCGGGTCATCCCAGTGGAATTGGGCTTTGCGGGGCGAATCGGAACGGCTCATGGGGCTCCTGTCTCAATCGGTCTTGTTGGAATGGAGCCATTATAGAAATCCTGTCCTTGTGCGGCTTTTGAAACTGCGACAGCGATTTTCACTTTTCTCACTGACAGCACGCCGCCACTGACCGCCGCTCCCTATGTCGAACCGAACTGGCCGCCATGGAAGATCAGGGCCGACTGCGGATGCGCGGCGCATTCTTCGACTTCGCCGACGAAGATCACGTGGTCGCCTTCCGGATAGCGGCTGCGGTTGTGGCATTCGAACCAGGCGGCCACGCCTTTCAGGATGGGCTGGCCGGTGCGCGAGAGTTCGTAGTCGGTGCTGGCGAAGGGGTTTTCGCCGCGGCGGGAAAAGCGCCGCGCCAGTTCTTCCTGGCCGGCGGACAGCACGTTGATCACGTAGTGCGAGTTGCCGCTGAAGATGGGCAGGCTGTTGGCCTTGCCCGACAGGCTCCACAGCACCAGCGGCGGCTCCAGCGAGACGGAATTGAAGGAACTGGCGGTCAGGCCGCGGAAGCTGCCGTCTTCGAGGCGGGTCGTAATGACGGTGACGCCTGTCGCAAACTGGGACAGGGCCTGGCGAAAATGCGCGGAATCGAAACCGCGCTCGGTGGCGCGGGGGGATCTGGTGTTCATTTTCGCCATTATGCCATCAATGCCCCGGCCGCCCGGAGCCGCTCCGGAGCCGGCATGCACAGGCGTGCACTTTGGTTTACAGTGAAGCCATAAAAAATCCCTTATTTCCCGAGGACCGAGTATGAGCCAAACCGAAGTGGCGATCCTGGGCGGCGGCTGTTTCTGGTGCCTGGAAGCCGTGTACCTCGAGGCGCGCGGCGTGACCCGTGTCGAATCCGGCTACATGGGCGGCAGCACCGCCGGCCCCACGTATGAACAAGTGTGCGCCGGCACCACCGGACATGCCGAAGTCGTGCGCCTGGAGTTCGACCCGAGCGTGATCAGCTATCGTGACATCCTGGAAATCTTTTTCACCATCCACGACCCGACGACCCCGAACCGCCAGGGCAACGACGTCGGCACCCAGTACCGTTCGGTCATCTTCACCACCACGCCCGAGCAGGACGCGACGGCGCGCAAGGTGATGGCGGAAATGGCGGCAGTCTGGGACGCGCCCATCGTCACCCAGGTGCTGCCGGCCGAGACCTGGTACAAGGCCGAGGACTACCACCAGAATTACTTCGAGCAGCATCCCTTGCAGGGTTACTGCGCCTTCGTGGTGGCGCCCAAGGTGGCGAAGTTCCGCAAGACCTTCGCGGAACGCCTGAAGTGATCAATGCCGGGTCGATAGCATGTCGATAGCCCCGCTGCCGTCGTACATGTAGCGGCGCGACCACGGGATCTGGGCCGGTTCCTGGCCCGCCTTGCCGCACACGATCTGGTACAGGCTGATCCAGTCGTGGGCGAAGGCATAGGCGCAGCCGGCCAGGTAAACGTGCCAGATGCGGAAAGTCTTCGGATCGGCCAGCCGGCGGATGCGTTCGGCGTTGTTCTCGAAGTTCTCGGCCCAGATTTCGCAGGTGCGCGCATAGTGGCGGCGCAGGTTTTCCACGTCGCGCACTTCGAGCCCGCCTTCCTGCATCGTACGGATCACGGTCGACAGGTGGGCCAGCTCGCCATGCGGGAACACGTAGCGGTCGATGAATTCGCCGCCGCCGTAGGGGCTGGCGCGCTGGTCGACGTCGCTGGTCGTGATGCCGTGGTTCATCGCCACGCCGCCCGGGGCCAGCAGCTTGTTGATGCGGCCGAAGTATTCGGGCAGGTTCTGCACGCCCACGTGTTCGAACATGCCGACGCTGGTGATACGGTCGAACTGGCCGTCGACGTCGCGATAGTCCTGCAGGCGGATCTCGATCATGCTCTGCAGTCCAGCCCGCGCCACGCGCTCGCGCGCCAGCTCGAACTGCTTCTGCGACAGCGTGACGCCGACGCAACGGGCACCGAACTTCTGTGCCGCGCGCAGCACCAGCGCACCCCAGCCGCAGCCGATGTCGAGCAGGGTATGGCCCGGCTGCACGCCGATCTTGGTGAGAATGTGGTCGATCTTCTTGGTCTGGGCCGTGGCCAGGTCTTCGTCGCCGTTCTCGAAATAGGCGCAGGAATACACCATCGATGGGTCGAGGAATTCCTGGTAGAACTCGTTCGAGACGTCGTAGTGATAGCGGATTGCCTCGGCGTCTTTTTCGCGGGTGTGCTGCGAGACCATGCGCAGCGCGCTGGCGACGCGGCTGCTGCGCGCCGGCTTGCCGGTCGACTCGGCCAGGGAGTTGCCGATCTGGATCATGTCAGCCGCCCGCCCTTCGATCTCGAGCGCGCCTTCGACATAGGCTTCGCCCAGGTTGTCGAGGGTCGGGGACAGCAGGTAGCGCAGGCCCCCGGGGCTCGGCACGCGAATCTTCACGCGTGGTTGTTCGGACGAAAGATCAACCTGCTCGCCATTCCATAACTCCACGCGCAGCGGCAGGTTGTACTTGTTGCGGATGCCTGCGGTCCAGGCGGATAACTTCAACTGGTCGAACACGCGAATACCTCCGGCACGTACATATCGCCAGCTTCGCAGCCGGCTTTACGGTTGCAAACGTTGCCGCGTCCAGCCGCCGTCTTCCTGCCGCGTGTACACGACACGGTCGTGGAAGCGTGAACGCCGCCCCTGCCAGAACTCGATGCGTTCCGGCACCAGACGAAAACCACCCCAGTGTTGTGGCCGCTGTGGCGTTTCGCCATACTGTCGCGCGACTTCCTCGTAGTTGTGTTCGAGGTCTGCGCGGCTTGCGATCGGCGCACTCTGATGGGAGGCGATCGCCGACAGCCGGCTCTTCAGGGGTCGGCTGTTGAAGTATTTGTCGCTCTCTTCGGCGGAAGTGCGTTCGACCCTGCCTTCGATCCGCACCTGCCGTTCAAGTTCGCTCCAGAAGAATAGCAGAGCTGCAAAAGGATTGCCGTTCAGTTGCTTGCCTTTCTGGCTATCGTAGTTCGTGTACCAGGTGAAACCCCGTTCGTCGAACTGCTTGACCAGCACGATGCGCGAGCTCGGCCGGCCCCGCTCGTCCACGGTCGACACGCCCATCGCATTCGGCTCGTTGACCTCGGCCTTCAGCGCTTCCTCGAACCAGCGGGTGAACTGCCGGATCGGATCGTCGGCGACCTCGCTCTCGTCCAGGCTGGCCTGGCCGTAATCCTTGCGCAGGTCGGCCACCCGTTCGCCGATCGAGGCGGCAACCGGCGCTCCGGCGGCGGCCGGCGGCGCGATCCCGCGGCGGCGCTGCATGGCCTGGCCCAGCTGGGCCATCTGCTGCGGGCTGAACAGGCGCACGGCCATCGGCGCCATCGTGCTTTCCTCGCGCTCCATATGGTTCAGGTAACGCTGGCTGAAGCGCTGCACGGTGCTGTTCGAGAGCTGGGTGCCGCTGCCATCGGCGATGGCGGTGAGCTGCTCGTGCAGGTCCTGCCACATGGCGTCCATGTCCTTGTGGTCCTGCAGGATGACCGGCGCCAGCGCCTGCAGGGTGGCGGCGTCTTCGCCCTGGGCGACGGCGCGCAGCATCGGGATCAGGTCCTGTTCCTCGTCCTCGTGGTGCAGGTGGGCGGCCTTCTCGAAATACTTCAGTACCGCGCCGGCAGCCTGGCGGGCCTGCTGGTCGGCGCCGTGTTCGGGCAGGTGGGCCAGCAGTTTTTCCAGGGTGGCAAGCTGCTTGCGGATGCGTCCGTGGCAATGTTTGAGCACGGCGACCGGCTGGTCGAAATCGGGGGCGGTATCGTGGAGAAGCTCGTTCATGTGGATGATTGTTGCGGAGGCGTAAATGAGCCTAAAAAAATGGTTGACCGAAAGTTATTTTAGAGCAATGCACGCGATCCCGTCCGGTAAAATAAGCCCATCATGACGACTATTCCCACCTCTCTTCTTGCGCCAGCCGAAGGGCGCATCGACGAATTTGTCGACGAGATCGATTTCGAGCGCCGCTTCGGCGGCATCGCCCGCCTGTACGGTGAGCGTGCACTGGAACGCTTCCGTCAGGCGCACGTTTGCGTGATCGGCGTCGGCGGCGTCGGCTCCTGGATCGTCGAGGCGCTGGCGCGCAGCGCGGTCGGCCGCCTGACCCTGATCGACCTCGACAACGTGGCCGAATCGAATATCAACCGCCAGATCCAGGCCCTGTCGACGACCGTCGGCATGCCGAAGATCGAGGCCCTGAAGCAGCGTATCGCGCTGATCAACCCGTATTGCGAGGTCGAGCTGGTCGAAGACTTCATCGATCCGGACAATATCCCGCAGATGGTTGCGCCTGGCAAATTCGACTACGTGTTCGACGCCATCGACAGCGTCAAGGCCAAGGCGGCCCTGATCGCCCATTGCCGCGATCACGCGATTCCGCTGATCGTGATCGGCGGCGCCGGCGGCCAGACGGACCCGACCAGAATCGAAGTGCGCGACCTGGCCCGCACCGAACAGGAGCCGCTGCTGAAGAAGGTGCGCAAGATCCTGCGTGCCCAGTACGGCTTCGCCAAGGGCGAGAAGAACAAATACCACATCGACGCCGTGTTCTCGATGGAACCGCTGCGCTATCCGGAAGCGGGCGATGCCTGCGCGATCGATGCCAGCAGCATCACCGGCCTGAACTGCGCGGGCTTCGGTTCCAGCATGGTCGTGACCGCCACCTTCGGCATGGTCGCGGCCGGCCACTTGCTGCGCAAGCTGGCGGAGGCGGCGAATGCGGTCGCCGCCCCGGCCGTCGTGCCGGTGCGCGTGGCCGAACCGGCGCCCGCCGCCAACGACGCTGTGCAAGCCGGGGAGGCCTTGTTATCATAGGTTCAGTTATTTTTACTGAACCATGAAAGAGGCTCCATGATCCGTCGTATCGCCTTCCTGAGCCTGCTGCTGGCGGCTACCGCCGCCAACGCGCAGGACTCGACCCAGACCCAGGCCCAGACCACGGCCGCCAACCCGGGCAGCACCCAGCAGACGACCGACACGCCGGCACAGCCGACCGCGCAGTCGACCGCGCCGCAGATCCAGATCATCGACACCGTCGTCGGCAAGGGCAAGGAAGCCACCGTCGGCAGCAATATCACGGTCAACTACACCGGCTGGCTCTACAAGCCGATGGCCGCCAAGCAGCGCGGCCGCAAATTCGATTCCTCGCTGAACCCGGGCCGCACGCCGCTCGATTTCCGCCTCGGCGCCGGCATGGTGATCAAGGGCTGGGAGCAGGGCGTGGCCGGCATGAAGGTGGGCGGCAAGCGCACCCTGATCATCCCGAGCGACCTGGCCTATGGCAAGCGCGGTTCGCCCGGCGGCATTCCGCCGGACGCGGATCTGATCTTCGACGTGGAACTGCTGGACGTAAAATAAGTCAAACCAAGCCGACCTGGAGGGCAACATGCGCATCGCGAACGACGTTACTGAACTGATCGGTAATACGCCCCTGGTGCGCATCCGGCGCCTCAACCAGGGCGGGGTGGCGGACATCGTCGCCAAGCTCGAGTTCTACAGTCCGGCCCACAGCGTCAAGGACCGGATCGGCTGGGCCATGATCGAGGCCGCCGAGCAGGCCGGCAAGATCGGCCCCGACACCATCATCGTCGAACCCACCAGCGGCAATACCGGCATCGCGCTGGCGATGGTGTGCGCGGCGCGCGGCTACCGCTGCCGCCTGGTGATGCCCGAAACCATGAGCAACGAGCGTCGCATGCTGCTGCGCGCCTATGGCGCCGAGCTGGTGCTGACGCCCGGTCCCGAGGGCATGCTGGGCGCGATCCGCCGCGCCGAGGAGATCGTGGCCAGCGATCCGCGCTGCTTCATGCCGCAGCAGTTCAACAATCCCGCCAACCCGGAAGTCCACCGCCGCACCACGGCCGAGGAGATCTGGCGCGACACCGACGGCAAGGTCGACATCCTGGTGGCCGGCGTCGGCACCGGCGGCACCATCACCGGCGTGGCCGAAGTCATCAAGCAGCGCAAGCCCGGCTTCCAGGCGATTGCCGTGGAACCGGAAGCCTCGCCCATCCTGTCGAAGGGCACCAAGGGACCGCACCCGATCCAGGGCATCGGCGCCGGCTTCATTCCCGAGGTATTGAATACCAAGGCCTACGACGAGGTCGTCACCGTGAAGAACGAGGACGCCTTCGAGACCGCGCGCGCGGCGGCCCGCCAGGAGGGCTTGCTGGTGGGCATCTCGTCGGGTGCGGCGCTGTGGGTCGCGATGCAGGTGGCGAAGCGGCCGGAGAATGCGGGCAAGCTGATCGTTACCATCATTCCTTCGTTTGGCGAGCGCTACCTGAGTACCGCTCTTTACGCGAACCTGGCTGGGTGAGGTCTGCGTGGGCACTTTGTAGTGCGGGCATTTAGCCCGCCCTACTGCCCACGATCAAAGTTCAATGCGCGTGACCCGCGTGGGCGTGATCGTGGTCATGATCGTGGTCGTGGTCGTGATCGTGATCATGGTCATGCGGCCCATGCAGCGCACAGCTGCCATGATTCGTCGTCCCTTCCTCCACCTGCAGCGTGCAGTGGTGAATCGCGAAATCCCTGCGCAATTCGTCGACGATCCCGTCGAGCACGGCATCGCCCGGATACCCGCCCGGCATCACCAGGTGGGCGGTCAGCGCCGTCTCGGTGGTGCTCATCGCCCAGATGTGCACGTCGTGCACTTCGGTCACGCCCTCGCGTGACTTCAGGAATGCCGTGACCCGCGGCAGGTCCACGCTGGCCGGCACGCCCGCCAGTACCATCTGCGTCGATTCCTTGGTCAGCGACCAGGTGCCGGCCACGATGATCACCACGATCACCAGGCTGACCGCCGGGTCGAGCCAGGACCAGCCCGTGTACATCACCACCAGGCCCGCCACCACCACGCCCAGCGACAGCGCGGCGTCGGCGGCCATGTGCAGGTAGGCGCCGCGCACATTGATGTCGTCCTTGCTGCCGGACATGAACAGCCAGGCCGAGAAGCCGTTGATGAGGACCCCGACCGCGGCCACGATCGATACCGTGGTGCCGGCCACCGGTTCCGGATGGGCGAAGCGCAGCACCGCCTCCCAGGCGATGGCGCCGCAGGCCAGCATCAGCAGCAGGCCATTGAACAGCGCCGCCAGGATCGAGGAGCCGCGCAGGCCGTAGGTGAAGCGGCGCGTTGGCGCGGCCTTCGCCAGCCGCGCCGCGCCCCAGGCCAGCACCAGGCCCAGCACGTCCGACAGGTTGTGGCCGGCGTCGGCCATCAGGGCGGTCGAGTTCGCGATGAAACCGTAGACGAATTCGATCACGACGAAAGCCGTGTTCAGGCCGATCGCCAGCATGAAGGCGCGGCCGGCGTCAGCCGGGGCGGGATGGTGATGACCGTGCCCGTGGCCCTGGTCGTGATGGTGGTGAAGGCTCATGTGTCCAGTCCTGTTGCAGAGTCGGGTTCGGCGATGTGTTCGAACATGTTGGCGAGCAGCCCGCTGATGTGGGCATCGGCGGCCGTGTAGAACACCTGCTTGCCCTGGCGCTCGGCCTTGACGATGCGGGCCGCGCGCAGCAGGCGCAGGTGGTGGCTGACCAGGGAACTGGACAGTTCCAGCTGGGCGGCGATGTCGCCCACCGCGATCGGCTGCGCCAGGCAGGCCAGCACGATGCGCAGCCGGGTCGGGTCGCCCAGCAGGTGGAACAGGTCGGCGAGTTCGTCGACCAGATTGTCGGTGTCGTGTGGCGTACTCATCTTTAACATGTGAAGAACTGTTCACATGTTAATCGCAGGGGTCGAGGTGGCGCAAGCTTTATTTGCCCGGGCGAATCAATGACGTTGCAGCAGCGCGTCCATCTCGTCGAGCGTCACGACCTTGACGAGGCCCTGGTCGGCGCGCGTCTTCAGGGCGGCGCACATGTTTTCCAGGTTGGACGTGGTGGCGCCGCCCACCATGTGGTGGTAGGAGCAGCCGCAGGCATGCTGGGCGATGCCGTCGTCGATGTAGGCCACGATCTGCTGGATCGAGGGCTGGCTGGGGTTGTCGGTCTGGATGCAGTCCGGCTGCGCCAGCCAGCCGCCGGGCGTGTTGGCGATGCCGGACAGGCCGCCGCCGGTCGGGTAGCCGGCCGCGATGGTGTGGGCGTGGTCGGAAGTGCCGCGGATCCACTTCAGGCCGCTGCGCATGCAGGCCGAGCGTACGTAGACGTCGGCGGCGCCTTGCGGCAGGGCGAAGAACCTGGCGCCGCTCGTGATGCCCAGCGCTTCCAGGCCGGCGATCCCGGCCATGATGTCGTTGTAGATGGCGCTGTCGTCGAGGGCGGCGCCCGGATAGCGGTATTGGCCGAGCCCGGTCCAGTCGGCCTTGACCGTCACGGTGGCGTCCAGGCTGCCCTGGTCGCTGGCGAAGGTGGCCGTGAGCGCACTGGGAATGCTCTGGCAATAATAGGTGATGCCCGGGACGAAGCCGGATGGGGCGTCGTCGACGAAGACGATCGGCATATTGATCAGGAAGCGGTGGGGATTCTCGAAGCTCACCACATTGCTGCCGGCCGCGGCGCTGACGGCACGGCGCCGGTACGAGGCATCCAGGCCCCAGGCCCGCACGTACTGGGCCGGCAGGGCATCGACCGGATTGCTCAGGAAATAACCGTAGGGACCGAGCAGGCGCAGCCCCGCGTTGTCGGCGCTGGACGGATGCGAAAACGAATGCGAGCCCACGGACCAGCCCGCGGCATGCATCGCCTGCGCGTCGGCCACGCTCATGAATTTGTTCGGGAGCTTGCCATAACCGTGGATGCCGGAGGTGCCCAGCCAGGCCGGCACGAGGAAGAGGCTGCCCTTGAAACCGTAGCTTTCGACGATCTGCTGGCCGCTGCGTGGCGGACCGTCGTCGATGCTGAACGGCGCATCGCCGGCAAAGCCGCTGCTGGCCACCGGGGCCGACAGCGCGGCGTCGCTGGCGAGCGTGAAGGCGTTCGGCGCCGGCAGCGAGCGCACCCAATAGCGTGTTCCCGGCGTCAGGCCGGACGGCGCAGTCGACGGGAACACGATCGGGGCGCCGATCACCACCGTGTGTTGCCCGGCGGTGAAGAATACGCCATTGTCGGTGCCGGTGACGCGGCTGCCGGGCGGCATGAAAACGGGCGGCGCGTTGCGCTGGGAATCGAAGCCGTCGTCGAAGGTGATCGCGAACAGCGCCTGGCCGGGCACGCCGGCGTAGATGTCGCCGAACAGCAGATAGTCGCCCGGCTGCCATGGTCCCTCGGGCGTGTCGTCCTGCTGCTCGAGGCGCACGGCGCCGACGGCATCGTGGCCGGCGTTCCAGCTCGATCCCGCCAGTTGGCTTGGCGAGATGGTGAGCAGGACCCATCGGTCGAGCGGGTCCACTGCACAGTTCCAGGTGAGCAGGTGCTGGCCGCTGCCATCGAGGAGGCGCAACCGGAAGGCCAGCGTGCGCTTGCCCGGGTTGCGTGCCCAGATCGCCACCGAGAAACCCTGCTGCGTGCCGGGCGGCACATAGCCCTGTGCGGCCGCCAGCACGCCCTGCTGCGCGCTGGTGGGGGAAGAGGCCCAGCCGAGACGCAGGGCCATGCTCGACGGCAAAGCCGATGGCTGGTCGCTGGCGGCCACCTGCACGTCGCCGCTGGACTGCAATGCCCCGGACCAGTTGGCGATGGGCAGGCCGTAAGGTCCGGCAACGGGCGGCCCGTTCGTGCCGGGCGCGGTGCCGGTGCTGCTGCTACCGGATCCAGTGCCGCCGCCGCCACCGCAGGCGGACAACAGCATCGAACCGCCCAGGATGAGGATTTCACGCCGGCTGACCATATTTTTCGCTCCTGTCTGCCTGTTTAGATTAGCAGGGAGCTGGTGGGTTCAACATTACCGCTTCATTACAGCGCGTTGCAGAGTTACTGCAATTGCCCATCCGTATTGCGCATCTCCGGCTGCCCCAGCCCCAGGTCCTTCAGTTGCGGCAGCACCTTCGCCTTATCGCCGACCGCGATCACCTTCATCTGCTCCGGTGCCAGGTATTTGCCGGCGGCCGCCTGCACCTGGGCGGCGGTGACGCGGCGGAACTGCTCGGGCTGGGTCTGCCAGTAATCCTGCGGCAGGTCGAAGATCCAGGTTTCGGCCAGGCTGGCGCCGATCGCGCTGTTGGTCTCGAACTGGCCCGGCAGCGAATACACCTGCGAGTCGCGCGCGCCCGCCAGCTCGCCCGGCGGCAGGGCCTTGGCGCGGATCGCGCGCACTTCCTTGAAGATCTCGGCAATGGAGGCGCCGGTGGCGTCGGTGCGCACGCTGCCGGCGATGATGAAGGGGCCCTGCGTGCGGTCGTAGCGGAAGTTCGAGAACACGCCGTAGCTGTAGCCCTTGTCTTCGCGCAGGTTGAGGTTGATGCGGCTCGAGAACAGGCCGCCGAGCGCCGCGTTCATCACCTGCAGGGCCGGATAGTCGGGCGTCTTGCGGTTCGTCGCCAGCTGGGTCACGCGCAGCGCGGTCTGCGGGGCGCCCGGTTTGTCGACCATCACCAGGCGCGCGCGGGTGCCTTCCGGGTCGCCCATCAGCACCGGCGACGGCAGCATGCGCGGCCAGCCGCCGAAGCGCGCGGTCGCCAGGGCGCGCAGGTCGTCCAGCGTGATGTCGCCGGAGACGATCAGGGCCGCGTTGGCGGGCACGTAGTGGCGGCGCCAGAACTGGTAAAGGTTGTCGCGGGTGACGGCGCGGATCGCCTGCTCGGTGCCGAGCTGGCCGTAGCCGTAGGGGTGCTTGGCGCCGTACAGCGCGCCGGCACTGGCGACGGCCGCCACCGCCTCAGGGTTGTCGCGCTGCTGGGTCAGCGCGCCGATGCGGGCGGCGCGCTGGCGCTCGACTTCGGCGGTGGGAAAGGCCGGATGCTGGACCACGTCGGCCAGCACCTCCAGCGCCTGCGGGAAGGTCGAGCGCAGCGACAGCAGCGAGACCGTCGACGAATCCGTGCCGCTGGCGCTGCCGAGGAAGGCACCCAGCTGGGCGATCTCGTCGGCGATGCGCGGCGCGCTGCGGGTGGCCGTCCCTTCCTGCAGCATCTGGGCGGTGAAGCCCGACAGACCGGGTTCGTCGTCCGGATTGGCGTCGGAGCCGCTCCTGACCACCAGCTCGGCCGCCACCAGCGGCAGCGCCGGATTGTAGTGGTGGATCACGCGCAGGCCGTTCGGCAGCTGGAAGCTCTCGCCGCGCGGCAGCGCGAACTTCGGCGCCGGCCCCGGCTTCGGCGGCTGGCGGCGCCAGGCCTCGTCGCGGTTGATGCCGCTCGCGGCGATCTTCTTCGCGCCCGCTTTCGCCGGCTGCGCGGCCGGATCCGGTCCCGGTTCCGGCTTGCCCGGCACGGCCGCCACCACCACCCGCGCATTCGGCTGCAGCCAGCTGCGCGCGACCCGCTGCACGTCGGCGGCGCTGACGCGGCGCAGGCGCGCGATGTCCTTCGGCAGGTAGCCCGGATCGCCGGTGTACTGGTTGTACTGGTTGACCTGGTTCGCCAGGCCGGCGCCGCCCAGCTTCTCGATCGAGGTCAGCATCGCCGTCTCGATGGTGTTGCGGGCCCGTTCGACTTCCTGGTCGGATGGGCCGTTGTCGCGCAGCGCTTTCAGTTCGGCGTCGATCGCCGTTTCCAGTTCGGCCGCTTCATGGCCGGGGCGGGCGGTGACGTCGATCACGAAGGTCGAGGTGAGGGCGTTCGAGTTCTGCGCGGCCGACGTGTCCTGGGCGATCTGGCGTTCGTAGACCAGCGATTTGTACAGCCGCCCGGCCTTGCCGCCGGCCAGGATCTGGGCCGTGACGGCCAGCTCGGCGTCGCCCGGCTGGTAGGCGGGCGGCGTCAGCCAGGCCATGTAGATGCGCGGCAGTTCGATCCGGTCGGCCACGCTCAGGCGGCGCTCGCGCGTGATCGGCGGTGTCGCCACCTCCGGCTTGGCCACCGGCGCGCTGCGCTTGAAGGTGCCGAAGTATTTCGTCACCAGGGCGCGCGTCTTCGCCTTGTCGATGTCGCCGGCGATCACGATGCTGGCGTTGTTCGGGCCGTAGTAGCGGGTGAAGAAGTCGCGCACGTCCGCCAGTTTCGCGTTCTGGATGTCGGCGTGGGAGCCGATCACCGAGGCGTAGTAGGGATGGTTCCTGGGGAACAGCGCGTGGTTCAGCGCTTCCTCGACGATGCCGTAGGGACGGTTCTCGACGCTCTGGCGGCGCTCGTTGCGCACCACGTCCTGCTGGTTCGACAGCGCGGCCTGGTCGAGCACGTCGAGCAGGTAGCCCATGCGGTCGGCGTGCACCCACAGCGCCAGCTCCAGCTGGTTCGAGGGCACGGTGTCGTAGTAGTTGGTGCGGTCGTAATCCGTGCTGCCGTTGCTGTCGGTGGCGCCGGCCGCTTCCAGCAGGCGGTCCGCTTCGCCGCGCGGGATGTGCCGGGTGGCGGCGAACATCATGTGCTCGAACAGGTGGGCGAAGCCGGTCAGCCCCGGCGCTTCGTTGGCCGGCCCCACGTGGTACCAGATGTTCACGGCGACGATGGGCAGGCGGTGGTCCTCGATCAGGATCAGCTCCAGGCCGTTCGGCAGCGTGGTTTTCTCGTACGCGATCTGCGGCAGGGCGGTGACCGGCGGCGGATTCTGGGCGGCGGCCGGTGGAATGGCGACGGCCAACGCCATGGCCAGCGGCAGCAGCAGCGACGGCAGGCGGATGTTCATGAAACCTCCGTGGGGGCAATCAGTGGCAGGCTTCGCTGCCGCGGTCGGGCTCGGGCAGGCCCAGCGTGGTGAGGCGGTCCGACTCCAGGAATTCCCATTCGTAGCGGCCGTCCAGCAGGCGCAGGCGCAGCACGCCGGTGCGGCCGCTGTCGCGCATTTCGCTGTGATCGACCGTGAGCAGGAACGGCGTCGGGTAGGCGCCGCCGGTGCCGACCACGAACTGGCGCATGCCGTGCGCGCGGTCGAGGCGGCCGTCGGCGTCCTGGGGCGCGAAGCGTTCATAGTCGTGGTCGTGGCCGGACAGCACCAGCTCGGCGCCGGCTTCCTGCAGCAGGCGCCAGGCGTCGCGCATCTTCGGGATGCTGCCGTGGCCGCCCGAGCTGTACAGCGGATGGTGCCAGAAGGCCAGCGTGCAGCGCGCCGGATGGGCGGCCAGGTCGGCGCGCAGCCATTCCATCTGGGCGGCATGCTCGGCCGGGGCCAGGTTGCTGTCCAGCGAGACGATATGCCAGCTGCCCAGCTCCAGGCTGTAGTAGCCGCGTCCGGCGCGCTCGCCGAAGTAGGCGAAGTAGGGCGCGGCCTTCGGCGTGTAGTACTCGTGATTGCCGGGCGACGGCCAGGTGCGGTCCTTGAACCGGCCCCAGGTCGGGTCGTAGCAGTCGCTGAATTCCCCGGCGCGGCCGTAGGGATAGGTATGGTCGCCCAGGGTCAGCACCACGGCTTGAGGATCGGCGGCGAGGCCGGCGGCGACGGTGCGGGCGGTATCGGCCGCGCGCGAATACGCGGGGTCGGGGTAGGGACAGCGGGCGATGTCGCCGGCCGCATACACGGTGACGCCGGCGCCGGCGCCGTTGCCGGTATCGGTGCCGGCATGCGCGGCAGCGGCCAGCAGCAGGCTGCCGGCCACCAGGCCTGGTCGCAGGGCGAAGGCCGGCATCTCCTTATTCGAGGAAGCGCAGCAGCCCGGCCAGGGCGTGCGCCACCGTCTGTTCGCGCACCGCGCGGCGGTCGCCCGAGAACACCAGGCGCTCGGTGTAGGTGGTGCCGCCTTTCGACCAGCCGAAGCAGACGGTGCCGACCGGCTTGCCCGGTACCGCGCCGGTCGGGCCGGCGATGCCGGTGGTGGACACGGCGACGTCGGCATTGCTGTTGGCGACCGCGCCTTCGGCCATGACGCCGGCCACCTCCACGCTGACGGACCCGAACTGGGCGATCAGTGCCGCCGGCACGTCCAGCATCTCGGTCTTGGACGCATTCGAATAGGTGACGAAGCCGCACTCGAACCAGCCGGTCGAGCCGGGGATCTCGGTAATCGCCTGGGACACGCCGCCCCCGGTGCAGGACTCGGCGGTGGCCAGCAGCAGGTTTTTCGTTTCGAGCAGTTTGCCGACCCTGGCTGCAAGTTCAAGAATGTCATTCTCCATGTCGCTCCTCTCCCTTCTCCGTTGATGTGCGTCGCCGGACCATTCTAGCGCGCATCGGTCCGGTGCGCGCTAAAACGTTAACGGAAAAATATTTGCTGTCGTTCCGTGCGACATCATCCTGGGGGCTGCTGCTATCCTGCACCCCTGCCGGGCTCGTCCCGGTAGCGCTCACTTCTTGATGTAGGACTGACATGCCGTTCGAATGTTCGCGCATGGCCGAGGCGGCATGATCGGCCAGCGCTCGATCCGTACCAAGCTGGTTACCATCGTGATGTCGACCACGCTGGCAGCGCTGGCGGTATCGGTCGGCACGGTGGTCGCCTACGACCTGCGCGGCTACCAGCATGCGCTGCTGAACGACCTCTCGACCCAGGCCGAGCTGGTCGGGCACATGACGTCGGCTGCGCTGGCTTTCGACGATCCGCGCCTGGCCCGCGAGAACCTGGCCCTGCTGCGTTCGCGGCCCTCGGTGCGCGCGGCCGCCATCTACGACCAGAGCGGGGCGCTGTTCGCGTCCTACCTGGCGCCGGGCGAGAGCGGGACCTTCCCGCCGCACCCGCGCAAGACCGGCAAGGGCATCAAACCCTATACCAGGGATGGCGACGACCTGGTGCTGTACAAACCCATCGTCGAGAACGGCGAGACGCTGGGCACGGTCTACCTGCGCTCCGCCAACCAGCTGATGGGCCGGGTGCGCGATTACCTGCTGATCTGTATCGCCACCACCTTGCTTGCATTGCTGACCGCCTGGCTGCTGGTGCGCCGGCTGGGGCACACGATCACGACCCCGATCGACGCCATCACCACCATCGCGCGCGAGGTGGTGGAAAAGCGCGACTATTCGCGCCGCGCGCCGCGCATCAGCGAGGACGAGGCGGCCGCGCTGGTCGACTCCTTCAATGCGATGCTGACCGAGATCGAGCAGCGCACCCTGGCCCTGGAAGGCTCGAAGCAGGAAGTGATGCGCCTGAACGAGAGGCTGGAGCAGCGCGTGCAGGAGCGCACCATGCAGCTGGAGCTGGCCAATTCCGAGCTGGAGCTGGCGATCGAGGAGGCGCGCAACGCCAACCAGGCCAAGTCGGCCTTCCTGTCGTCGATGAGCCATGAGCTGCGCACGCCGCTCAACGCCATCCTCGGCTTCGCCCAGATCCTGGCCGCCGACAACATGCCCACCACGCCCGAGCAGAAGAAGGAATTCGCGGGCCACATCCTGAAGTCGGGCCGCCACCTGCTCACCCTGATCAACGAGATCCTCGACCTGGCCAAGGTCGAGGCGGGCGCCCTGACCCTGTCGATGGAGCCGGTCGGCCTGGCCGAGGTCCTGGCCGAGTGCCGCAGCATGATCGAGCCGCTGGCGGCGGCGCGCGGCATCCGCGTGCAATTCCCTGAAAACGCCGCGGCCCTGGTCCAGGCCGACCGCACCCGCCTCAAGCAGGTGCTGCTGAACCTGCTGTCGAACGCGGTCAAGTACAACCGCGAGGGCGGCACGGTGAGCGTGGAGTGCGCCGCCCACGCACCGCACCGGCTGCGCCTGTCGGTGGTCGATACCGGCATGGGCCTGCGCCCGGAGCAGGTGGCCGCGCTGTTCCAGCCCTTCAACCGCCTCGGCCAGGAGAACGGCACCCAGGAAGGCACCGGTATCGGCCTGGTCTTCACCAAGCGCCTGGTCGAGCTGATGAAGGGCGAGATCGGCGCCGCCAGCACCCCGGGCGTGGGCAGCACCTTCTGGATCGAGCTGTCGGCGGCGGCGCCCCTGGCCCAGCTGGCGGCGCCGGCCCGGCAGGACGCCGGCCAGGCCGCGGCCGCGCCGGACAGCGCGGCGCCGCGCCTGATCCTGTATATCGAGGATAATCCCGCCAACCTGCGGCTGGTGCAGGAAATCGTGGCCTTCCGCGCCGACCTGCGCCTGCTGAGCGCGCCGGACGGCCATGCCGGCCTGGCGCTGGCGCATACGCACCGTCCGGCGGTCATCCTGATGGACCTGAACCTGCCGGGCATGAGCGGCTTCGAGGTGCTGGCCCAGCTGCGGCGCGATCCGGATACCGCGCACATCCCGGCCATCGCCCTCACCGCCAACGCCATGCCGCGCGATATCGAGCGCGGCCTGTCGGCGGGTTTCGCCCGCTACCTCACCAAGCCGATCGACATCGAACAGTTGAATGCGGCCATAGACGGCGTGCTGACCCAGCGCGCCCCGGAAGAAAGGACAGCACCATGAGGTCATCTCCATGATTTCGCCTTCGGATATCCGGCGCGCGAGCATCCTGATCGTCGATGACGAACCGGTCAACGTGCAGCTGCTCGAATTCCTGCTCAAGACCAGCGGCTACGAACAGGTTGCCAGCACCACCGATCCGCGCCAGGTCGCCACGCTGCACCTGCAGCACCGCTTCGACCTGATCATCCTCGACCTGCAGATGCCGCACATGGACGGCTTCCAGGTGATGGAAGCGCTGAAGCCGATGGAACGCGAATCCTGGCTGCCGGTACTGGTGGTGACGGCCGAGCCGGACAAGAAGCTGGCCGCGCTCGAGGCCGGGGCGCGCGACTTCATCGGCAAGCCCTTCGACACCGTCGAGGTGCTGACCCGCATCCGCAACCTGCTGGAAGTCCGCCTGTTCCACAAGGAGTCGCGCGAGCACGGCGCCCGCCTGGAACGCAAGGTGAGGGAACGCACCGCCGAGCTGCAGCGCTTCCGCGGCGCGATGGACGCCACCGCCGACGCCATCTTCCTGGTCGACGCCCGCAACATGGCGATGGTCGACGTCAGCGACGGCGCCTGCCGCATGCTGGGTTTCTCGCGCGAGGCGCTGCTGCGCATCGACCCGGTGGCGCTGGGCCTGGCCGAGCGGGCCCAGCTGGAACGCTACTCCGACCCGGGCAGTGCGCCGCGCGAGCACGACATCGTCGAGACCGACCTGCTGCGCGCCGACGGCCAGGGCGCGGTGCCGGTCGAGATCAGCTGGCAGCTGCAGCAGCTCGACGAGATGCGCATGCTGATCGCGGTGGCGCGCGACATCAGCGAACGCCTGCACGCGGCCCAGCGCCTGAAGCACATGTCGAACTACGACAGCCTGACCGGCCTGCCGAACCGCACCCTGTTCTTCCAGACCCTGCGCGACGCCATCGAGCTCGCCCAGGACAAGAACTGGCGCATCGCGGTGCTGTTCATCACCCTCGACCGCTTCAAGATCATCAACGATTCGCTCGGCCCGGCGCTGGGCGACGAGCTGCTGCGCCAGTTCAGCACCCGGCTGGTGCGCTGCGTGCGCCTGCGCGACACCGTCGGGCGCCTGGGCGGCGACGAGTTCGCGCTGATCCTCACCATGACGCGCGAGCAGCAGGAGGAAGAGGCGGTTGGCGTCGCCAACGAGGTGCGCGAAGCCCTGCGCGCGCCTTTCGACCTGAATGGACAACGGGCCGCGCTGACGGCCAGCATCGGCATCGCCATGTACCCGGACGACGCCACCGACCCGGGCACCCTGGTCAAGTACGCCGACGTGGCGATGGTGCGCGCGCGTGAAGCGGGGCGCGACGGCTACCGCTTCTTCACCTCCGGCATGAACGTGCAGGTGCTGGCGCGCCTGGACCTCGAGCTGGCCTTGCGCGGTGCGATCGACGGCGAGCAGTTCGAGCTGCACTACCAGCCCAAGCTCGACCTCAACACCGGAAGGGTCAGCGGGGTCGAGGCGCTGCTGCGCTGGCGCCGCCCCGGCTTCGGCCTGGTCTACCCGGCCGAGTTCGTGCCCATCATGGAAGAGACCGGGATGGTGGTGCGGGTCGGCGCCTGGATCATCGATGAAGCCTGCCGCCAGATCGCCGCCTGGAACCGGCAGGGCGTGCGCGACGTGCGGGTGGCGGTGAACGTGTCGAGCCGCCAGTTCGTCGAGGGCGACCTCGAGGGCGATATCCGCGCGGCGCTCCAGAAGCACAAGGTCGAGCCGGGGCTGCTGGAACTGGAACTGACCGAGAGCGCGCTGATGAGCAATGCCGAGCACACGATCGAGGTGCTGGAGAGCCTGAAGAGGCTCGGCATCCGCATCGCGATCGACGACTTCGGCACCGGCTATTCGAGCCTGGCCTACCTGAAGCGCTTCCCGATCGACAAGCTGAAGATCGACATCGCCTTCGTGCGCGACATCACGACCAATCCGGACGATGCCGCGATCGCGCTGGCCATCATCAGCATGGCGCACAGCCTGCACATGCAGGTGATCGCGGAGGGCGTGGAGTCGCGCGCCCAGATGGCGCTGTTGCGGCGCCATTTCTGCGACGAGATCCAGGGCTTCCACTTCTCGCGCGCGCTGAGCGCCGGGGAGCTGGGCAAGCTGGTGCTCGAGAACCGCGCCCAGCCGACCCGCCCGGCGGCCGACGACCGCAACGTCCAGACCCTGCTGGTGGTGGACGACGACGTCAACGTGCTGGCGGCCCTGCACCGCCTGTTCCGGCGCGATAACTACCGGGTGCTGACGGCGGCCACGCCGGCCGAGGGCTTCGAGCTGCTGGCGCTGTACCACGTGCAGGTGATCCTGTGCGACCAGCGCATGCCGGTGATGAGCGGGATCGAATTCCTCAGCAAGGTGAAGGAAATGTATCCGGACACCATCCGCATCATCCTGTCCGGCTATACCGGGGTGGACACGGTGCTCGATTCGATCAACCGCGGCGCCATCTACCGCTTCTACACCAAGCCCTGGAACGACAACGAGCTGCGCGACAACGTGCGCCTGGCGTTTCGCCAGTACTGGCTGACGCACGGGCCCTACGACGACCGCAAGAAGCCGCGCGACGAGCAGGTCGCCTGATAATAACCTGCGTCAAACGAAGTGGTCCCAGCCGCGCAGGTTCAGGGCCAGCGGAGAGCCGGCCGCATCGACCAGGCGCAGCCCCGGCTCGGCCTCGATACGTCCCACGCGCGTGACCGGCGTGCCCGAACGCTGCCCGGCCGCCAGGATCGCATCCCGGTTCGCGGCCGGCGCCGTGAAGCACAGTTCGTAATCGTCCCCGCCCGCCGCCGTGAAGCGCCGCCGCAGGTCGAGCGGCTGGCGCGCCAGCGCCGGTCCGGCCGGCAGGGCGTCGACGTCCAGCAGCGCGCCCACCTTCGAGGCTGCGAGGATGTGGCCGAGGTCGCCGACCAGGCCGTCCGAGATGTCCAGCGCCGCATGCGCCAGCCGCTCGCCGGCCAGCAGCCGGCCCAGGGCCACGCGCGGCGACGGCGCGTGCAGGCGTGGCGCCGCCTGCCGCCGGTCCGCCTCGTCCAGCGTCAGCTCGCCCAGGGAATCCGCCAGCGCCAGGCGGGCATCGCCCAGGGTGCCGGAGATCCAGATGTCGTCGCCGGGACGGGCGGCATCGCGCCGCAGCGCCGTGCCGGGCGCCAGTTCGCCGAAGATCGTGATGCAGATGTTCAGCGGCCCCTTGGTGGTGTCGCCGCCGACCAGCTCGCAGCCGTGGGCATCGGCCAGCGCGAACAGGCCGCGCGAAAAACCGTCCAGCCAGGCCGGATCGGCCGCGGGCAGGGCCAGCGCCAGGGTGAAGCCGAGCGGCATGGCGCCCATCGCCGCAAGGTCCGACAGGTTCACGGCCAGGGATTTGTGGCCGAGGTCGAAAGGATCGGCGCCGGCCAGGAAGTGCCGGCCCTCGACCAGCATGTCGGACGACACCGCCAGCTGCAGGCCGGGGGTGGGCGCCAGCAGGGCGCAGTCGTCGCCGACGCCGAGCACGGTACGGCCGGAGGCGTCAGGGCGCCCGCGTCGGGTGAAATACTGTTTGATGAGGTCGAATTCGGAGAGCATGGGCGGGATTGTAATCCGGCCCGGCGGCCCGGAATACCTCTGCCTGGCACAGCGGCGATCGCTGTATGTACAACTTTTTGGCAAGGCTGTCGGTAGAAATACCTACACGATTAGAGGATTCCCTCTGATAAAATCAAAGTCCCCCAGTCCCAGTACAGTTCAGGAAGGCCTGCAAAGCATGGATTCGTCAATCGACAAAAAAGAAGAATTACGCCAACAACTGCGTGCTGCAGCGCTCGAGTATCACCAGATTCCCCGCCCTGGCAAGATTTCCGTCACCGCCACCAAGCAGCTGCTGAACCAGCGCGACCTGGCGCTGGCCTATTCGCCGGGGGTGGCAGCTCCCTGCGAAGAGATCGTCAAGGATCCGGCCAACTCCTATAAATACACGGCGCGCGGCAACCTGGTTGCCGTGATCTCGAACGGCACCGCCGTCCTCGGCCTGGGCAATATCGGCCCGCTGGCGTCGAAGCCGGTCATGGAAGGCAAGGGCGTGCTGTTCAAGAAGTTCGCCGGCATCGACGTCTTCGACATCGAGATCAACGAGAACGATCCGGACAAGCTGATCGACGTGATCGCCGCGCTCGAGCCGACTTTCGGCGGCGTGAACCTGGAAGACATCAAGGCGCCGGAGTGCTTCTACATCGAGCGCAAGCTGCGCGAGCGCATGAAGATCCCGGTCTTCCACGACGACCAGCACGGCACCGCGATCATCGTCGGCGCCGCCATCCTGAACGGCCTGAAGGTGGTCGGCAAGGATCTCAAGCAGTGCAAGCTGGTGGTGTCGGGCGCGGGCGCGGCGGCGCTGGCCTGCCTCGATCTGATCGTCGACCTCGGCTTCCCGATCGAGAACATCTTCGTGACCGACCTGGCCGGCGTGGTCTATAAAGGCCGCACCGAGCTGATGGACCCGGACAAGGAGCGCTTCGCCCAGGACACGCCGTACCGCAGCCTGGCCGAGGTGATGCCGGACGCCGACATCTTCCTGGGCCTGTCCGCCGGCGGTGTGCTGAAGCCGGAAATGGTGGCGAAGATGGCGCCGAATCCGCTGATCCTGGCGCTGGCCAATCCGAACCCGGAGATCCTGCCGGAAGATGCGAAAGCCGTGCGCAGCGACGTGATCATCGCGACCGGCCGCTCGGACTACCCGAACCAGGTCAACAACGTCCTGTGCTTCCCCTACATGTTCCGCGGCGCCCTGGACTGCGGTGCGAGCACCATCACGCGCGAGATGGAAATCGCGGTGGTGCATGCGATCGCCGAGCTGGCCCATGCCGAGCAGTCGGACATCGTGGCCTCGGCCTATGGCATCGCCAATCTGTCCTTCGGGCCGGAATACCTGATCCCGATGCCCTTCGACCCGCGCCTGCTGACCCATATCGCACCGGCGGTGGCGAAGGCCGCGATGGATGGCGGCGTCGCCACCCGTCCGATCGCCGACCTGGCCGCCTACGCCGAAAGCCTGGAGCAGTTCGTGTACCGCAGCGGTTCCTTCATGAAGCCGCTGTTCCAGGTTGCCAAGAGCGCCCCGGCCGAGCTCAAGCGCATCGTCTACGCCGAGGGCGAGGACGAACGCGTGCTGCGCGCCGTGCAGGTGGTGGTGGACGAAGGCCTGGCGCGCCCGATCCTGGTCGGCCGCCCGGCCGTGCTGGAACAGCGCATCGAAAAGTTCGGCCTGCGCCTGAAGCCCGGCCGGCACTTCGACGTCATCAATCCGGACTTCGACGAGCGCTACCGCGACTACTGGCAGACCTACCACCAGATGGTGATGCGCAAGGGCGTGACCCAGGACATGGCCAAGCTGGCCATGCGCCGCCGCCATACCCTGATCGGCGCCATGATGGTCCACAAGGGCGACGCCGACGGCATGATCTGCGGCACCTACGGCACCACCCACGCCCACCTGGAATTCATCGACAAGGTGCTGGGCCTGCGCCCGGGCGCCAACGTCTATGCGGCGATGAACTTCGTCATCACCGAGGAACGCCAGCTGGCGATGGTCGACACCCACGTCAACGAGAACCCGACGGCGGAAGAGCTGGCCGAGATCACGATCATGGCGGCCGAGGAGCTGGAGCGTTTCGGCATCACGCCGCGCGCGGCGCTGCTGTCGCACTCGAACTTCGGCACCTCGAACAGCGAGTCGGCGCAGAAGATGCGCGCCGCGCTGGCGCTGGTGCAGCAGAAGGCCCCGAACCTGGAAGTCGACGGCGAAATGCACGGCGACGCCGCGCTGGATTCGAAGCTGCGCGCCAAGATCATGCCGCAATCGACGCTGAAGGGCGATGCCAACCTGGTGGTGATGCCGAACATCGACGCCGCCAACATCGCCTACAACCTGCTCAAGACCGCGGCCGGCAACGGCATCGCCGTCGGTCCGGTGCTGCTGGGCTGCGCGCGTCCGGTGCACATCCTGACGCCGTCGGCCACCGTCCGCCGGATCGTCAACATGACGGCGTTGTGCGTTGTGGACGCCGTATCCGCACGCTGAGATTTAACATTCTCGCGACATGAAAATAGGCCGTTCGCGGCCTTTTTTCATGGGTGCTCCCCTATGAATGTCTTCAAAATGTAGAAGTTCCGTACATTTGAAGAACTTGTAATGAACCTTGAGGCAGACGTAACAATGCGTAATCACGCGACGTGGTTCAACTGATTCGGGTGATAATAGTCAAGTATATGTTGTGTCTTTGGCACGATGTCTCCGTGCAAAGCTGCAAGCATTGGCTCTGTTACAATGCGGGGTTTGTCGGAATGATCTGGTCCGGACTCTCCCAAACGCCAGCCGCCTGCCGCGGTGGCCTCCTCAGACCAGCACCTGGAAATACCTAGAACATGCAAACTACAAAAAGAGCCCTGATTACCGGCATTACGGGCCAGGATGGCGCTTATCTTGCGCAATTGCTCCTGGAAAAAGGGTACCACGTGACGGGTACTTTCCGCCGCTCCAGCTCCGTCAATTTCTGGCGCATCGCGGAACTGGGCATCGAGAACCACCCGAACCTGTCGCTGGTCGAGTACGACCTGACCGATCTCTCCTCCAGCATCCGCCTGCTGGAATCGACCCGCCCGGACGAAGTCTACAACCTGGCGGCGCAAAGCTTCGTCGGCGTCTCTTTCGAGCAGCCGGTCACCACCGCCTCGATCACCGGCCTGGGCGCCGTCAACCTGCTGGAAGCGATTCGCATCGTGCATCCGAAAGCGCGCTTCTACCAGGCCTCGACCTCCGAAATGTTCGGCAAGGTGCAGGCCGTGCCGCAGGTCGAGAGCACCCCGTTCTACCCGCGCAGCCCGTATGGCGTGGCCAAGCTGTATGCGCACTGGATGACCGTCAACTACCGCGAATCCTACGGCATCTTCGGCAGTTCCGGCATCCTGTTCAACCACGAGTCGCCGCTGCGCGGCCGTGAATTCGTCACCCGCAAGATCACCGACTCGGTGGCCAAGATCGTGCTGAACAAGCTCGAGGTGCTCGAGCTGGGCAACCTGGACGCCAAGCGCGACTGGGGCTATGCGCGCGAATACGTGGAAGGCATGTGGCGCATGCTGCAGGCCGACCAGCCGGACACCTTCGTACTGGCCACCAACCGTACCGAGACCGTGCGCGACTTCGTGAGCATGGCCTTCCGCGGCGCCGGCATCGACGTCGAATGGAAGGGCCAGGGCGAGGGCGAAACCGGCCACTGCGGCCGTACCGGCAAGCTGCTGGTGCGCGTGTCGCCCAAGTTCTACCGCCCGGCCGAGGTCGACCTGCTGATCGGCGATCCGGGCAAGGCCGAGCGCGAACTCGGCTGGAAGGCGCGCACCACGCTGGAACAGCTGTGCCAGATGATGGTCGACGCCGACCTGCGCCGCAACGAACTGGGCTTCTCGTTCTGACATGAACCGCATGGTCACGGACGAGGTCGCCGGCATGGCCGAAGGGCGCGAAGGCGAGGGCAAGCGCGCCCTGATCACCGGGCTGCGCGGCTTCACCGGTTATTACATGGCGCGCGAACTGAGCGCCGCCGGCTACCACGTCCACGGCACCGTGCTGCCGGGCGAGCCGACCGGCCCGGATATCTTCGCCGTCGACCTGCTCGACCGCGCCTCGGTGGCCGCAGCCGTCGAACAGGTGCGGCCGGATGTGGTCGTGCACCTGGCCGCCATCGCCTTCGTGGCCCATAACGATGCCGACCAGATGTACCGCGTCAACGTGGTGGGCACCCGCAACCTGCTGGAAGCGCTGGCGGCCGGCGCGCACAAGCCGGCCAGCGTACTGCTGGCCTCTTCCGCCAATATCTACGGCAACGCCGACGTGGCCGTCATCGACGAAAGCGTGGCGCCGAATCCGGCCAACGACTACGCGGTCAGCAAGCTGGCGATGGAAACCATGGCGCGCCTGTGGATGGACAAGCTGCCGATCACGATCGCGCGTCCGTTCAACTACACCGGCGTCGGCCAGACCGAGAATTTCCTGCTGCCGAAGATCGTCTCCCACTTCCGCAAGGAAGCGCGCCGCATCGAGCTGGGCAACCTGGCGATCGCGCGCGACTTTTCCGACGTGCGCATGGTGGCCAGGAGCTATCGCCGGCTGCTGGCGGCCGCGCCCGCCGGCGAAGCCTTCAACGTCTGCTCGGGCCAGCCGCATTCGCTGGAAAGCCTGATCGACATGATGAGCGAGATCGCCGGCTACCGCATCGAAGTGCACGTCAATCCCGCCTTCGTGCGCGCCAACGAGGTGCTCACGCTCACCGGCAGCAACGCCAAGCTGGCAGGCGTCATCGGCAAGCTCGAGCCGACCCCGCTGCTTGACACGCTGCGCTGGATGTACACGGCGTGAGTGGAGTGAGAGTCGGCCTGGGAACGACCATGATCGAACCGGGCTTCACTGGCGGACGGCTGGACGGCATCGGGGTGTACACCCGGGCCCTGCTGCGCCACCTGCCGGCTGCCGGCTGCGAGGTCTTGCCCTTTTCCTGGCCGGAAGGGAAGACCCCGCCCAGCGAGGGCCGGGCGCTGCCGCAATCCTTCGGGCGCGCCACCCTGGTCGACCTGCTGACGCCGAACGCGCACCGCATCCACATGCCGGCCGACGTCTTCCATGCGACCGACTACCGTGTGGCACGGATGGATTGCCCGGTGGTGGCGACCCTGCACGACGCGCTGCCGATCAAGCATCCTGAATGGTGCAATCCGCGCCTGCGCGGAATGAAGAACTGGCTGCAGCGCAAGGCGGCGCAGAAGGCCGACCACGTGATCGCCGTGTCCCAGTATGCGGTCGAGGAACTGGTCGACTGCTTCGGCGTGGACGAACGCCGCATCTCGGTGGTGCCGAACGGCGTCGACGAGGAATGGCTGGAACCGCCGGCGCCGGGCGAAGTGGCGGCCACGCTGGAAGCCTGCGGGCTGCGGCCCGGCTACTTCCTGTTCGTCGGCACGCTGCAGCCGCGCAAGAACGTCGAGCGCCTGCTGGAAGCCTATCTCGCGCTGCCGCAGGCGGTGCGCGACGAGCGCCAGATGGTCATCGTCGGCAATGCCGGCGCCCGTTCGGAAGAATTACTGCGCCGGATCGCCGCCAAGGTGGCGGACGGCGCCGGGGTGATCTGGCTGAACCGCCTGACGGACGACGCCCAGCTGCGCCACGTGTATGCCGGTGCCGGCGTGTTCGTGTTTCCCTCGCTGTACGAAGGCTTCGGGATTCCCGTGCTCGAAGCCTTCGCATCGGGTGTGCCGGTGGTGACCTCGAACGTGACCTCGCTGCCCGAGGTGTCGGCCGGGGCGGCCCTCGAAGTCGACCCGCTCGACGCCGGGGCGATCGGCGAGGCGATGCTGGCCCTGGTGCGCGAACCCTCGCTGCGGGCGCGCTGCATTACCGCCGGTCGCGCGCGCGCGGCCCAGTTGACCTGGAATGCGACGGCGCGCCAGACTGCCGCCGTCTACCGTTCACTCATCTAAAGACTCAGTGCTCTAGCGATTTAGCCATGCGTATCCTTCACTTCTACAAGACCTACTATCCCGACTCGGTGGGAGGGATCGAACAGGTCATCCGCCAGATGTGCGTCGGAACCGGGCGGCTGGGGGTGACCAACCAGGTGCTGTCGCTGTCGCGCGAGACCGAGCTCCGGCCTTTCGAGTTCGAAGGGCATATGGTGCACCGGGTGCCGCAGAACTTCGAGCTGGCATCGAACGGGGTGTCGCTGCAGGCGATCTCCGCGCTGGCGCGCATGGCGGCCGAGGCCGACGTCGTGCACTACCATTTCCCCTGGCCCTTCATGGACCTGGCCCATTTCCTGGCGCGCGTGAACAAGCCCAGCGTGGTGACCTACCATTCCGACATCGTGCGCCAGAAGGCCCTGCTGCGCTTGTACCAGCCGCTGCAGAACCGCTTCCTGCAGAGCGTCGACGCGATCGTGGCGACCTCGCCCAACTACCTGGGCTCGTCCACGGTGCTGGACCGCTACCGCGACAAGACCCGCGTGATCACCTTCGGCCTCGACAAGTCCAGCTATCCGGAGCCGGACGAGGCGCTGCTGGACCACTGGCGGGCCAAGGTCGGCCCGAAATTCTTCCTGTTCGTCGGCGTGCTGCGCTACTACAAGGGGCTGCACATCCTGCTGGATGCGGTGGCGGGCACCGATTATCCGGTGGTGATCGTCGGCGCCGGCCCGATCGAGCAGGAGCTGAAGGCCCACGCCGAGCGCCTGGGCCTGAAGAACGTGATGTTCGTCGGTAAGCTGGACGACATGGACAAGGTTGCCCTGCTCAAGCTGTGCTACGCGGTGTCCTTCCCGTCGCACCTGCGCTCGGAAGCCTTCGGCATCTCGCTGCTGGAAGGCGCGATGTTCGGCAAGCCGATGATCTCGAGCGAGATCGGCACCGGCACCACCTACATCAACATCCACCAGCAGACCGGCCTGGTGGTGCCGCCCTCCGACCACGAAGCCCTGCGCGAAGCGATGCGCACCCTGTGGGACGATCCGCAACTGGCCAGCGAGATGGGACGCCGCGCCGAGGCGCGCTACTGGCAGCTGTTCACCGCCGAGCAGATGGCGGACGGGTATGTGAGCCTGTACCAGGAACTGGTGGCGCGGCGCGAGCAGGTGGGGTTGACGCCGGCTACGCGTTTGGGATGAAAGCCGGGTGGGCACCCCGTGCCCACCCTACGAATTACGCGGCCTTGAGTTCCTGGTTCTCTTCCGCCCAGCGCTGCCGGATCGCGCGGATCGCCGGCATCTGGCCGATGAACAGGTCCACCAGGGCCGGATCGAAATGCCTGCCCTTCTGCTCGACCAGGAAGGCCAGCGCATCCTCCTCGCTCCAGGCCTTCTTGTACGGACGCACCGAGGTCAGGGCGTCGAACACGTCGGCGATCGCCGTAATCCTTCCTTCCAGCGGAATCGCTTCGCCCGCCAGCCCCTTCGGATAGCCGCTGCCGTCCCATTTCTCGTGGTGGGTGAGGGCGATGTTGCGCGCCAGCGACAGCATCCCGTTCGGGTGCTCGCCGATGATCTCGGCGCCGATGGTGGCGTGGCTCTGCATGATCTTCCATTCGTCCGGATCGAGCGGTCCGGGTTTCTGCAGGATGCTGTCGGGGATGCCGATCTTGCCGACGTCGTGCATCGGCGCCGCGTGCAGCAGGTCGTCGGCCTCGTTCTCGCTCATGCCGGCCGCCAGGCCGAGGATGCGCGAGAAGTGGCTCATGCGGATCACGTGCAGGCCGGTCTCGTTGTCCTTGTACTCGGCGGCGAGACCGAGGCGCTGGACGATTTCCAGGCGCGTCGCGCGCAGCTCTTCCATGCGCACCAGCGACAGGTGGGTGCGCACGCGCGCGCGCACGATCGGCGGGCTGACCGGCTTGGTGATGTAGTCGACCGCGCCGGCCTCGAAGCCTTCCAGCTCGTCGTCGGTGTCGGTCAGCGCCGTCACGAAGATGACCGGGACCCTGGCGGTACGCGGATCGGCCTTCAGGGCGGCACAGACTTCGTAGCCGCTCATGCCCGGCATCATGACGTCCAGCAGGATCAGGTCGGGACATTCCTCGCGCACCAGTTCGAGTGCGCGCGGGCCGTCCTTGGCGAAACGCAGGCGGTAGTGGTCCTGCAGGATCTGGCGCAGCAGTTGCAGGTTGCTTGCTTCGTCGTCGACCGCAAGGATCAGCGGAAGGTTGACGGTACTCATTCGGACATCTCCTGTGCCATGTCGTCGATGGCGCCCAGCACGGCGTCGAGCTGCTGCAGGGCCAAATCAAAATCAAAATCGGCGATCGCCGCGTGGACCTGGGCCGCGCGCGTGGCGAGCGGGTGGCCGCTCAGCGCAGCCGCCAGGCCGGCCGAGGCGGCGTCGTCCAGTCCGCCGCGGCGCAGGGCATCGCGCAGCACCGTGCCGGCACGTTTGGCGCGATCCAGGTCGAAGCCAGGACGGACGGCCTTCGCCGGCGTGGCGGTGGCCGGCGCCGGCTGCGCGGCGCGGATCTCCGCCAGGGCGCCGTCGAGCAGCGCCTCCAGTTGGGTCAGCGAATCGCGCAGCGTGTCCTCACAGCCCGGATAGAGCTTGCCGCTGTCGCCGTCGACCAGGCCTTCGAGCTTGCCGAGGGCATCGGCCAGCAGTTCCAGGCCGAGGTTGGCGGCCACGCCGCGCACCCGGTGCGCCAGCATGCGCAGGGCGCGGTAGTCGGCGCTGGAGGCTTGCGCCGCCAGGGCCTGGACCAGCCCGGCGTGCTGGGTCTCGAAATGCGCCAGCGCCTCCAGGTAGGCGTCTTCCTTCTGGCTCCAGCGGCGCAGGCCGGCCTGGCGGTTCAGGGTCATGCGTTCCTGGGCCGGCAGGTCCGGGTCCGGCTGGGCACTGCCGAGGCCCAGCACGCGGGCGATCTCGTGCGACAGCGCGAACCAGTCGACCGGCTTGCTGGCGAAGCCGTCCATGCCGGCGTCGACGCTGGCGCGGCGGTGTTCGGCCAGCACGCTGGCGGTCATCGCGATCACCGGCACGCGCGGCCGGCCGGCGGCTTCGGCCTGCTGGCGGATCAGGCGGGTCGCCGAGAGGCCGTCGATGGTCGGCATCTGGAAGTCCATCAGGATCACGTCGAAGGCTTCGCGGGCGGCCAGCTCGACCACCTGGGCGCCGTCGCCGGCGGCGGTCATGGTGTGGCCGCGGCGCGCCAGCAGCAGCTGCAGCAGTTCCTGGTTCTGCGGCACGTCGTCGGCCACCAGCACGCGCAGCGGCGGCAGGGCGGCCGGGGTGCGTACGCGCGGCTGCTGCGGCGCGAAGCGCGCCAGCAGCAGCGGCAGCACCACGTGGAAGGCCGTGCCCTTGCCCTGTTCGCTCGTGGCCCAGATCCTGCCGCCCATGAGCTCGACCAGCTGCTTGCTGATCGTGGTGCCCAGGCCGGTGCCGCCGAAGCGGCGCGTCATCGAGGCGTCGGCCTGGGTGAAGGGATCGAAGATCGCCTGCAGGCGCTCCGGCGCGATGCCGATGCCGGTGTCCTTGATCTCGAAGTGCAGCTGTTCGTCCTGCAGCGAGGCGCGCAGGGTGACGCTGCCCTTTTCGGTGAACTTGATCGCGTTGTCGAGCAGGTTGGTCAGCACCTGGCGTACGCGCAGCTCGTCGCCGCGCAGGCAGGTCGGCAGGGCGGGGTCGTAGTGGATGTCGACGTGCAGGCCCTTGGCGCGCGCATTGGCTGCCAGGGTCGACGACAGTTCGTCGATCAGCGACAGCAGGTTGTAGTCGTTCTGTTCGAGTTCGACCGCGCCTTTTTCCAGCTTGGCGGTGTCGAGGATCTCGTTCAGCAGGCGCAGCAGCGCACGGCCGGCGCTGCGGATCGTATCGAGGTGACGCCGCTGTTCGGGCGCCAGCTCGCCGTCGAGCAGTACGTCGGTGAAGCCGAGGATCGAGTTCATCGGCGTGCGGATCTCGTGGCTCATGTTGGCGACGAAGCTGGCGCGCGCGGCGGCGGCCTGCTCGGCGTTCTCTTTCGCTTCGCGCAGCGCGTCTTCCATCTGGCGGCGTTCGGTGATGTCGAGGATCACGCCGTCCAGCCAGTGCAGATCGCCGGCGTCGTTGCGCACGCCGGTACCGTTTTCCCACAGCCAGTGGACGCTGCCGTCGGCGTGCAGCAGGCGGTACTCGACCAGGTAGGGGTGGTCGTCGCGCAGTGCCGTCTCGATCGCATCGAGCACGCGCACGCGGTCGGCGGCGTGGATCAGGGCGTCGAAGCTGCGGCGCGCCGGCTTGCCCGGCTGCGCCGGCACGAAGTCGCTGCCGGGGTAGCCGGTGATGCGCTCGACGGCGTCGCTGATGAAGACCAGCGAACGGTCGCCTTCCAGCAGGCTGCGGTAGGAAATGCCGGGGATGTTGCCGATCAGGGAACGGAACTGCTGCTCGCTGGCGCGCAGCGCCTGTTCCATCGCGCGGCGCTCGCTGATGTCGGTGATGAAGCAGACGAACAGCTCCTTGTCGTCCAGGCGCGTATGGCCGACCGCGCGCCGGATCGGCACGATGCTGCCGTCCTTGCGGCGGCCGGTGACGTCGGCGCTCTTGGCGCTGGCCGACAGTTCGCCGGTCTGCAGCGTGCGCAGCAGGCCGACCTGGGCCGAGGCTTCCTCGTTGCCGATCAGGACGCGGATGTGCTGGCCGAGGATCTCCTCGCGCGTCCAGCCGTAGATGCGTTCGGCCGAGGCATTGAATTCGAGGATGGTGCCGGAACGGTCGACGGTGACCACGCCGTCCACCGTGGTGGTCAGGAGGGCGCGCATCCAGGCTTCGCTGCGCGACAGTTCGCGGAACAGCTGGCGGTAGCGCAGCAGGCCGTTCCCGCCCAGCACGAAGATGGTGAAGGCGACCGTGATCAGGCTGATCGCCAGCGCCAGGAAGGTATCGGATTGCGCCTTGTGGGTGGTCTGGGCGGCGCGGCCGACGAAGCGCGCGGCTTCCATGCCGGTATAGTGCATGCCGGCGATGGCGCAGCCCATCACGACGGCGGCCAGGAAGATGCGGCGGCCCTGGCTCAGGCGGTGCGACAGGCTGGACAGGCCGAAACGCACCCACAGCGCCAGCGTCGCCAGCACCACCGCGACCACGATCGACAGCAGGAACACCGGCAGGTTGTAGTGCAGTTCGAGGCCCATCCGCATGCCCGCCATGCCGGCATAGTGCATGGTGCCGATGCCGGCGCCGACCACCACGCCGCCCGCCAGCAGGCCCCAGCCGCCCAGGCGCTCGCGCGAGATCAGCCACAGCGCGGCGAGGGAAGCGAAGATGCTCGGCACGCCCGAGATGATGGTGGCGACCGGATCGTAATCGACGTCGGTGCACAGGTCGAAGGCCAGCATGCCGATGAAGTGCATCGCCCACACGCCGGTGCCCAGCGCCAGGCTGCCGGTGCCGAGCACGAGCCAGCGCTGGCTACGGTTGACGGCCGCCTGGCCGGCGATCAGCAGCGCCATCCAGGACGCGAAGATGGCCACCAGCACCGACAGGATCACCAGGCCCGGCGTATATATCCCGTAACTCAGCAGGGACGGATCGTCGGGCACGTTAAACAATGAAAACAGCATAAATTTGATGAAAATGACGACGATTGTTGGCGACAGGCACGCAAGTATGTCACTTTCTCACAGGAAAGTGTTATGGTACATGTAGATAGTGACCGTTTGACAGCAATTCCTGTCGCGTTGGCACCACCAAATTGACGAAAATTGTCGAGTTGCTATGAATTGCCGCGGGGCGGATGTTGCTGGTATGCTAGTTGCACAGGTCGCTGCCAGACGGCAGCGTTGGCATCGGGTGCGCTATGCGAATCGACACAATCATTGTTTCCGCAATGCTTGCCCTTGGCTGTGCCGCATCGCAGGCACAGCCGGTGCCGCGTCTGCATCTCACCACCGAGGCCGCGGCGCCGCACAGCATGCAGGACGGGCAGCGCGTGGTCGGCATCGGCGCCGACACCGTGCGCGAGATCATGACGCGCGCCCGCATCGATCACACGATCGAGCTGCTGCCATGGAAGCGCGCCTACACCGCGGCGCTCGAACACGACGATACCTGCGTGTTCTCCACCACCCGCACGCCCGAGCGCGAAGCCCTGTTCAAGTGGATCGGACCGATCGGCGAAGCCGAGTGGGTGCTGATGGCGCGCGCCGGCCGCAATCTGCATCTGGACAGCCTGGAGGAGGCGCGCAAATACCGCATCGGCACCTATAACGGCGACGCCCGCGACCAGTATCTGCGCACGCGCGGCTTCGACGTCGATCCCGCGCCGAACGACCTGCTCAATCCACGCAAGCTGATGGCGGACCGCATCGACCTCTGGGCCGCCAGCTTCCGGCGCGGCAGCGCCACCCTGTCGCGCCTGGGCTATGGCGACAAGATCGTGCCGGTGCTGGTCTTCAACCGCATCCGCGTCTACCTGGCCTGCAACCGCGGCGTGCCCGACACCCTGACGGCGCGCATGAACGCGGCCTTCGAATCGATGGAGCGCGACGGCACCCTGCAGCAGATCCTGCACCGCTACGACGCTGTCGGCATGCCGGCGCAACGCTGAGTTTCCGCGTGCGACCCGGAACGGGTCGTTTATGTATGATGGAAAACCTGCAACTGAACCCCAGAGGAAGTTGTGACGGCATCCCTCATCCCGGCCGACCGGTTCTCGCTTGGCTCCCTTCGCATGCTGTCCCTGCGCGACGCCGTCCTGCGCGTGTGGGAAGAGCAGTTGCGCGACGTCCTGCCGCGTACGGGAACGCTGAGCCATCCGGTACTGATCGATACGGTGCCGGTGCTGTACGAACGGATGTGTGCCCTCCTGACCCCGGCCTATTTTGGACGCGACGGCGTCGACGTCTCGGCCATCGCCGCCGAGCACGGGGTCGAGCGGGCCAACCTGACCGACTACGACGCCGAGTCCATCCTGGCCGAGTTCCAGATCTTCCGCAGCGTGCTGTTCGACATGCTGGATGCGCACGAGGTCGCGCTGACCGGCCCCGAGCGCCGCGCCCTGCACCTGACCATCGACCTGGCGGTGCGCGAGAGCGTGCGCGCCTTCATCGTCGCCGCCAATGCCCTGCGCGAACGCTTCGCCGGCGCGCTCGCGCACGACCTGCGCCAGCCGGTATCGAACATCGCCATGGGCGCGCAGCTGATCCTGCGCCTGAATCCGCCGCCCGAGATCGCCGACTGGGCCGGCCGCATCCTCAGGAACGGCGAGCGCATGGCGACCATGCTGAAGGAGCTGCTGGACGCGCTGGCGATCCAGTCCGGCGACCGCCTCAAGCTGGCGCTGAGCCAGTTCGACATGCTGAAGCTGGTCGAATCGGTGGCCCAGCGCGCCCGCGACTACCAGGGCGCCGACGTGCGCGTCGAGGGGGGGGAAGTGAACGGCTGGTGGAGCCATGCGGCGCTCGAACGGGCGCTGGAAAACCTCCTCAACAACGCGCAGAAGTACGGCGACCCGGACACGCCGATCCACATCCACGTGGGCGCCGAAAACGAGCGCGCCGTCATCTCGGTGCGCAACCAGGGCAAGCCGATCCCGCCCGGCGAATTCGAGGCGATCTTCCAGCAGTTCGTGCGTTCGAAGGACGCCGGCGAATCGCCGACCGGCAGCTGGGGCATCGGCCTTCCCTATGTGCGCACGGTGGCGCAGAGCCACGGCGGCAGCGCGCTGGTGTTCAGCGATGCGGATTCCGGGACCGTGTTCGTGATCGATGTGCCGGTGGATGCGCGGCCTTTTCAGGAGCAGGTGGCTTAGCTTTGTTGACCATCCGATAACCCAGGGGTATCGTGGACGATCAGCCGGCATCCCGGCCGGCTCCCGAGATGAGGCTCCGATGGCAACCCGTTTCCTGCGTGTGTCACCCCTGATTCCTGCCCGCGACGTCGAAGAAGCCATTCGCTTCTATCGCGACGCGTTCGGCTTCGAACTCGATTACCGCGACGCCGAACCAGCCCGGTTCGCGATCGTCGGGCGCGATTCGGCCTGGCTCAACCTGTTTTTCAATGAAGACAAGTACCTGGCCGACCAGACCAGCCTGCGGATCGTCGTCGACGGCGTCGACGCGCTGCATGAGCGCTGCCAGGCGGCCGGCTGCGTGCATCCGAACGGCGCGCTCGGCACACGGCCGTGGGGCACGCGCGAGTTCTCGATCATCGATCCGAGCGGGGTGTGTATTGCGTTGGTGGAGCAGGAGAGGGAACAGGAGCCGGCGGACTAGGTCGAGCCCTGGAACGCCAAGCGGCGGTTGGCGTTCCAGCGGTCGTCCTCGATACGCAGGGCTCAGCGCTTGGCCTTCTGCGCGGGTATCGACACCATCGATGGCTTGCTGGGGTCGGGAACATAGCTCATCTTCATGTCGTCGCCCGTGCCCTGGTTGAATTCCATGACCACGTTGCCGTCGCCGGAAACGAACTTGTTCTTCGATACGGCCTTGAGCCGCATCGGTTTTTCCATATCGATGGTCGCGTCGATGTATTCCGGCTTGCCGCGCACTTCCAGTCGCCAGCCATTCGCCATGTCATAGGTTCCGGCAATCTGCCTGACTTCGTCGGGCATGAGCCGGACCGTCCTGGCCTGGCCGGTCACCGTCACGGTCGAGATCGGCGCAGTATCGGGCTGTGGGTAGGGTTGGGTTTGCGCAATAGCGCCAGCGGCAAGCACCAGCAGGGATGCGGGAATCAGGAGAGATAAGGGGCGCATGATCATTCCTTCGCAAAGTAGAAACTTTGGACAGGCGTCACGCCAAATCAGCCTCGTGGCGGGCGTCGGGTGCCGCAGGGCCGGTCTTGTCCTTGCGGTACTTCAGTCTAGGCCAGCGTCCATCCGGCACAAGGCATGCAGGGCGCGCATCACGAAACTGTCTGGAACCTGGAAAAGTCATATCCGCGCGAAATGAGGTCAGGTTTCGGCCGGGGGGATTGTCAGGGCTAGGGACTTTACGAGCGCCTGAGGAACAAAAAACCCGCGTTCTCACTATGAGAGTTGCAGATTTAGTGGACCTTCTTGGACTGCTTGAAACTTGCTTTTGGTGCTCCGGCCGGAATCGATGAGCTCGCCGGCGGCCGCGTGGCTGCTGGGTTTTCTTGGCAAGCTCATCTGTGACGTGGATACACTCATGGATACACAGCCGTTCAGGGTATGGGTGCGGTTTTCGTTTGCGGAAGCTCGTGGTACAGGTTTGACCTGTGCTGCCGGTTCAGGTTCGCTTTGTTTGACACGGCCGGATGATTGGCGTCGCGGCAGATCGGGCCGAAAATTTCGTCGCGACGAAATTCGCAAAAAGTTCGTCATGACGAACTTCTGACCTTTTTGCATGCCGCCAGCCCAGACCAGGAGTTCGTCATTACGAACTTTTTGGCCAGCTCGCATGCAAGCTGCTCAAGCTTCGCTGGCTGCGGCTTGCATGTTTTGCCCGATCACGCGCCGTCTCAAGGTCTTAAGTCCTGTCGGCGGGCGCGAATGCAATCGACTGCCCACTGTTCCACTTCGCTTTTGATCCAGGCGGACGACCTACCGCTGAGCTTCACAGGTTTGGGAAAGTCTCCTTTCTTTATTGCGTCATAGAGGCTACTTCGCGACTTACCGCAGATGGCTAGTACCTCCTTCAATCTGAGGAACCGAACGTCGGCACGATTGCTCGACGCACGGCGTTCAACCGCAACATTGACCGTTTGCTGATCCATGTACGCCTCCAAAGTGGCCGTAGAGAGAAGCATCGCAGCTATGTGGCCGGATCATCCGCGTTTCGCTACTTTGTCGGACGTTGGACTTCGCGGATCAGTTAGCGCGGCTGCGACGCAGATAGCAGTGTGCCGTTGGTAGCGAGCCCAGCATTGCGCTGGCACTTATGCAAGCGTCATTAGGGGAGGTTCGACATGTTGAAAGCAGGGTTTTGGAGTTTGGTTTCGGAGGGCAGGATAGACCGGTGTCTTAAATGTTTAATCTCTTCGAGATCAAACATTTCGTCCTCGTCCCTTCGGGACTGCGGGCAAACGGGGTCTGGCTGCTGATGCGGTTTTCTTGCTGTATGGTCAGCGTATTCGCAAACTGTGCTATCACAATTTAGCGGAGGAAATTCACAAATGATATCTATATGGCAATTTATGAGGTATGATTTAATGCTACTAAGAGGGAATCATGCCGAACCTACAGATCATAAACGTCGAGTCACTGCAGCATTATATTGAGGTAGCGGGAGCATCAGCACAGGAAGAGTTTGGGGCGAGGTGGTTCCGGGGCGCTGGTTCCTCCGAGTACACACTAAGTCCTTCAATTCACCGCAACGCAAGTATCACATCCGCTGAACGATTGTTCGAAATGGAGGAAAAGTTCCTTTCTCGATTTAAAGAAAGGTCTATACCTTATCTAACTCATAGATTGTCAGATGAGTGGGAATTCTTGTTTTTGATGCAGCATTATGGGATGCCTACTCGCTTGCTCGATTGGACCGAAAATCCTCTAACGGCGCTTTTCTTCGGTGTCAGCTCTGTGGTCCGAAATTCGGCAGGTGAGCCAGAAAAAGACGTAGCAGTGTGGGTTCTTTCTCCAGTAATGTGGAACGAAACCATCTTTGCTAACCGAAGCTACCGTGGAGGCGCTCTTTCGCCAAGTGATGCAATGATCGCGCAGAGCTATAAACCAGGGGGCGATCTCAGGTATATAAACGAACATCCCGTTGCAATTCTAGGTATCCATAATAGCCCACGGATAGTCGCACAGCGCGGCTCTTTCTGTCTCTTTGGTAAGTCACTTAGCCCGATGGAGACGATATTTACTGAAGGCGTATTTCATCAAGACACATTAAAGAAACTAATTATTCCCAGAGTACATGTGGATGGGCTATTGCGGCAATTGATAAGTATGGGTGTTTCTGATGCTGCTGTCTATCCTGACCTGGAAGGTTTAGCGCGAGAATCAAAACGTATTTTTGGCTATAAGGTATAAAAAATGTTTAAAGTACAAGCCCACGAGAAACGTACAGTAAGTTGGTGGTACTCGAAACGCGAGAAGATCGATGTTGATCCACCCTATCAACGTAAAGGTGATATTTGGGGTGATAAGGATAAAGCTTATTTGATAGATTCGATTCTCAACGAATATGATATCCCTAAAATGTATTTCGCGGATTTTAATATCCTCGACACGCCACTGAACACAAAAAATCTTCCTTATGCAGTAGTTGATGGAAGGCAGCGACTAGAGGCTATCTTCGGGTTTATCAACAATGAGGTGGCTTTGAATGATGATTTTGTTTTATTCTCAAAGCCAAATTTACAGTTGGCGGGGCTGCGCTATGGAGCTTTAAAAGAAAAATTTCCTTCCGTGGCAGACACTTTGGATCAGTTCAATCTGGACGTAATGAGTGTAATAACTGATGATGAAGGGAAGATTCGAGACCTTTTTCTTCGACTAAATCGAAGCAAAAATCTTACGGGCGCAGAATTGCGAAACGCAATGTCTGGAGTTGTTCCTGAATTCATAAGGAAATTAACGGACCGACGCTTTTTTCATGAATGTGTTCGCTTCAACACGGCGCGACGTCAAGACTCCAACGTGGCAGCAAAGCTTTTACTCATAGAATCACATGGGGCTTTTGTCGACACAAAGAAGAAACAATTAGACCGTATGGTAAAAGAAGGGCAGGCACCGGAAAATTTTGATCGTTTTCTTGAGGTTGCACATCGCGTTGAAAGAAACCTTGAGGTAATGGAGGGGATTTTCTTTCCTAAAGATCCGGTGCTTGCATCCAATGGACTGGTGCCAATCATTTATGAGATGGTTAAACGTAATCCCTCCTCAAAGGAAAAAATTCGGCCATTTTTGGTTAATTTTTTCAAGGAGAGAAGAAACGCAAAAGTTTCACGGAGCGATGCGGCTCAAGTAAGCCCAGACATTCTCGCGTTTGAAGCTGCATCAAGAAACATCAATGACGAGAGCGGATTGACAGCGGCATACCAAATACTAGAAAAGCGCCTCCACTCGTTCTGAGTCAGAAATACTGTTAAGAGTCCCGATGGACGAATAACAGCAGCATTATGCCGTTGGTAAGTTCTGTATAAAAGTATTTGTGGTGGCTATAATTCGAGAATAGATAAGGAAAATATGGAAATTGATGCTAAAGAGGCGGGGGCTTTACCTGAGAGGTTTTGTCCTCACTGTGCAGCCTCAACCGTTCCATTAAACGTACCACATTTGCACAAGCAATGTGATCAATGCCATCGTACAAAATATTTCGTCAGGAAAAATGAATCCGACGGTATAAGTGTCGAGCCAGGAGAAAAATTTACAATCCCTGAGGGATGGATAAAATTGTCGTTGCAGCCAGCGCCGAACGGAAGGCTGTTTCGGCCCGGTCTTCGATTCTTATTAGAGAAGATCTTTACTAATTATGTCTCGTCACTGGAAGACTTTAGAGACAACGTTAGTCGTTTAGAGGACGAATACGATAAATTTCTTACCGCAACTGAATTTGGGAAAAACTTAGATCCTCAAAATGGCGATCATGTAAAGCAGATGTTTGAAGAGTTCGCGAAAGACAAGCAATCTCTCGAATGGTATCGATTGATAACTGCAATGCATGCTGGATATATCAAGGAACACGCTGACGATGAGAAATTCGCTGAAGCGGCTTGGCGAGGCTATCTCTTGGGGGTATTTCAAAGCCTAGCTATCGTAACTGAGCCAATTTTTGAAGAGACACTATGGCGTGGGTACCTCGCAAATGAAATTATTGCAGAGACTGATAATGCTGTAGGCAATCGAAGTCCAGCAGAAAAAGAGGCACTTAATAGACTTCAATCGCTTTTCGACCGGCTTGATGAAGTGACATTGAATAGCCTAGTGGAAAGCGGTCTACCGGTAGGCCCGCGCATTAATGTCAAGCTAATTGATGAAGGTGTGTTGATGGCAGCAGCAAAGCACCATGTGAATTTGCGCGAGCGTGCTAGACAGAAGGTAAAGGAGGATAAGGAGGCTCGGGAGGCAGCTGAAGAGAGAAGCATAAAGCTGTACCAAATTTTCTCAGCTGTAGTTATCGCATTTGTTGGCGCAGGTGTGGCGTTATGGGTAAAATACGTTTGATAATAGGCATCCTGCCGCGCACGGCGTACCGTATTGATCAAATTTGGCCTTCTTTAGTCGCTTAGAATCCTCGCGTCGCTTGTTTTATTGAATCAAGGTAGTCTGCCCAGCGCTGCATCATCAGTCGCCGGGCAGGCAGATGCGCCGTGCGGTTGTACGCGCGCCCGTTAGGGTCCTTAACGGCATGTGCAAGCTGATGCTCAATTAAATCAACCCGCTCGCCCAGCACTTCATCCATGATCGTGCGCGCCATAGCGCGGAAACCGTGGCCGGTCATTACGTCCTTGCCGTAGCCCATGCCACGCAAGGCCGCATTGACCGTGTTTTCGCTCATGCAGCGTGTGCTCGTGCGCATGCTTGGGAAGACGAACTTGCCATGCCCTGTCATCGCATGAAGCTCGTGTAGCAGAGCCACGGCTTGCGTCGCCAAAGGCACGATGTGATCCTGCCCCATCTTCATCTTGGAGCCAGGAATACGCCATTCGGCCGCATCGAGGTCGATTTCGGACCATTCAGCGGTACGCAGCTCTCCAGGGCGAACGAATACGAGCGGCGCAAGTTTGAGCGCGAAAGTGCCGTAGGCATGCCCGTTATAGGCGTCTATCGCGCGAAGAAGTTTCGCAGCCTGCGCCGGCTCGGTGATCGCAGGGTAGTGCGCTTCCGGGACCGCTGACAGCGCGCCGCGCAGGTCCACGGTGACATCACGGTCGGCTAGTCCACTGGCGACCGCGAACCTGAAGACCTGACCGCATAGCTGCTTGATCTTGTGCGCCGACTCGATCGCACCGCGCGCCTCGATCCGTCGAAGTGCGGAAAGCACGTCCTTGGGTTTAATGGTGGAGATAGGGAGGGAGCCGATTACCGGGAAGACGTTCCCTTCGAGCCAAGCTGTATTCTTCTCCTGCGTGCTGGTGGCGCGGCTTGCCTTGGTCTTGGCGAGCCATGCGCGGGCGACCGCTTCAAAGGTATGTTGCGCCGCCGTTGCATAGCCTTCCTTTTCTTCGCGTTTGGCCCGGCCTGGGTCGATCCCTTGATCCAGTAGCCTGCGCGCCGCCAGTCGCCTGGTGCGCGCCTCGGCGAGCGACACGACCGGATACTTACCAAAGGTCAGTCGGTTTTTCCTGCCGTTCGGCTGCCGGTAGGCCATGCGCCAGAATTTTGTCCCATTCGGCATGACCTCGAGGTACATGCCTTCGCCGTCGCCGAGAGTGTAGGTTTTCTCCCTTGGCTTGGCGTTGCGGATAGCGGTGTCCGTCAGCGGTGTGCAGATCTTGGGCATTTTGGATCCATGACGTGAGGCGTTTTTTCTCCATAAGCGAAAATATGGATCCAAAAACGCGGGCTGGTGATGGACGAGCTCAAACGTCGGCGCACAAAAAAACCGCGCCCCCAGAGGGAAAAACGCGGTTTCATGGACTTCGCTGGATTACTACGGATGAGTAAGTGGTGCCTCCGGCCGGAATCGAACCGGCACGCCTTTCGGCGCTTGATTTTGAGTCAAGTGCGTCTACCAATTCCGCCACAGAGGCTGCAAGCGCAGGCGCGCATCTTAGCACATGGGATGCCAAAAAGACCAGTGCCCGTGCGCGCTGTTCAGGCGTATGATCTCGCCTACCTCGAGAAACGGCCGCCGGCAGTGCGGTGCGCATGATGAAGAATAAGAAGATACGCGAAATCATCCTCGGCAAGGCGCTCGATCCGATGCAGAGCGAGACCCGCCACTCGATGGCGCTGGTCGCCTTCCTGGCCTGGGTCGGATTGGGGGCGGACGGCCTGTCCTCGTCCGCCTACGGTCCCGAAGAGACCTTCCGCGCGCTGGGCGCCCATACCCACCTCGGCCTCTACCTGGCGGTGGCCACCGCGGTCACGGTCTTCATCATCGCGCTCGCCTACAACCAGGTGATCGAGCTGTTCCCGACCGGGGGCGGGGGCTACCGCGTCGCCACCAAGCTGGTCGGGCCTTATCTCGGCCTGGTCTCGGGCTGCGCGCTGGTCCTCGACTACGTGCTGACCATCGCGATCTCGATCGCGTCCGGGGTCGATGCGCTGGCGTCCTTCCTGCCGCTTGGCTTCCAGGACTATAAATTGTGGGCCGAGGCCTTCTTCATCGGACTGCTGATCGTGATGAACCTGCGCGGCCTGAAGGAGGCGATCCAGATCCTGCTGCCGATCTTCCTCGGCTTCGTCGCCACCCACCTGGTGCTGATCGTGTACGGCATCGTCGCGCATGCGTCGCACCTGCCGGCGCTGGTGCCGAATACCCTGGGCGACACGCGCGAACTGGCGGGCAGCATCGGCTGGGCCGGCGTGGCCGGGATGCTGCTGCTGGCGTATTCGCAGGGCGGCGGTACCTATACGGGCCTGGAGGCGGTGTCGAACAACGTCAACCTGCTGGCCGAACCGCGCGTGCGCACCGGGAAGATCACGATGTTCTACATGGCGGTGTCGCTGGCCGTGACCGCCGGCGGCATCATCCTGCTCTACCTGCTGTGGGATGCGAAGCCGGTGGCCGGCGAGACCCTGAATGCCACCACCTTCCGCAGCATCATCGGCAGCATGGGCATGCACAGCGAGATGCTGAATCACGTGCTGCTGGCCGTGGCGCTGGCCTTCGAGGCCGGGCTGCTGTTCGTCGCCGCGAATACCGGCTTCCTCGGCGGTCCCTCGGTGCTGTCGAACATGGCGTCGGACTCCTGGGTGCCGCACCAGTTCCGCTATCTGTCGACCCGCCTGGTGAAGGAGAACGGGATCCTGGTGATGGGCATCGCCGCGCTGGCGATCCTGTTCTGGACCGGGGGCCGGGTCGCCTTGCTGGTGGTGCTGTATTCGCTGTCGGTGTTCCTGACCTTCGCGATTTCGCTGTTCGGCCTGTGCCTGTACTGGTGGCGCCACCGCAAGGACACGGACAACGTGCGCTGGGTGCGGCGCTTCCTGTTGTCCCTTGGCGGCTTCGTGATCTGCGCCGGCATCCTGGCGATCCTGCTGGTCGAGCGCTTTACGCAGGGGGGCTGGGCCACGGTGCTGATCATCGCCGCAATCGCCGGCCTGTGCGTCGTCATCCGCAATCACTACCGCGAGACCAAGCGCGCGATCAGCTCGGTCGACCAGGTGTTCGCGGACCAGCCCTTCGGCCCGAACGAGGAATCGATCGAGCCTGATCCGGAAGCGCAAACGGCGGTCTTCATCGTCGGTAACTCGCGCGGCGGCGGCCTGCATGCGCTGCTGTGGGTGCTGCGCATGTTCCCGGGCCACTTCAAGAACTTCCTGTTCGTGAACGCGCGCACGGTCGATGCGCATGCCTATGGCGGCGAGGGGGCACTCGAAAAGATGCGGGAGGATGCGGCGAAGACGCTGGAATACTTCGTCGATTTCTGCCAGAGCCACGGGATGGCGTCGGCGTCGTATATCGGCTTCGGCACCGACGCGGTGGACGAGATCACGCGCATGTGCGAGCAGATCAATCGCGAGTATCCGAATACGATCTTCTTCACCAGCAAGCTGATCTTCGCGCGGGACAACTGGTTCACCCGGCTGCTGCACAACCAGGCGGCGCTCGCCGTCCAGCGCCGCCTGCACCTCGAGGGACTGCAGATGGTGATCCTGCCGATGAAGGTCTGACCGGACGCGAACCGTCAGCGCGCCATCTGCTGGCGCAGCGCACGCAGGGCCGGCACCGGCCCCGTGACCTCGAGCGCATGCGCACGCACGGTCACGGCGATTTCCTTGCCGCCACGCGTGCGGTAACGCACGGCGCCGGGGACGCGTTCGGCCGGCGCATAGCCGAGCCGGCCCAGGGCATCGTCCAGCGTGCAGACCAGGTGGCAGGCCTCGAAGCGGGTCGTGACTTCGAAGCGGCCCGGCATCATGGTCAGCATCGGCAGCAGGCCACCGGCGAGGATGGGCAGCACGATATAGGCCAGCGGCGCGCCCGGATCCAGTTGCCGGAACGCACACATCAGCGCCGGCAGGCCCAGCACCAGCGTCAGCGCCAGCCACGCCAGGCGTTGCGGCGAACCCAGGGAAAAGGAGGTGCGGCGCGCCTGTTCCGGGACGCGCACGATATTGGAAAACGTCACGCTTTTCATGAGGGCTCCTTGGCTGGCGATGCCGCCGGATAGCGGGCACATCCACCATTCTGATAAGCCAAGCCGAGGAGGAATTGATCTTTCTCAAGCGAGCTTTTGCCGAAAACGAAGTGTTTTCGTTACGGAAATTTTTAGTCAAAAAATGCCATCTTCCGGCGAAAAGCGGCTGAGATTTGTGCGCAATCTAACAGTTGAGGGGTTGGACCGAACTTAAGCTGTTATCAAGGATCGGTGTCAATACGCCGTACCCTGGATAGTAGGTCCCGACAACTTTCTCAGGAACCATCATGAAACTGAAATCTCTCGTTCTGAGCGCCCTCATCGCGGGCGCGGCGTGTGCCTCCCAGGGCGCCGCCGCCCAGGCGATCGACCGGACCGCTCCGCTAGTGACAGCGGGCGACGGCGTGGGCGGCTTCAACGCGCATTTCGGCGATACCTTCGCGGCCTCGACCGTCGGCAATACCTTCACCGATATCTTCACCTTCAACATCGGCACGCCTTTCGATGCCGCCTCTTCCCTGACCTCGTCCTACCTGAACACCCCGCAGACCAAGGACCTCTTGATCACCGGCTTCAGCCTGTATCGCTACGATCCGGCGACCATGGCGATCCTCGGCACGGCAATCGCCGGCATCAACGAAACCGGCTTCGGCTCGCATCCGACCGACTCCTGGTCGCTGACGGCGTATGGCCTGAGCAGCGGCGACTACGCGCTGAAGGTCGACGGCAAGGTGATGGGCGCGGGCGGCGGTGCCTTCGGCGGCGATTTGACGGTGTCGCCGGTGCCGGAGCCGCAGACCTGGGGCATGCTGCTGGCCGGCCTGGGCCTGCTCGGCGTGGCGGCGCGGCGCAAGCTGGTGCCGCTCAGGGCCTGAATGGCGCGAAGGATTGGCGGATACAAAAAAGCCACCTGCTCGGTGGCTTTTTCATGTCAACGCCGCTGGTACAGGCGGAAGCGCTCGGTGCGGTCGGAGGGCCGGCGGCCTTCCCACAGCAGGGTCCAGTCGCGCGGGCGGAAGTCGTCCAGCACGATCTGGCCGCCGCGCGGGCCATCGCCGGTCTGGAGCACGCTCTGGCGGTTGGCGTCGGCATGCGCGCCGTCGGCGGGCTTCCTGAGGCTTTCCTGCAGCAGCAGGTAGCTGCATTTGCCGCCCTCGACGCCGGCGAAGGGCAGGTGGCCGAAGTAGGCGAAGGAGGCGCGCTGGGCCGGGCCGACGTTGGTGTCGATGCAGTCGGCATTCGCCGGCAGGCGCGCCGCGATCTGCTGGCCGACGCTGGCGTAGCTCCTGGCGTAGTTCAGGTCCGGCATGAACAGGGTCATCAGCAGCACCCACAGCAGGATCAGGCCGCCGGACGACAGCACCACGGCGCGCCACAGCACCGAAGGCTGGCGCGACAGGCGCCAGTGCACCAGCAGGAACCAGCCGGCTGTGGCGGCGGCGGCGACGATGAAGGCGACGATGCCGAATTCCGGCTTGAAACCGGGCACCAGTTTCAGCGCGTTCTTGGCGAGCTGGGCCGGCCAGCCGGTCAGCTTGGCGACCCAGAACAGCCAGACGATGCCGCCCAGCAGGCTCAGGACCATCACCGAGAACCAGTCGATCGCATTGATGGTGCCGCGTTTCATGGTCGGCAGGCCGAAGGCGGCCATCAGGGCCATCGGCGGCAGCAGCTTGAGCAGGTCGCCGTTTTCCGGCACCGGGTCGCACAGCACCAGCAGCACCAGCAGGCCGACGAAGCAGGTCGGCAGGATGATGTGCAGCATGCCGTGCTGGCGGCGCCAGGCCCAGGCGGCCCAGGCGGCGAAGGGCCAGGCCGGCCAGCAGAACCAGATGCCGACGCGGAAGAAGGCGCCGATCGAATGCCAGCTCGGCACGCTCAGCTGGCCCGCGTTCCAGACCAGCCATTCGCTCACCGGCGACAGGCCATAAGGCTGCACCAGCAGCGCGGGCAGGATCCAGACCAGCATCACCAGCACGGCCGAACCGGCGGCCAGGCCCAGGTTGCGCAGCACGGGGCGGGCGGGCAGTTTCAGCAGGCGGGTGCACAGGAGCAGCGCGCCCAGCAGCACGATGGGCGAGGCGACGCCGCGGGTCAGCGCCAGCGCGCCCAGCACCAGGCCGGTCAGGGACGCGTTGCGCCGGGACGGATCCTCGATATAGCGCACCGAGCGGTAGAGGAACCAGGCCAGCAGCGAGCCTTGCAGGGTCACGGCCAGGGTTTCATGGCTTTGCAGCAGCAGGCCCAGGCAGCCCAGGTAGATCAGGACGGCGGTGTCGGCCAGGGTGCGGCCGTAGTCGTCGGGTTCGGGCTGGCCGCCGAAGGCCAGGCGCAGGGGCTGGGCTTCGGCGCGCCGGCCCAGGCGGAACGCGGTCTGCCACAGCGAGACGGTGCCGAGCACGAAGATGCCGATGGTCGACACGCGCGCCGCCAGCACGTCGCCCACCAGCCAGCCGAACAGCTTGATGCACAGGGCGCCCAGCCAGAAGGCCAGCGGACCTTCCTCGGGCGAGGGCAGGCCGGCGATATTCGGCAGCAACCAGTCCTTGAAACCGCCGTGCGCCATGGTCCACATGATGCCGAAGCTGGCGGCGTCGTCCTTCCACGGATCGCGCCCGATCAGGCCCGGCAGGATGTACAACAGCCCAAGTGCATACAGGGCCCATCGTGGCAGCGCGAGGGTGGCGGCGGCTGGGAGGCGGACTGGTTTCATCGATAGTGTTGCGTGATGTGCTGGAATAATGTCGCGCTAGTATAGCGGCAAAAAAAAAGGAAGCCCCAGGGCTTCCTTCTTGGAGACCCGAAGGCCTCCTGACAGTGCGCTCGCCGGGGAATTAGCCGTTGGCGACGCTGGTCTTCGAGCCGACCGAACCGAACTTCTGGCGGAATTTCTCAACGCGGCCAGCGGTGTCGACGATCTTGTGCTTACCGGTGAAGAACGGGTGCGATTCAGCCGACACCTCGATCTTGACCAGCGGGTACTCTTTACCTTCGAAATTGATGGTTTCGCGGGTGTTGATGGTCGAACGGGTGATGAACTTGAAATCGCAGGACAGGTCGTGGAAGACGACTTCGCGGTAATCCGGATGGGTATCGGTTTTCATGGTTTTGCCTCGGTTAAGTTGGTAGCCAAAAGGCACTTCGTCGGTCGCGCTGCTTCTTGACCCGATTGCCGATCACTTGCCATGGGTGGTAATGAACCGGAGATTATATGTCAGCCGGAGCCACGAGGCAACTCGAGCGCCTGACAAAGCCGATGGCGGCGTTGTATCGTCTCGCCGCACTTGCGTACTGTCTTCGCCGATGCGCCTGGCCCTGGGCTTTTCTTGGCGAATCGTGCTGCATAAAGCAGAAAAGGCGAGTTCGACTCGCCTTTTCCGTGGATCCCGTCATATCAAACGGCAGGGATCAGCCGCCGCGGCGCATCAGGTCGAAGAACTCGATGTTGGTCTTGGTTGCGCGCATCTTGTCGAGGATGAACTCCATCGCCTCGATCTCGTCCATCGAGTACAGCAGCTTGCGCAAGATCCAGATCTTCTGCAGCTGGTCCGGCTTGATCAGCAGCTCTTCGCGGCGGGTACCCGACTTGTTCAGGTTGATCGCCGGGTAGACGCGCTTCTCGGCCAGGCGGCGCTCGAGGTGCACTTCCATGTTGCCGGTACCCTTGAATTCTTCGTAGATCACGTCGTCCATGCGCGAACCGGTTTCGATCAGCGCGGTGGCGACGATGGTCAGCGAACCGCCTTCCTCGACGTTACGGGCGGCGCCGAAGAAACGCTTCGGACGCTGCAGGGCGTTGGCGTCGACACCACCGGTCAGCACCTTGCCCGAGGCCGGGATCACGGTGTTGTAGGCGCGTGCCAGGCGGGTGATCGAGTCCAGCAGGATCACGACGTCCTTCTTCATTTCGACCAGGCGCTTGGCTTTTTCCAGCACCATCTCGGCGACCTGCACGTGGCGGGTGGCCGGTTCGTCGAAGGTCGAGGCAACCACTTCGCCGCGCACCGAACGCTGCATCTCGGTCACTTCCTCGGGACGTTCGTCGATCAGCAGGACGATCAGGGTGACGTCCGGGTGGTTCGCGGTGATCGCGTGGGCGATGTGCTGCAGCATGACCGACTTGCCGGATTTCGGCGACGCCACCAGCAGGCCGCGCTGGCCCTTGCCGATCGGCGAGATCAGGTCGACGATGCGGCCGGTGATGTTTTCGGCGCCGTTCATGTCGCGTTCCAGACGCAGCGGCACTTGCGGGTGCAGCGGGGTCAGGTTCTCGAACAGGATGCGGTGCTTCGAGGCTTCCGGCGATTCGCCGTTGACCTTGTCCACCTTCACCAGCGCAAAATAACGCTCGCCATCCTTCGGCGTGCGCACTTCCCCTTCGATCGAGTCACCCGTATGCAGGTTGAAGCGGCGGATCTGCGACGGCGAGATGTAGATGTCGTCGGTCGACGCCATATAGCTCGCATCCGGCGAACGCAGGAAACCGAAGCCGTCCGGCAGCACCTCGAGCGCGCCGTCGCCGAAAATCTGTTCGCCTTGTTTCGCGCGCTTCTTGAGGATCGCGAACATCAGTTCTTGTTTGCGCAGGCGGGCTGCGTTGTCGATATCCAGGCTGATCGCCATCTCCAGAAGGGCGGAGACGTGCATTGCCTTCAATTCAGATAAGTGCATGTGTCGGGTGTCCCGTGACGGGAAAGTAAAGGTAGGGGAGGGAACTACGTGGGTTGATTAAAAGAGAAGCATCGGAGTCGATGGCCTTCCCGGACCGGAATGGCGGCAGTGCGGGCGCGCTGCCGCCGGCTATGGTATCAGATGTTGCTATCGATGAAAGCAGTCAGTTGGCCTTTTGCCATCGCGCCAACTTTCTGCGCGGCTGCAACGCCATTCTTGAACAGGATCAGGGTCGGGATGCCACGGATGCCGAACTTGGCCGGCACGGCCTGGTTCGCATCGACGTCCATCTTCGCGATCAGGAGCTTGCCGTCATATTCCTTAGCGACTTCTTCGAGGATCGGGGCGATCATCTTGCAGGGGCCGCACCACTCGGCCCAGAAGTCGACCAGGACCGGGCGCTCGGACTTCAGCACGTCGGTTTCGAAAGATGCATCGCTAATGTGTTTGATGTTTTCGCTCATGTTTTCCTCAGTGAGAGGTAGGTCAATTAACGCCTGAACGCACAATGGTGGAGACACTGTGTGCAATATTCAATAGTGGAAGTGCTGCAAGGAGGTGTCAGGCGGGGGTTAGCTGAAATAATAACCGATTTTCCTGAAACGTGTTCACTAGCTTTGTACAAAATCTTAACACGTTGTGGCGCACTGCAAGCGCGCTCCAGTTTACGCCCTTGCCGGGCCGGCGGACGGCGGTTCGACCTGAACCTATTATTGCCGACGATGTCGCCGTCTGTACATGGGGCCGAAGGATTTATTTTGCGGCGTGGTACGAGCGGCAAGCTTCAGGTGACGCTGCCGGTAAACTTGTACAGCTGGCCCGGATGCCACATGGTCGCCACCGTCGCCACCCGGCCCTGCGAGGTGGTGCGGCGCCGCAGCACCAGGCAGGCACTGCCGGCGTCGATGTCGAGCATCTCGGCCACCTCGCGCGGCGCCGGCAGCGCCTCGATGCTGTAGGTCGCATCCTGCAGGGGCGCGGCCACCATCAGGTGTTCGTTTGGGGTGACGCGGGTATAGTCCTGGTCCAGGTAGGCAGGGGCGCAGGCCGGGTTGACCCAGCGGTCCTCGACCTGGATCGGCTGGCCGCTCTCGTGGTGCACGATCACGGAGTGGAACAGCGGCGTGCCCGGCGCCAGCTCGAACTGCAGGGCCAGCGCCTCGCCGGCGGGCGCCTGCTCCAGCAGCAGCGGGCGGCTGGTGTGGGCGTGGCCGCGGGCGCGCACCTCGTCGGCGATGTTGCGGATCTCGACCAGCGTGGCCTGGTATTTTTGCGGCGCGACGAAGGTGCCCGCGCCCTGGCGCCGGGTCAGCACCTGTTCCGCGGTCAGCTCGCGCACGGCGCGGTTGACGGTCATGCGCGAGACGCCGAACTGGCGCACCAGCGCCTGCTCGGACGGCACCAGGTCGCCTTCCTTCCAGCGGCCGGAGGCGATCTCGCCCATCAGGTAATCCTTGATGCGCTGGAAAATGGGGGTGGCGTCTTGCGCGAACTGTTCGTCCAAACTACTCTCCAGGATTCAGGTGTGTCTTGTGCCGCTTGCCGAGTGACGCCACATTCTAGCACTGCGATTTGAAAGCAAGACCCGGGATGACGCTGCCTTGGGGATGCCGATACGATGACGGCATTCGACTCGTGGAGCATGGAGATTATCATGGACAAACTGGCTTTCGATACCGACGCGGAGCGCTGGGCCGCGGTGCAGCAGCGCGCACGCGAAGCCGACGGCATCTTCTATTACTCGGTGCGCAGCACCGGCGTGTACTGCCTGCCGTCCTGCCCGTCGCGCGGCGCCAAGCGCGCCAACGTCGCCTTTCACGCCACCCGCGAAGCAGCCGAAGCGGCCGGCTTTCGGCCCTGCCTGCGCTGCAAGCCGGACCAGCCGCCGCTGGCCGAGCGCCAGGCGCAGGCGGTGGCGCAGGCTTGCCGCCTGATCGACTCCGCGGAAGACGAACCTGACCTGGCCAGCCTGGCCGAGGCCTGCGGCATGAGCCGCTTCCATTTCCACCGCGTGTTCAAGGCGCATACCGGGATCACGCCGAAGGCCTATGCGGCCGCGCGCCGCGCCGAACGTCTCAAGCGCGGACTGGCGCAGGCCGCCACCGCGACCGCGGCGGCCTATGACGCAGGCTTCAATTCGAGCGGCCGGTTCTACGCGGCCACGCCAGGCGTGCTGGGCATGACCCCGGGCCGCTGGCGTGCGGGCGGCGGCGGCGAGCAGATCCGCTTCGCCGTGGCGCAATGCTCGCTCGGAGCGCTGCTGGTCGCCGCCACCGGCAAGGGCATCTGCTCGATCCTGCTGGGCGACGATCCGGAGGCACTGGTGCGCGACTTGCAGGACCGTTTCCCGAAGGCCGAACTGATCGGCGCCGAGCCGGCATTCGAAGCGACGGTGGCGCAGGTGGTGGCGTTCGTCGAAGCGCCGCGCATCGGCCTCGACCTGCCGCTGGACCTGCGCGGCACGGCCTTCCAGCAGCGCGTCTGGCAGGCCCTGCGCGCGATCCCGGCCGGGCGCACGGTGGGCTATGCCGAACTGGCTGCGCAACTCGGCATGCCGCAGGGAGCGCGCGCCGTGGCCGGCGCCTGCGCCGCGAATCCGCTGGCGATCGCCGTTCCCTGCCATCGCGTGGTGCGCAACGACGGATCGATTTCAGGCTATCGCTGGGGCGTGGAGCGCAAGCGTGCGCTGCTCGAACGGGAGAGCAGCGAATGAAGGACATCGATTGGGAGCGTGCCGGCGCCGAGCTGGACGCCTATGGCTGCGCGGTGCTGCCGGCGCTGCTGGATGCCGGCCAGTGCGCGGACTACGCGGCGGCCTACGCCCGGCCGGACATGTTCCGCAGCCGGGTCGTGATGGAGCGCCACGGCTTCGGGCGCGGCGAGTACCAGTATTTCTCGTACCCGCTGCCGCCCGATCTGGCGGCGCTGCGCGGCGCGCTGTATCCGCCGCTGGCGCGCATCGCCAACCGCTGGCAGGCGGCGCTCGGGCTGGACGGGCGCTATCCGCTGGAGCACGCACGCTACCTGGAACGCTGCCACGCCGCCGGCCAGACCAGGCCGACCCCGTTGCTGCTGCAGTACGGCCCCGGCGACTACAACTGCCTGCACCAGGACCTCTACGGCGAGCACGTGTTCCCGCTGCAGGTGGCGGTGCTGCTCTCGCGTCCCGGCGAGGATTTCAGCGGCGGCGAATTCGTCCTCACCGAACATCGCCCGCGCATGCAGTCGCGCGCCGAAGTCGTGCCGCTGGCCCAGGGCGACGCGGTCGTGTTCCCGGTCCACACCCGCCCGGTGAACGGCACCCGCGGCATCTACCGCGTCAACATGCGCCACGGCGTCAGCCGCATCCGCAGCGGCCACCGCCACACCCTCGGCATCATCTTCCACGACGCCGCCTGAAATTCGGGGTCAGAAATTCGGGGTCAGAGCACTTTTTCGATCAAGTGCCTGACCTCACTTTCGGCCGCCCGCGCACGCCGATGCCGCCGGGACGGCCGATTTTCCTGGCAATCTCATCGACAAAATCCGGCGCCCCGAGCACCGCGTTGGCCTTGCCGGCATGCCGGATCCGGGCCAGCAGATGTTCAGGCATCGCTTCCCTGAACAGGTCGCGGTAGGCGGCGCGCCGTTCTCCTTCATGCATGCCGAGACCCGTGTAGATCAGGTGCGGCGTGACAAGGTCGTCTTCCACGCCGAGCGCATTGGCCCGATAGCTCGACCACCGGTAGTGCGCCGGATCGCCGGCCATGCCCGCCCGCACCGGATTCAGCTCGATATAGCGCTGGCAGACCAGCAGATAGCGCGCATCCTCGACCACGCACGAGCGGAACCTGCCTTCCCACAGGGTGCCGGTGCGCGCATGCCGCCGGTTGAAATACTGGACATAGTGCTGGCCGAGGCGCCGCATGAGCACGCTCGGTCCCGTCTTGCTTCCCGATGACAGCAACAGGTGCACGTGATTGGTCATCAGGACGTAGGCATGCACCTGGCATGCGGACTCGGAGGCGTATTGCCGGGCAAGGGTGAGATAGACGAGGTAATCGGCCTCGCAACCGAAGCAGGGAGTGCGATTATTCCCGCGCTGGATGATGTGGAGCGGTACCGCGGGCAGTACCAGGCGTGGTCGGCGTGCCATGGGATCGTGGATGCATGAGAAGGCATGACCATATCGAAGCGGGACGGGTGGGGAATGGATGCATCTCAATTGCGCGCGGGTCCTTGCCGCAAAAAGTGCTCTGACCCCGAATTTGACCCTTGCGTGTTTTTCTATACACTCTGTTTCTTTATAAGAATGGAGAGCCCAACGATGCGCCTGAAACCTCTGCAGTCCGCCCTGTTCGCCCTGATGGCCGGCGGCGCCATGGCCGCGGCTTGTGCCGATACCGTGATCGACAATGCCAACGGCTATACGCTCAATGCCAAAGGGGATGTCATCCAGTTCGCATCGATGGCCTTCGACGACAACGGCAAGATCATCGCGGTCGGCAGCGCGGGCGAGGTGGCGGCCAAGGCGCCGAATGCGAAGCATGTGGACCTGCAGGGGCGCACCGTGCTGCCCGGCCTGATCGATGCCCACGGCCACGTGTTCGGCCTGGGCGCGATGCTGACCCAGCTCGACCTGTCGGCCTCGACCTCGCTGGACGGCGCGCTGCAATCCATCGCCGACTATGCGCGCGCCAATCCGCAGCAGGCCTGGGTGCGCGGGCGCGGCTGGAACCAGGAGATCTGGAAGCTGGGCCGTTTCCCGACCGCGAAGGAACTCGACGGCGCAGTCAGCGACCGTCCCGTGTGGCTGGAGCGCGTCGACGGCCACGCGGGCTGGGCCAACAGCCGCGTGCTGGCGCTGGCCGGCATCACGAATGCCACGCCGGACCCGGTCGGCGGCAAGATCGTACGCGACGAGAAGGGTGTCGCCACCGGCGTGCTGGTCGACGCCGCCCAGGCCCTGGTGACGAAAGTCCTGCCGCAGGAGACCGAGCAGGAAGGCCGCATCATGCTCGACCGCGCCCTCGAGAACATGGCCAGCGTTGGTTTGACCAGCGTGCACGACGCCGGCATCACGGTCGGCGAGGACAGGCTCTACCGCGACTACGCCGACCACGGCAAGCTGACCGCCCGCATCTACGCCATGATCGGCGGCACCGGCCCGGATTTTGACCAGTTGGCAAAAAATGGCCCGCTCCCCAGCTATGGCAAGGACATGTACGCGCTGGCCGCGGTCAAGCTGTATGCCGACGGCGCGCTGGGCAGCCGCGGCGCGGCCCTGCTGGCGCCCTACAGCGACGATCCGCATTCGCACGGCCTGCTGTTCCACACGAACAAGGAAATCGACGCGATGATCACCAAGGCCATCAAGAAGGGCTACCAGGTGAACGTGCACGCGATCGGCGATGCCGGCAACAAGCAGATCCTCGACACCTTCGCGAAGGAGATCCCGGCGAACAAAGCACTCGACAAGCGCCACCGCATCGAGCACGCCCAGGTCGTGACCCCGAGCGACATCCCGCGCTTCAAGAGCATCGGCATCATCCCGTCGATGCAGCCGACCCACGCGACCTCGGACAAGAACATGGCCGAGACCCGCATCGGCGCCGAGCGCATGAAGGGCGCCTATGCCTGGCGCAGTTTCCTGCAGCAGGGTTCGCGCATCGCCTGCGGATCCGACTTCCCGGTCGAGGCGCCGAATCCCTTCTTCGGCATCCACGCCGCCGTCACCCGCCAGGACAAGCACGGCCAGCCGATCGCCGGCTGGTATCCGGAGCAGGAGATGTCGCTGAAGGAAGCCTTCCGCTGCTTCACGCTGGACGCGGCCTACGCCGGCCACCAGGAAAAGACCCTGGGCTCGCTCGAAGCCGGCAAGTACGCCGACTTCATCGTGATCGACCGCGACCTGTTCAAGATTTCGCCTTACGACATCTACAAGATCGGCGTGATGGAAACCTGGGTCGCCGGCCGCCAGGTCTACCAGAAGAAGTAAGAAAGAGGGGGCTTGACTAGGTTGTATAGACAACTTAGACTTTCTTGACATTTCCAGGAGCCTGCCATGACCAACGCTTCGCCGATGCAAGACCCCCGATTCGATCCAAGATTTGACCCTTCGCGCGACATCCGCGCCCCGCGCGGCAGCCAGCTCTCCTGCAAGAGCTGGCTGACCGAAGCGGCTTACCGCATGTTGCAGAACAACCTGGATGCCGAGGTGGCGGAGAACCCGCAGCACCTCGTCGTCTATGGCGGCATCGGCCGCGCCGCGCGCGACTGGGCCTGCTACGACCAGATCCTCGCCTCGCTGCGCGAACTCGAGGACGACCAGACCCTCCTCATCCAGTCCGGCAAGCCGGTCGGCGTGTTCCAGACCCATGCCGACGCGCCGCGCGTCCTGCTCGCGAACTCCAACCTGGTGCCGAAATGGGCCAACTGGGAGCATTTCAACGAGCTCGATCGCAAGGGCCTGTTCATGTACGGCCAGATGACGGCCGGCAGCTGGATCTATATCGGCACCCAGGGCATCGTGCAGGGCACCTACGAGACCTTTGCCGAAGCCGGCCGCCAGCACTTCGGCGGCGACATGGCGGGACGCTGGGTCCTGACCGCGGGCCTGGGCGGCATGGGCGGCGCGCAGCCGCTGGCCGCCACCTTCGCCGGCGCGGTCTCGCTGACGGTGGAGTGCCAGCAGAGCAGCATCGACTTCCGCCTGCGCACCCGCTACCTGGACAAGCAGGCGTTCAGCATCGACGAAGCGCTGCAGATGATCCGCGAGCACAAGGACAGGAAGGAAGCCGTCTCGATCGGCCTGCTCGGCAACGCCGCCGACGTGCTGCCGGAGCTGGTGCGCCGCGCAAGGGAAACCGGCCTGGTGCCCGACCTGGTCACCGACCAGACCTCGGCCCACGACCTGATCAACGGCTACCTGCCGCGCGGCTGGACCGTCGAGCAGTGGAAGGCCGCCCAGCAGGATCCGAACCAGCACGCCCGACTGAAGAAGGCGGCAGCGGAATCCGCAGCCGCCCACGTGCTGGCCATCCTCGATTTCCAGGCGATGGGCGCCAAGGCCGTCGACTACGGCAACAACATCCGCCAGGTCGCCTTCGACGAAGGCGTCAAGAATGCCTTCGACTTCCCCGGCTTCGTGCCGGCCTATATCCGCCCGCAATTCTGCGAAGGCCGCGGCCCCTTCCGCTGGGTGGCCCTGTCCGGCGACCCGGAAGACATCTACAAGACGGATGCCAAGATCAAGGAGCTGTTCCCGCAGCACGCCCGGGTGCACCGCTGGCTCGACATGGCGCGCGAACGCATCGCCTTCCAGGGCCTGCCGGCGCGCATCTGCTGGCTGGGCCTCGGCGAACGCCACGTCGCCGGCCTGGCCTTCAACGAGATGGTGCGCAAGGGCGAGCTGAAGGCGCCGATCGTGATCGGCCGCGACCACCTCGACACCGGTTCCGTCGCCAGCCCGAACCGCGAAACGGAAGCCATGCGCGACGGCACCGACGCCGTCTCCGACTGGCCGCTGCTGAACGCCATGCTGAACACGGCCGGCGGCGCGACCTGGGTCTCGCTGCACCACGGCGGCGGGGTCGGCATGGGATACTCGCAGCATTCCGGCGTGGTGATCGTGGCCGACGGCACCGAAGCCGCCGACAAGCGCCTGGCGCGCGTGCTGGTGAACGATTGCGCCTCCGGCGTGATGCGCCATGCCGACGCCGGCTACGAGCTCGCGATCGAAGCCGCCAAGCGCTTCGGCCTCAAACTCCCAATGATCAAATAAGCAGCACATGAGCACCATGAAACCAGCATCGAACCACCTGACCCTGCAGCCCGGCTCCCTCACCCTGGGCGACCTGCGCGCCGTCTGGCAATCCGCCGGCAGCCTGTCGCTGGCTAGGGGCGCCTACGCCGCCATCGAAGCCTCGGCCGCCACCGTCCAGGCCATCGTCGCCAAGGGCGATCCGGCCTACGGCATCAACACCGGCTTCGGCATCCTGGCCAAGCGCCACATCCCGCAAGCCCAGCTCGAGCAGCTGCAGCAGAACCTGATCCTGTCGCACGCGGTCGGCACCGGCGAACTGCTGGCGGACCACATCGTGCGCCTGATCATGCTGACCAAGATCGGCAGCCTGGCGCGCGGCTTCTCCGGCGTGCGCCCGCTGATCGTCGATACCCTGATCGCCCTGTACAACGCCGGCATCATGCCCGCCATCCCGTGCCAGGGCTCGGTCGGCGCATCCGGCGACCTGGCGCCGCTGGCCCACATGACCCTGGCGATGCTGGGCGTCGGCCAGGTGCGCATGAAAGGCGAGATCATGGATGCCAGCGCGGCCCTGCAAGCGGCCGGCATCGCGCCGGTGACGCTGGCGGCGAAGGAGGGCCTGGCCCTGATCAACGGCACCCAGGTCTCGACCGCGCTGGCCCTGCACGGCCTGTTCATGTCCGAGCGCCTGCTGGAAGCGGCAATGGTGAGCGGCGCGCTGTCGCTGGACGCCGCCCGCGGCAGCGATGCGCCCTTCGACCCGCGCGTGCACGCGGTGCGCGGCCAGCCGGGCCAGATCGCGGCGGCGAAGATTTATCGGGAACTGGTGGCCGGCAGCGCGATCCGCGCTTCCCACCTGGTCGGCGACGAGCGCGTGCAGGATCCCTACAGCCTGCGCTGCCAGCCGCAGGTGATGGGCGCGGTGATGGACCTGATCGCCCAGGCCGGCCGCACCTTGCTGATCGAAGCGAATGCCGTCACCGACAACCCACTGATCTTCCCGGATGCCGGCGACACCGGTGCGGGCATGATCGTTTCCGGTGGTAATTTCCACGCGGAACCAGTCGCCTTCGCGGCCGACACCCTGGCCCTGGCCATCGCCGAGATCGGCGCCCTGGCCGAGCGCCGCATCGCGCTGCTGATCGATTCCACGCTGTCCGGCCTGCCGCCTTTCCTGGTCAAGGAACCGGGCGTGAATTCCGGCTTCATGATCGCCCACGTGACCGCCGCCGCCCTGGCGTCGGAGAACAAGTCGCTGGCGCATCCGGCCAGCGTCGACAGCCTGCCGACCTCGGCCAACCAGGAAGACCACGTCAGCATGGCCACCTTCGCGGCGCGCCGTCTTGACCAGATGGCGCACAATACGGGTGTCATCGTCGGGATCGAACTGCTGGCCGCGGCGCAGGGCATCGAATTCCACCGTCCGCTGACGAGTTCGGGCCACCTCGAGCACGTGCACGCCCAGTTGCGCAAGCGGGTGGCGGCCTTCGACGAAGACCGCTTCTTCGCGCCCGACATCGAGGCGGCGAAGCGCATGGTGATGGAGGGCGAACTGTCCTCGCAGTGCCGCGAATTGTTCACCGCGCTGCATCCTTAAGCGACAAGGAGGGGTAATGGATTTCAGGTTCAAGGCGGGCAGCCTGCCGCTGCTGGTATCGATGCCCCACGTGGGCACCGACATTCCCGACGACGTGGTAGCAAGCCTGACGCCTTGCGCGGCGGCGCGCGCCGACACCGACTGGCACCTGACGGAGCTGTATGGCTTCGCGCAGGAGATGGGGGCGTCGGTGCTGTCGGCGCGCTGGTCGCGCTACCTGATCGACCTGAACCGCCCGCCGGAAAACACCAACCTCTACCCGGGCCAGGACACCACCGGCCTGTGCCCGGTCGACACCTTCGGACGCGAGCGCCTGTACCGCGAAGGCATGGAGCCCGACGAGGCCGAAGTGCGGCGCCGCCTGGAGCAGTACTGGCGGCCCTACCACAATCAGCTGCGCGCGGAACTCGACCGCCTGCTGGCCGAGCATGGCAGGGTGGTGCTGTGGGACGCGCACTCGATTGCGTCGCAAGTGCCGCGCTTCTTCGAGGGCCGCCTGCCGGACCTGAACTTCGGCACCGCAGACGGCAAGTCCTGCTCGCGGCAGCTGGAAGGCGCGATGATCAAGCTGGTGGACAGCCAGGACCGCTTTTCCTTCGTCTTCAACGGCCGCTTCAAGGGCGGCCACATCACGCGCTTCTACGGCAACCCGGCCGCCGGCGTGCATGCGATCCAGCTCGAGATGGCGCAGTGCCTGTACATGAACGAGAGCGCGCCCTTCGACTACCGTCCCGACCTGGCCGGCCAGATCCAGCCGCTGCTGCGCGAGCTGCTCGGCGCGGCCGTGGAGTGGGTGCGAACGTGAGCGCGAACCAGCTGTTTGCGCGCCACGCGCTGCTGCCCGGCGGCTGGCAGGAAGACGTCCTGCTGGAATGGGACGATGCCGGCAGCCTGACGTCGGTGCGGCCCGGGGCGGAATGCAGCGCCCAAGCGGTCGATTACGTCCTGCCGGGGATGGTCAACCTGCACTCCCATGCCTTCCAGCGCGCCATGGCGGGACTGGCCGAACAGGCGGGCGATACCCGGGACAGCTTCTGGACCTGGCGCGAACTGATGTACCGCTTTGCCGGCCGCATCACGCCGGAACAGATGGAGGCGGTGGCCGCCCAGCTGCACGCCGAGTGCCTGCGCCATGGCTACACCTCGATCTGCGAATTCCACTACGTGCAGCGCGACCCGAACGGCGAGCTGTATGCGAATCCGGCCGAGACCGCGCTGCGCATCGCCCAGGCCGCGCGCCGCTCCGGCATCGGCCTGACCATGCTGCCCGTGATGTACAGCTACGCCGGCTTCGGCGAGCAGCCCTTGAAACCCGGACAGCGGCGCTTCCGCACCGATCCGGAACTGGTGCTGCGCATCGTCGAGGCCCTGGAAAAAGAGCGCGGCCCGCAGATCGAAGTCGGCGCGGCCCCGCACTCGCTGCGCGCCGCCTCCGCCGGCCAGCTGCGCGCGCTGGTGGCGGGCATGCCGGCCGGACGGCCGCTGCACATCCACATCGCCGAGCAGCAGCTCGAGGTCGAACAGTGCATGGAGGCGCTGGGTGCGCGTCCGGTCGACTACCTGATGAACCAGGTCGAGGTCGACGCGCGCTGGTGCCTGGTCCACGCAACCCATTTGTCGGACCGCGAGACGGCCGCGCTGGCCGCCAGCGGCGCCGTGGCCGGCCTGTGCCCGACCACCGAGGGCAACCTCGGCGACGGCCTGTTCCCGCTAACGCCCTATATCGCCGCCGGCGGCGTGTTCGGCATCGGCAGCGACAGCCATGTGTCCCAGAGTCCGGTCGAAGAACTGCGCTGGCTCGAATACGGCCAGCGCCTGGTGCGCCAGCAGCGCAACGTGGCCGTCGACGGCGCCTGCCGCGACGTCGGCAGCTTCCTGTGGCAGCAGGCCCTGCGCGGCGGCGCCCGCGCGGCCGGGCGCGCCGTGGGCAGCCTGGAGGCGGGACGGCGCGCCGACCTGCTGGTGCTGGACAGCGCCCATCCGAACCTCGACGGCGTGGATGCCGGCGAGGTGCTGGGGCGCTTCCTGTTCTGCGGTAACGACAACCTGGTGCGCGACGTGCTGGCCGGCGGCCAATGGGTGGTACGCGACGGCCGCCACGTCGACCAGGACGCAATCGCGCGCAATTACACGCAGGCCGTGCGCGCCCTGCGCGAAAGGAGTCAGTCATGACGATGCTCATCCCCTATGCCGGCCTGAGCCCGGTGCCCTGGAAGAACGGCGGCGGCAGCACGACGCAGATCGCGGTCTTCCCGCCGGACGCCGGCTTCGAGGACTTCGACTGGCGCGTCAGCCTGGCCACGATCGCCGAGGATGGCGCCTTCTCCGAGTTCCCCGGTGTCGAGCGCACCCTGGCCCTGGTCGACGGTCACGGCATGACGCTCGAGATCGACGAGCGGCCGGTGCTGCTGACCAGGGCCGACCCGGTGGCCGCCTTCGACGGCGAATCGCGCGTGGTCGCCAAGCTGAATCGCGGACCGAGCACCGACTTCAATGTGATGACCCGCATCGAGCGCTGCTACCACCGCTTCGGCCGGCGCGAGCTGAGCGGCGAGTCGCGCTTCATCGCGCGCGCACCGGTCACCGTGCTGTTCCTGGCCGAGGGCGACAGCCTCGAACTGTGCAGCGACCACCAGCGCATCAACATGGTGCGCTACGACGCCGTGCTGCTCGACCAGGGCACGACCTGGACCCTGCAGGCGGGGCAGGGCGTGATCTTCATCGCCGACATCCATTACTACGACGGCGAGGAAGAGCTCGAGGAAGGCGATGGCCACTATGAGTGAGCGCGCCGACATGCTGTTCGTCGGCGCGCGCCTGGCCACGATGGCCGGCGGCTACGGCATCGTCGACGACGGCGCGGTGGCGGTGCGCGACGGCCGCATCGCCTGGGTGGGACCGCGCAGTGAAGCCCCGGCGGCAGACCGCGAGCACGATTGCGGTGGCCTCTGGCTCACGCCCGGCCTGGTCGACTGCCACACCCACATCGTCCACGCCGGCAACCGCAGCGACGAGTGGGAAGCGCGCCTGAACGGCGCCAGCTACGAAGACATCGCGCGCCAGGGCGGCGGCATCATGTCGACCGTGCGCGCAACCCGCGCCGCCAGCGAAGTCGATCTGCTGCGCCAGAGCGCAGCGCGCATCGAGGCCCTGCTGGCCGAGGGCGTGACCACGCTCGAGATCAAGTCCGGCTATGGGCTCGACCTGGCATCCGAAGCGAAGATGCTGCGCGCGGCGCGCCGGGTCGGCGCCGTCCTGCCGGTGGACGTGGCCACCACCTTCCTCGGCGCGCATGCGCTGCCGCCGGAATTCGCCGGCCGCGCCGACGACTACATCGACGAGATCTGCGAGCGCATGCTGCCGGCGCTGGCGGAGGAGGGCCTGGTCGATGCCGTCGACGCCTTCTGCGAACGGATCGGCTTTTCGCATGCGCAGACGGCGCGCGTGTTCGAGGCTGCGCGGCGGCTCAAGCTGCCGGTCAAGCTGCACGCCGAACAGCTGTCCGACCAGGGCGGGGCGGCACTGGTGGCGGAATACGGCGGCCTCTCGGCCGACCACCTGGAACACCTGTCGGCGCAAGGCGCGGCGGCGATGGCGCGCGCCGGCACGGTGGCGGTGCTGCTGCCCGGTGCCTACTACTTCCTGCGCGAGACCGTGATGCCGCCGCTGGCCCTGCTGCGCGAAGCGGGCGTGCCGCTGGCGGTGGCGACCGACTGCAATCCGGGCACCTCGCCCATGACCTCGCTGCTGCTGGCGATGAACATGGCCTGCACCCTATGGCGCATGACGCCGCTGGAAGCCCTGCTGGGCGTGACCGCCAACGCGGCGCGCGCGCTGGGCCGCGGCGACATCGGGACGCTCGAGCCGGGCAAGCGCGCCGACTTCGCGCTGTGGGACATCGCCCGCCCGGCCGACCTGGCCTATGCCATCGGCGCGAATCCCTGCCGGGCCGTGGTGAATGCCGGCGTGCCGCGCGAGCCGCGGGTAAGCCTGGCGAGGTAATCGCGGCTATCATGGCGTGACCGGCGGCTGATCCGCCGGCTTCACGACATGGAGGCGTATGCGCAGGTTTGCCTTGCTGGTGCTGGTGTGGATGGTCTGCTGTGCGGCGTCGGCGGCGCAGCCGGCCGACCGCGTATTGAAGGTCGGCTCCAAGCGCTTCACCGAGTCCTATATCCTGGGCGAGATCCTGGCGCAGACGGCCGCGCCAATCACGCGCGTCGAGCATCGCCAGGGCCTGGGCAATACCGCCATCGTCCTGAATGCGCTGCGCACCGGCGCCATCGACGTGTATCCGGAATACCTCGGCACGATCGACCTCGAAATCCTCAAGAATCCCAAACCGACTTCGCTGGAAGCCATGCGCGACGCCCTGCGCCCGCTTGGCCTGGGCGTGGGTGTGCCGCTGGGCTTCTCGAACGGCTATGCGCTGGCCACGCGCGGCGACGCCGGCATCACGACCTTGTCCGCACTGGCATCGAAGCCGGCGTTCAAGCTGGGGCTGTCGCACGAATTCCTGGGCCGGGCCGACGGCTGGCCGGGGCTGGCCGGCTACTACGGGCTGCCGCAGCAGCCGCGCGGGATCGACCACGGCATCGCCTACGAAGCCCTGAAGCAGCGCCAGGTCGACGTCATCGACATCTATTCGACGGACGCCAAGATCCGCCAGTACGGCCTGCGCGTGCTGGACGACGACAAGCATTACTTTCCGCGCTACGACGCGGTGCTGCTGTACCGGCTCGACCTGCCGCAGCGCTTTCCCCAGGCCTGGCGCGCCTTGCAGGGCCTGGAAGGGAAAATCGGCGGCGATGCGATGATCGCGATGAATGCCGAGGCCGAACTGGAAGGCAAGCCGTTCGCGGCGATCGCAGGCGGCTGGCTGGCCCGTGAAAACGGCCGGCCGCTGGCATCTGCCAGGGCGCCGGCCCCGCGCGACGGCCTGCTGGCCAAGACCTTCGGCAACGGCTTTGCGCAACTGGCGCGCCAGCACCTGATGCTGGTGCTGGCCGCGGTGCTGCTGGGCTGTGCGGCCGGGATACCGCTGGGCGTGCTGGCGGCGCTGGCCCCGCGCCTGCGCCAGCCGGTGCTGGCGGTGGCGGGGACCTTGCAGACCGTGCCTTCGCTGGCCCTGCTGGCCATCCTGATCCCGCTGCTGGGGCGCATCGGCACGGTGCCGGCGCTGGTGGCCCTGTGCGCCTACGCCCTGCTGCCCATCGTGCGCAATACCTGTACCGGCCTGCTGCAGGTACCCAGTGGCCTGCGCAACGCCGCGCTGGCGCTGGGCCTGACGCGCCGCCAGGCGCTGCTGAAGGTCGAGCTGCCGCTGGCGGCGCCGGTGATCCTGGCCGGCGTGAAGACCGCCGCCGTGATGAGCGTGGGGACGGCGACCATCGCCGCCTTCATCGGCGCCGGCGGCTTCGGCGAACGCATCACCACCGGGCTGGCGCTGAACGACAACGACATGCTGCTGGCGGGCGCGATTCCGGCCGCGCTGCTGGCCCTGCTGACGCAGGCCGGATTCGAGCTGGCCGAGCGCCTGCTGGCGCGCCGGCGCCTATAAGGATTGTAGTTTGGAACGTGTAGCGGAAATCGCGCGGTGCAGGAAGCGCTCGGCGTGGAAGTCGTTCTCGCGCTGCGCCGCGATGATGTGCAGGCTGCGCGTGTAGTTGTCGAGCCGGGACCGCAGCCAGGCCCGGTAGATGATCCGCGTGATCGGTTTGACGCTCAGTTTCATGTCCGTGTCCTCGTCTGGAGGCCACATTGTCATGCAGCGCGGCTTATTGCATTTGTGATCACTCAATCGGGCGCGGCAGTGTTCCGTCAACCGGCATCAAGGCGTATTTAAGCCTCAGTTAAGCTAGATTAACAGCGCGTTACGGGCGTAAGCATTTGTAAGCGACCATTCCGCTCGGGCTGTCCGGGGCGTATATTGAAACCGTTGGATTCAAGTCTCCCCTCCCATCTAATTGGGTTCACCCACGGCGCCATCACTGGCCCCGTGGGTTTTTTCTATGCCTGATCAGGGCTGCGCCAGCGCCGTCAGCGGCTCGCCGGTCACGCGGCAGATGCGCCAGTCGGGCAGGATCTCGGCGCCCATGGACTTGTAGAAATTGATTGCCGGAGTGTTCCAGTCCAGCACCGACCATTCGAAACGGCCGCACCCGCGTTCGACGGCGATGCGCGCCAGGTGCTTGAGCATGCGGCTGCCGTAGCCGTGGCCGCGGTGGGCCTGGCGCACGTACAGGTCTTCCAGGTACAGGCCCTTCTTGGTGAGGAAGGTCGAGAAGTTATGGAAGAAGAGGGCGAAGGTCACCACTTCGCCATCGGCCTCGCCGATGATCGCTTCGCAGGACGGTTTCGTGCCGAACAGGCCTTCGTGCAGCAGGGCTTCGGTCGCCACCACCATGTGCTCGAGTTTCTCGAACACGGCAAGTTCGACGATCATCGACATGATGTGGGGTACGTCGGCCGGGGTGGCGGGGCGGATGGCAAAAGTGGACTGTTGAGCGGTCATGGTGTTTCGAGGGGTGCGTCGAGCGCATCGTTGAGGTTGACGGAAGCTGCCTTGCGTTTAGGCGTGTACAGGGCCCAGGCGACGCTGCCCAGGCAGACTGCCATGCCCAGCCATTCGATGGGGCCGGGACGGTAGTGTTCGAGCTTGATCGACATGAGCACCGACAGCACCGGCGTGATCACGCCGATGTAGACGGTCTTGGCCGAGCCGATACGGTTGATCAGCGTGAAGTAGCAGATGAAGGCCACCACCGAGCCGAAGATGGCCAGGTGCAGCAGGCCGAGCACGTAAGGCGTCGTGTGCGGCAGGATGAATTGCTGGCCGCTGGCCACGCACCACAGCGCGACCATGCAGGTACCCCAGAACATCGACCAGCCGGTGGTCAGGATCAGGTTGCTCGACTGTTCGCGCACCTTGCCGACCACGATGCTGCCGGCCGCGCTGGCGATCGACGCGCAGATGCCGAGCCCCAGGCCGAGCAGGAAATGGCCCTGGCCGCCCTGGTGCAAGTCGTGCAGGGCGCCCTGGATCGAGTGCCAGAACAGCAGGGTGACGCCGGCGATCGCACCGACCCCGGCAGTCCAGGTCTTGCGCGGGATCGCCGTGCCGAACACGAAGCGCGACAGCAGCGGCGTCCAGAACACCATCAGTGCGAACAGCACCGCCACCAGGGCCGAGACCACGTACTGTTCGGAGTTGTAAGTGCATACATACGAGAGGCCGAAGGTCAGGAAACCTTGCAGCAAGGTCCACTTTTGCGTGCGCCAGGGCAACCAGAGCTTGTCGCCGCGCGCCAGGCACCAGGCGAACAGCGCCCCCGACGCTAACGCGAACCGGTAGACGACCGAGACGGCGGGCGGGATTTCTCCCAGCTGCAGGGTGATGGCCCAGAAAGTGGAACCCCAGATCAGGGAAGCGATGGTGAACAGGACGTAGGAAGGCATCCGGAAAGTATACGTGCTTTCCGGAGTTCATTGTGGCGCCAGCTGGGTTTGCTCGTCGAATTCGTCGTCAGTGCGTCACGCGGGTCGTATAACCGTTGCTCAGCAGACGCACCCGTTCCCCAGGGCGGAACATTTCATCGGCCGGCTGGGTGATGGCGCGCAACTCTCCGCTGTCGAGGCGGACCGTGATCTCGAAGCCGGCGCGGTTGCCGGCATTGCGCTCGACCTGCTGGCCGACCAGGCCGCCGGCCACGGCGCCGATGATGCCGGTCGCGATCGAGCCCTTGCCGCCGCCGATCTGGGAGCCGCCCAGCCCGCCCAGCGCGGCGCCGGACATGGTGCCGACCCCGGATTCCGGGCTGGCGATGGTGACGTTGCGGATCGACTCGACGGTGCCCATGCGGATCACCTGTTCGTTCATGGTCTGGTAGCTGTTGTACACGCTGCCCGACTCGGGCGGTGTGGCGCAGCCGGCCAGCAGGCCGGCGCCGGCCAGGGCGACGGAAAGGGGAATGGCGGCGGATTTCATGATGGGCTCCTCATGCGGCGCTGCGGCTGCAGCGACCGGTCCAGCCTACTCTTTTAATACGCCAGATTCAAACGCCGATACAGGAAGCCCAGCACGAACAGCGGCCCGATGAGCAGGAAGCGCAGGTCGTCGAAGAAGGAAGGCTTCTTGCCTTCGATCTTGTGGCCGATGAACTGGCCGATCCAGGCGACCACGAAGATCGCGATCGACAGCGGCAGCACCGTCATCGGCGGCATCAGGGCCAGCACGCCCAGCATCATGGCGCTCATCAGCAGCATGCCGAAGGCGAAGGGACGCGACAGTTTGAAGTAATACACCAGCGAGGCCAGGCAGGCCGCCACCGCGACGGCCGGGTGGATGCTCCACAGGATGCCCAGCAGCGTGAACACGATCACCGGCACGCACACGAAATGGATCAGCTCATTGGTCGGGTTGCGGTGGCTGTCGCTGTACTGCTCCAGCAGGGTGTCGATGGTGCGCGGCTGCATCGGTGTCTCCTCGTCATGTGACTTGTCATGTTGCCGATTCTAGCGCCGCATTTTAGGCTGTGGCCTCTATTGACACCGGCGCCGGCGCCGCCTGCGGCCGCGGCACCGCGCGCAAGTGCATGTACGGGTGGTTCGCGAACAGGTCCGACACCCATTCGACGAAGACCCGCACCTTGGCCGACAGGTGGCGGTTCTGCGGATAGACGATGTGCACCGGCAGCGGCTCGCTGGTCCAGTCGGGCAGCAGCTGGACCATGCGCCCGGCGGCCACGTGCTGGGTCACCAGGTAATCCGTCATCTGGATCACGCCCAGGCCGGCCAGGCCCGCCTGCACGTAGGCGTTCGAATCGTTCAGCGCGATCACGCCGCGCATCGGGATGTCGATGCGTTCCTCGCCGCGCCGGAAATCCCAGTCATAGGTCTTGCCGGTCTTGGCCGAGAAATAGTTCACGCAGCGGTGGCGCTCGAGGTCGAGCGGGTGCCGGGGCATGCCGTAACGTTCCAGGTAGGCGGGCGAGGCGGCGGTCAGGAAGTTGATGATGCCGACCCGGCGCGCGATCAGCCTGTCGTCGCCCAGCTCGCCGCCGCGGATCGCGCAGTCGACGCCTTCCTCGATCAGGTCGACCGGGCGGTCGGTGCTGCCCAGTTCCATCATGATGTCCGGATAGCGCTCGAAAAAGCCGGGCAGGGCGGGGATCAGGATCTCGCTGGCCAGGCCGGTGGGCACGTCCACGCGCAGGCGTCCGCTGGGCGACAGCCGCGTGCGCGACAACGATTCCTCGGCATCGCGCACGTCGGACAGGATGCGCACGCAGCGTTCGTAATAGGCGGCGCCATCGGTGGTCACGGTCACCAGGCGCGTGGTCCGGTGCAGCAGCTTGGCCGACAGCGAGGCTTCCAGCGATTGCACCAGGGTCGACACGGTGGCCTTGGGCATTTGCAGCGTTTCGGCCGCGCGCGTGAAGCTGCCGGCGTCCACCACCTGCACGAAGACTTCCATGGCTTGCAGCTTGTTGTTCATTTCGATTGTTCAGGGATCTGAATAATGGATTCGGGTTTGCGGTATTTATCAGATTCTAGTTCATGTCTATAGTGTCGGCACGGTCACTGATAAATGTGCCACTTAACGAAGGGAAGCAGGTCATGAAACGCGATGGAATCTTTGCAAGTCTGGCGCTCGCGCTCAGCGTGACGCTGATGGCGGGACTGGTCGGCACGGACGTCTACGCGAACGCCGCCGCGGGCGAAGCCGCCGGTTACCAGGCCCTGTTCCATTCGATGTCCGCCAACAAGGTGCAAGAAGGAACACAGCCATGAATGCCGCGGTTCTGAACAATGAGCAGCTCGACCATCACGAACTGGTGGTGCGCGAACTCGAGCTCGCCGGCTTCGAAGGCCCGCTGGCGGGCCGCCTGTACCGCGCGGCGGTGGACGGCAAGCGCGACATCCTGATCGTGTTCTTCCATGGCGGCGGTTTCGTCGAGGGCGACCTGGACGAGTCGGACAGCTTCCTGCGCCGTCTCGCAGACGCGAGCGGTTATCCGGTGGTGCTGTCCTCGACCTATACGCTGGCGCCGGTCAAACCCTTCCCGGCGGCCGCCGAGGATGCGCATGCGATCGTCAACTGGGCCAAGAAGAACAAGACCAAGCTCGGCTGGACCGGCAAGCGCCTGATCGTGGCCGGCATCGAGGCCGGCGGCAACCTGGCGGCGGTGGCGGCGATGATGTCGCGCGACCGCGGCGGCCCGCTTCTCGCCGGCCAGATCCTGATCATGCCGATGCTCGATCCCGGCCTGTCGACCTGCTCGATGCGCGAGATGCCGACCTGCCCCGACAAGGCCCGGGTGTTCGACGAATGCGCCGCCGCCTACCGCGGCTACCTGCCGCACGCGGCCGACCGCGGCCACCCTTATGCGTCGCCGCTGCAGTCGAGCCGCCTGAAGAACCTGGCGCCGGCACTGATCCTGTCGGCCGACGACGACCCGCTGCGCGACGAGGCCGAAGCCTATGGCGCCAAGCTGATCAACGCAGGCGTGAGGACCACGGTGCGGCGCATGGCGCCGGCCCGCATCGAGGAGCCGAACGCCCGCAACGAATGTGCGTGTACGGGCCATGCCCTGCACGAAATCGCCAACTTCATCGCCGGGCTCGAATCCGACAACGCACCGCCCGGCAAATGACCTGATCTGTCACGGATCGCCCGGCTGGAACGTCTAGCCGGTAACGCTTGACCGCACCCAAAACCACAACAACGTGCCTGTCCGCAGGCACGGGAGACCTGTCTTTTCCTGCGTTTCTGTCCGCATCCCGCATGCGAGACCGGAAGGGACCGCTTTCGCCTAATTATTAATAAGTCATCAAGATCGGAGGGCTCACTCATGAAAGCAATTCATCAATTACGTAGCGCGGTACGACCCGTCGTCCTGGCACTCGGCGCCGCCGGCGTCGCTGTCCTGATCGCCGGCTGCTCGGATGCGACCGGCAAGGCGGCCGAAGCCCAGACCCAGGCACAAGCCGGTCCGCCGGTGTCCGCCGCCGTCGTGGTCGAGAAGCCGGTCGCCGACACCCAGGAATTCTCGGGCCGCCTGGAAGCCGTCGAACACGTCGAGATCCGTCCGCGCGTGTCCGGCTTCATCACCGCCGTCAACTTCAAGCCCGGCGCCGTGGTCAAGAAGGGTGATGTGCTGTTCGTGATCGACCCGCGTCCCTTCCAGGCCGAAGCCGAACGCGCCGACGCCGCCGCCAGGTCGGCGCGCGCCAAGGCCGAGCTGGCGAAGCTGGAACTGACCCGCGCCGAGCGCCTGCTGGGCGACAAGGCCATCGCCCAGCGCGAATACGACGCCAGCGCGTCCGCGCAGAAGGAACTGGAAGCGAATGCGCGCGCCGCGCAGGCCCAGTACGAAACCGCGAAGCTGAACCTGAACTATACCCGCGTGGTCGCGCCGATCGACGGCCGCGTGTCGAAGGCCGAGATCACCCTCGGCAACCTGGTCGACGCTTCCAGCGTGCTGACTTCGGTGGTCTCGACCGACCGCATCTACGCCAGCTTCGACGGCGACGAAGACACCTATCTGCGCGTACGTTCGCAGGCCCACAGCGGCCAGCCGGTCACGGTGCGCGTCGGCCTGGCCAACGAGGAAGGCTTCCCGCACGAGGGCAAGCTGGAATTCGTCGACAACCAGCTCGACACCCGCGCCGGCAGCGTGCGCATGCGCGCCACCTTCGCCAACAAGGACGACGTGATGGCGCCCGGCCTGTTCGCCCGCGTGCAGATCGGCGGCGGCAGCGAGAAGCCGGCCCTCCTGATCAGCGACCGCGCGGTCGGCACCGACCAGAGCCACAAGTTCGTGTTCGTGGTCGACAAGGACGGCAAGGCCGAGTACCGCGAAGTGAAACTGGGCCCGGTGGTCGAGGGCCTGCGCGTGGTGAAGGCTGGCCTGAAGCCGGGCGAAAAAATCGTCGTCAACGGCCTGCAGCGCGTGCGTCCGGGTTCGCCGATCACTGCGCAGACCGTGCCGATGGTCGCCACCACCAGCGTGGGCAAGGACAAGTCCGCGCAGCTGGCCATGGCGGATGCAAAATAAGGAATCAATAACATGAACATCTCACGCTTTTTCGTCGACAAGCCGATCTTCGCGGCGGTGTTGTCGGTCATCGTCTTCGTGGCCGGCCTCATCTCGATCTTCCAGCTGCCGATCTCCGAATATCCGGAAGTGGTGCCGCCGTCCGTGGTGGTGCGCGCCCAGTATCCGGGCGCGAACCCGAAGGTGATCGCGGAAACCGTCGCCACCCCGATCGAACAGGAGATCAACGGCGTCGAGGACATGCTCTACATGACCTCGCAGAACACCTCGGACGGCGCGCTGCAGCTGACCGTGACCTTCAAGATCGGCACCAACGTCGAGCAGGCCGAGACGGCCGTGCAGAACCGCGTCCAGCGCGCGCTGCCGCGCCTGCCGGAAGAGGTGCGCCAGATCGGCGTCACCACCGTCAAGAGCTCGCCCAACATCACGATGGTGGTCCACCTGAATTCGCCGGACGGCCGTTACGACGACCTCTACCTGCGTAACTATGCGACCCTGAACGTCAAGGACCAGCTGGCCCGCATCAAGGGCATGGGCGACGTCCAGCTCTTCGGTTCGGGCGACTACGCGATGCGCGTCTGGCTCGACCCGCAGAAGGTCGCGGCCAGAGGCCTGACCGCCGGCGACGTCGTGGGCGCGATCCGCGAGCAGAACGTGCAGGTCGCCGCCGGCGTGGTCGGCCAGGGCCCGTCGAAGGGCGCCGACTTCCAGCTGACCGTGAACACCCAGGGCCGCCTGCAGTCGGAAGAGGAGTTCGGCAATATCGTCGTCAAGACCAGCCAGGATGGCGCCACCACCCTGCTGAAGGACGTCGCGCGCCTGGAAATGGGCTCGAACTCCTACGCCCTGCGCTCGCTGCTCGACAACAAGTCGGCGGTGGCGATCCCGATCTTCCAGTCCCCGACCGCCAACGCGCTGCAGCTGTCGACGGACGTGCGCAACAAGATGGAAGAACTGTCGAAGGACTTCCCGCAGGGTATGACCTACAGCATCGTCTACGACCCGACCCAGTTTGTGCGCGAGTCGATCGACTCGGTCGTCCACACCCTGATCGAAGCGGTGGTGCTGGTGGCTCTGGTCGTGATCGTGTTCCTGCAGACCTGGCGCGCGTCCGTCATCCCGCTGCTGGCGGTGCCGGTGTCGGTGGTCGGTACCTTTGCCGTGATGCTGGCCTTCGGCTTCTCGATCAATACGCTGTCGCTGTTCGGGCTGGTGCTGGCGATCGGTATCGTGGTCGACGATGCGATCGTGGTGGTGGAGAACGTCGAGCGGAATATCGAGAACGGCCTGAATCCGCATGACGCCACCGTGCAGGCGATGAAAGAGGTGTCCGGTCCGATCATTGCGATCGCCCTGGTGCTGTGCGCCGTGTTCGTGCCGATCGCCTTCGTGTCCGGCCTGACCGGCCAGTTCTACCGCCAGTTCGCCCTGACCATCGCGATTTCGACCGTGATCTCGGCCTTCCTGTCGCTGACCCTGGCCCCGGCTTTGTCCGCGGTGCTGCTGCAGCCGCACGGCGCCAAGAAGGATGCGCTGACGCGCGGCATGGACCTGGTGTTCGGCCGCTTCTTCCGTGGCTTCAACCGCTTCTTCCACCGCTCCTCGCACGCCTATGAAGGCGGCGTGAAGGGTGTCCTGAAGCGCAAGAGCGCCTCCCTGGGCGTGTATGCACTGTTGGCCATCGCCGGTATTTTCATGTTCAAGGCGGTGCCGCCGGGCTTCGTGCCGGCGCAGGACAAGGCTTACCTGATCGGTTTCGCCCAGCTGCCGGACGCCGCCTCGCTGGACCGCACCGACGCCGTGATCCGCAAGATGTCGGATGTGGCCAAGCAGATTCCCGGCGTGGAATCCTCGGTTGCCTTCCCTGGCCTGTCGATCAACGGCTTCACGAATGCGCCGAACGCCGGCATCGTGTTCACCACCCTGAAGCCCTTCGATGAGCGCAAGGGCAAGGCGCAGAGCGCCGAAGCCATCGCGGCCGAGATCAACAAGCGCATGGGTGCCATCGAGGATGCCTTCGTGATGGTCCTGCCGCCGCCGCCGGTGAACGGCCTGGGCACCACGGGCGGCTTCAAGATGATGATCGAAGACCGCGGCAACCTCGGCTACGATGAGCTGAACAAGGCGGTGCAGGCCTTCATGGCCAAGGCCGCGGCCGACAAGCGCCTGGCCGGTGTGTTCTCGGGTTACCAGATCAACGTGCCGCAGCTGTTCGCCGACGTCGACCGCGTGAAAGCCAAGCAGCTGGGCGTGTCGCTGGCCGAGATCAACCAGACCTTGCAGATCAACCTCGGCTCGCTGTACGTGAACGACTTCAACCAGTTCGGCCGCACCTACCAGGTGCGCGTGCAGGCCGATGCGCCCTTCCGTTCGCAGCGCGAGCAGATCGCGCAGCTGAAGGTCCGCTCGGGCACCGGCGAGATGATTCCGCTGTCCTCGATCATGAAGATCAAGGACACCTACGGCCCGGACCGCGTCCAGCGCTACAACAACTACGTCGCCGCCGAAATGAACGGCGGCCCGGCCCCGGGCGTGTCCTCGGGCCAGGCCCAGGCCGCGATGGAAGAGATCGCACGTGAAGTGCTGCCGAAGGGGATCGCGTATGAGTGGACCGACCTGACCTACCAGGACATCCTGGCCGGTAACACCATGATCTACGTGTTCCCGCTGTGCGTGCTGCTGGTGTTCCTGGTGCTGGCCGCGCAGTACGAAAGCTGGACCTTGCCGCTGGCAGTCATTTTGATCGTGCCGATGTCGATCCTGTGCGCGCTGATCGGCGTGAAGCTGACCGGTGGCGACAACAATGTGTTCACCCAGATCGCCCTGTTCGTGCTGGTCGGCCTGGCGTCGAAGAACGCGATCCTGATCGTCGAGTTCGCGGTCGAGCTGGAACACCACGGCCGCAGCATCGTCGCCGCCGCGCTGGAGGCCTGCCGCCTGCGCCTGCGTCCGATCCTGATGACCTCGATCGCTTTCATCATGGGCGTGGTGCCGCTGGTGTTCTCGCACGGCGCCGGCGCCGAGATGCGCCATGCAATGGGTGTGGCGGTGTTCGCCGGCATGCTGGGCGTGACCTTCTTCGGCCTGTTCCTGACGCCGGTGTTCTACGTCCTGCTGCGCACCCTGGCGGCGCGCTTCGGCAAGCCCTCGCATCGCCTCGAGCATATCGAGCCGCACGCCCCCGAACTCGAAGGAGCAATGAAATGAGTGTCATGACCATCAATCCGGTTTCCCCGACGCCTCAGGCCGAACAGGCCTGGAAGGCGGATAGAGACGCGGCCCTCGACGAAGCCCTGGCGCGGCCGAAGGGCCGCTCGGTGGCGCAGCCGGTGGTGAAGACCGTCGCCAAGTTCGCGCCGCGCTTCGCCACCGTGCTGGCGGCCCTGCTGCTGAGCGCCTGCGCGGCCCCTGCCTTCCACCAGCCTGCCGTGTCGACCCCGGCGGCGTTCAAGGAATCGCAAGTGGCTACGCCTTCGGCATCGCCCGAGGTGGTGCGCAGCGCCGCCGACGGCACCACCTGGAAGACCGCGCAGCCGGCGGAAAGCCAGCCGCGCGGCGAATGGTGGAAGGCCTTCAATGACGCCAGGCTCGACGGCCTGATCGCCCAGGCCACGGCCAGCAACCAGAACCTGTCGGTGGCGGCGGCGCGCGTGAAGCAGGCGAGGGCCATCGCCGGCATCGCCGAAGCCGACCGCATTCCGCAGATCGGCGTGGGCGTCGGCGCCCAGCGCGGGCAGCAGTCGCCGCTGGAAGCCGGCCTGGCGCCGGGCACCCGCATGTCGCCGGCGACCAGCTACAAGGCGAACCTGAGCGCCAGCTACGAGGTCGACCTGTTCGGCCGCGTGTCCAGCAATGTGGCGGCGGCACGCGGCGATGCGGGTGCCGTCGAGGCGACCTATCGCTCGGTGCTGCTGTCGCTGCAGGCCGACGTCGCCCAGACTTACTTCCGGCTGCGCGCCCTGGACGCGGAAATCGCGACCGTGAACCAGACCGTGCGCCTGCGCGAAGAAAGCGTGCGCGTGACCGGCCGCCGCTTCGAACTGGGAGATATCGGCGAATTCGACCTGTCGCGGGCGAAGACGGAACTGTCGACCGCACGCGCCGAGGCGATCGGCCTGCAGCGCCGGCGCGCCACCGCGGAACACGCATTGGCGGTGCTGCTGGGCCAGCCGGCCTCGAACTTCGGCGCCGCCAGCGACCCGCTGGAAGCGAACGCCAGCCTGCCGCTGATCCCGGCCGGCCTGCCCTCGAGCCTGCTGGAGCGCCGCCCCGACATCGCCAGCGCCCAGCGCACGATGGAAGCGGCTAACGCCCGCATCGGCGTGGCCAGGAGCGCGATGTTCCCGGCGCTGAGCATCGGCGCCGACGGCGGTGGCGTGGCCGGTACCTTTGCCGACGTCTTCAAGTGGAGCAGCCGTTCCTGGCTGCTGGGCGCGGCGCTGTCGATGCCGCTGATCGACGGCGGCCGTAACCGCAGCAACGTGGTGCGCAGCGAGGCCGCGCTGGAAGAGGCGGTGGGCGCCTACCGCCAGAGCGTGCTGGTGGCCTTTGCCGAAGTCGAGGACAACCTGGCCGGCCTGCGCGTGCTGGCGGGGCAGGGCGCCGAAGTCGACGCGGCCGTGGTGTCGGCACGCCGCTCGGCCGACCTGGCGCAGAAACTCTACGACGCCGGCCGCTCGAGCTATCTGGAGCTGCTGGATGCGCAGCGCAACCTGGCGTCCGTGGAGCGCACCGCCGTGCAACTGCGCGGCGACCGGGCGGTCACCACGGTGGCGCTGATCCGGGCGCTGGGCGGCGGCTGGGATGCTGCGCCGGCTCCGGCGCCGGCAGCCAACGTGGCGCTGGCCAGCAAATGATGTGAGGTGAGGGGGGTGTTTTGGGATGCCCTTTGCGGCGGTACGTACGAGCGTGCCGCCGTTTTTTTGTTTTTCTCGCCGACGGTGCTTGCGCCGCTGTCCTGACTCGCCCGCTACAATTCGGGCATGCCGAACTTCGACCCGGAACCCACCTCCCTCCTGACCGGCCTCGCCCCCGTCATCGCGTCCGATACGCGCATCCTGATCCTGGGCAGCTTCCCCGGCGCCGCCTCATTGGCCGCCCAGCAGTACTACGCCCACCCGCGCAACCAGTTCTGGAAACTGGTCGGCGCCCTGGTCGATGAAGACCTCTACAGCCTCCCCTACGACGAACGCCTGCCGCGCCTGCTGGCCCACCGCTTCGGCCTGTGGGACGTGCTGGCCGCCTGCGAGCGCGAAGGCAGTCTCGATTCCGCGATCCGCAAGCCGGCCGCCAACGATTTCGACCGGCTGCGGCATCTGTGTCCGGCGCTGGAAACGGTGGGCTTCAACGGCCAGGCATCCGGTAAATTCGCGCCGCAGTTCGAACAGGCCGGCTATCGCACCGTGGTGCTGCCGTCGTCGTCGCCGGCGCACATGGCGATGAGCTTCGAGCAGAAGCTGGCCGTGTGGCGCAGGCTGGTCGACGCCAGCCTGGATGTGGGCGCCACCGCCCAGCTGTTCTGAGGTATTTGTGCGGTGCAAAAGGAACCGTGCTACACTACGTTATCGGTCAGGTCTTGATGGTCCTGCCGTTCCCCGCGAAAGGCACGCGGCGCAATATGTGTAATGCTGCGCGCGAGCAAGCCGGATGGGGATGTCATTCCACATACGTTGGTCGGTTTACACGATGGGTGCACCTGGCAGATAGCCTGGGCGTCCGGGCTCCGCACCTTGCAGATAGCAGGGGCTGGAGCGGCGATTAAGGCATTGGCGTTACATTGAAACGAAGCCCGCAGTGAGCGGGCTTTTTTTTCACCATCCTACCGAACTGGAGTATGCAGATGGCAAAAGAAGAACTGATCGAAATGAATGGCGTTGTCTCGGAAGTTTTGCCCGACTCGCGTTTTCGTGTGGATTGCGAAAATGGCCACAAGCTGATCGCCTACACTGCGGGCAAGATGAAGAAAAACCACATCCGTATCCTGGCCGGCGACCAGGTCAGCCTGGAACTGTCGCCGTATGACCTCAGCAAGGGCCGCATCACCTTCCGCCATATCGAGAAGCGCGGCGCACCGGCAGCCCGGTCGAGTTTCCGCGGCCGCCGCTGATAGCACGGCAAACGTAAAAAGGGCGCCAGCCCTTTTTTTTCGGGACAACGTCCCCATATCGCTTCCATCCCCCAATCTCCATACGGCTCGACACTGCAGCCGGAGCCGCTTTTCCCGACTTCGACCCTGTCAACCGCCCCAGGCGCTGCGTCAGCATTGCCTGGGATTGGGCATTGGCGTTAACAAGCTGCATAGTCAAAGGACACGAGATGAAAGAAGAGCTGATCGAAATGAATGGCAAGGTGACTGAAGTGCTGCCGGAAATGCGCTTCCGCGTGGACCTCGACAATGGTCACCAGCTGGTGGCGTACACCTCCGGCAGGATGAAGAAGAACCACATCCGCATCATCGCCGGCGACCGCGTCACGCTGGAGATGTCGCCGTATGACCTCAACAAGGGACGGATCACTTTCCGTCACCTCGAGAAGCACGGCATGCCGAAGCCGCCGCCGCGTCCGCGCCGGCACTGATCGGCTCTAATCCCCCGACATCGCCTGCGAGATGGCGGCGAACGAGGCATCGAAGCGGTAGGGGATGTTCAGGTGGCTGTCGTCGAATTCCTCGTGCACGAAGGGAATGCCGCGCTGCCTGAGCTTCTCGCAGAAGATGCGGGCGCCGTACTGCAGGTTGAATTCGTCCTTCGTTCCGGCGTCCAGGTAGATCAGGCGCAGCGAGGCCAGCGCGCGGCGGTATTCGTCCACCAGGTGTACCGGATCCCATTCCAGCCAGCGGCGCCATGCCGCTTCGTCGAGTTCGCAGCTGTGCGGATCGAAGGGCAGCACGAAGCCGTGCGGGGCTTGCGGATCCGGTGAGTAGCAGGACGCCATCGCCAGCGTGTTGACCGCCGCGCGGTAGCCGGCGTCGCGCGGGCGGATCGTGTGCAGGTCGCGCATCAGCCGGTCGATGCCGCCCAGGCGTGCCAGTTCGCGCGCGCAGGCGACGAAGGCCGGCTTGTAGCACAACTCGAAATACAGGTCGCCGCTGTGCGAGGCCGTCAGGCCGAAGATGTCCGGATGGCGCATCGCCAGCATCAGCGCCCCATATCCTCCCGAACTCTTGCCCACCACGGCGCGGCAATCGCGGCTGCCGAGCGTGCGGTAGCTGCGGTCGATGTGGGGCACCAGTTCCTGCACCAGGTGGTCTTCGTAGCGTCCGGTCGCGCTGGAGTTGATGTACTGGCTGCCGCCCAGGCGGGTCAGGCAGTCCGGCATCACGACGATCGCCGGCCGCATGGTCCCGCTGCCGATCAGCCGGTCCAGGCGCTGGACGATGTTCTCGTCCCATACCGTATCGTTCAGGAAGGTCGTGCCGCGGCCGTTGAAACCTGCCAGCAGGTAGACGACGGGGTAGCGGCGTGCATGCTCCTCGTCGTAACCGGGCGGCAGGTAGACCGGGATGTCGCGCCGGGCCGGGTCTCCGAGGGGATTGCCGGCCAGGATGGGGCTGTGGAAGGATTCGATGACGAGACGGCTGGGCAAACAGATCTCCTTGTGTGATGTAACGAAGATTAACGCATGCCGAGCTGGCGCAGGTGGGCCAGCTTGGCGTTATAGAGATTACGCGTATCCTTGCGCGTGCTGGTATCGGCCGCCAGGGTCAGCTGTTCGCGCGCTTCCTTGACCTCGCCGAGCTGCAGCAGGCTCGCCGCCAGCCAGAAATGGAATTCGTCGTAGTAGGGCGCGCGCCTGACTTCGCGCGCGAACAAATCCCTGGCCTCGCTGTATTCCCCATGCTGGTAGGCGGTGACGCCCTTGTTGAAGTAGAGGAAGGGCGGAGCCGGCTCGATCTTGGCGGCGCGCTGGGCGACCGCCCTGGCTTCCTCCGTCTTGCCCTGTGCCGTCAGCACCGGTTCGAGGTTGCGCAGGGTGATGACGCTTTCGGGTTCGCGTGCCAGCGCTGCACGGAAGGCACGCTCGGCCATGGCGAAATCGCCGCGGCGATCGTAGATCACGCCCAGGGTATTGTAGGCCAGCGCGGTGCGCGGGTTGCCGCTGGTGGCGGCGCGCGCCCACCAGTAGGCATCGTCGAGCTTGCCCTGCACGAGGGCTTCGGCGGCGCGGTTGTTCTGGAACATCATGATGATGTCTTCTTCGTCCAGTTGCCGGGTATAGCGCTTGTCGGCGCGCGCATCCGGCAGGAAGTCGACCACCAGCGCGCGTTCCGGATCCGAACCGTAGAGCTCGGGGGCGCGATAGGCCAGCAGCAGATTCACATGGCCGCTGAGCAGGTAGAAGCCGTTGTTGCGGCTCCAGCTTTCCTCCATGATGACGTCCTGGTAGCGCACCGTCATCCCGAGTTCCTTGGCGAAGGCGGCCGTCATGATCACCAGCGACATGCAGTTGCCGGCGCGGTCGCGGAAGGTTTCGGCCGCGTTGCGGGTATAGGTCGCGTCGTAATCGAGTTTCAGGCCGGTCTTGCTGCCGGTGTACAAGGCTTCCAGCAGGCCGTATTCCTTGCCGCGGTTGCGCAGATAGGTATTGAAGGCCGCACTGTGCAGATACTCGCGCATTTCGGGGCTGAGCGCGAACAGGTCGGCGGTACTGATTTTTTCGGTCGGCGGACCGAAGGCGGCGTCGCGGTACAGGTCGGGTGCCGGGGCCGGCGGCGCGCTGGCGCAGCCGGCCAGCAGGACCATCATGAACGCAATGAGGTATCGCATTTTCTCCTCCGTGTCCGGTGTACTTTTTCTTTCAGTATCTGCCGGTGCGGAGGAGATGTAAAGACGCTCTCGAGGGGGGATCTTACTGTTCGTTACTGTTCGTCGTGGAAGGCTTCGTGCAGTTCGTCGAGCAGCTCGGCGGTTTCTTCCGCCGACAGGCCGAGATAGGTGCAGGCGCGCACGCCGCCCTTGTTCCACTCGAGCGATTCGGCATGGCCCTGGTACTTGCAGATCGCGGCTTCCGCCAGCAGCGACAGCGCCACCAGCGAACGCACCGCGCCGGCGGTATGCGCGTCTTCCAGCATGGCGTAGTCGTGATGGTGCAGGATGGCCCAGCCGACATGGTCGGACAAGCCCCAGTTGCGCGCCAGCAGGCAACCGATCGAGGCGTGCGAAGTGGCGTGGCGCTCTTCCTCCAGCGCCGTGAAGGGACGCTCGGCTTCGAGCGAGGCGGCGGCGTAAGTGGCGCCGTAGTCGGCGAAGCGGTCCATCAGCAGGGGCAGGCCGGTGTCGCAGAACAGGCCGAAGGTATGTGCCACGTCCGGCTCGCCGATGCGCAGGCGGCGCGACAGGAATACCATGGCCTGGGCGCGGCGGGTCGAGACGTCCCAGAAGCTGGCCAGGGCCGCGCTGTTGGCGGGAATCGCCTGGCGCGCCAGCAGGCCGGTCATCAGCGCGGCGACCTGGTTAATGCCGAGGAAGAGGATGGCCTGTTCGATCGACTTGGCCTTGCGCCGCCCGCCATAGATGGCCGAATTGGCCAGTTTCAGCAGGGCGCCCGACATGCCGACGTCGCTGGCGACGATGCGGCCGATCGTCTCCGGGCTCGGATCCGGCGAAGCAAGCTCGCGCTGCAGGTCGGCCAGCAGGCTGGGACGAGGCGGGATGCGGATCGACTTGATCAGGGCGTCGACGGGATCCTCGGCGGCGGCGGGACGCGCCAGGGCGGATGCTGTACTCATGGCAGGGGAGGGAAACGATGCTGCACGGAAAGACGTGCCAAGCTCGTCACTATAAACCAGCACACAACAAGTTGCATCAAAGTATTCATTTTGTGTGGCAAATCAGACAGTTGCCGTTGTCACACCGCAGAGCCGACCGTGCGACTTTCTGGACGCGGCCGTTATAAGATTGCCACATGTCTTCTTTCATGCTTGCGGGGATCGATTTCTCCGCCCGTTCCGACGTCGTGGCGCGCCAGCTGATCGGCGTGACCGTGCTGGTCGACGGCGTCGGCGGCCGGATCGTCGAAACCGAAGCCTATGACGGCGAGGATCCGGCTTCCCACGCCTACTCCGGACCGACGGAGCGCAATTTCGCGATGTTCGGCCCGCCGGCCCATGCCTATGTCTACCGTTCCTATGGCATCCACTGGTGCCTCAACTTCGTCTGCATGGAACAGGGGCACGGCGCCGGGGTGCTGATCCGCGCCCTCGAACCGGTGGCCGGCCTGGAGACGATGCGCGAGCGGCGCGGCACCACCGACGAGTGGCTGCTGTGCTCCGGGCCCGGCAAGCTGTGCCAGGCGCTGGGGGTGACGCGGGCGCTGAACGGGTCCTCGCTGGCGCAGCCGCCATTTGAACTGGCGGCCGCGCCGAAGGGTATCGAGGTGGTGACCGGCCCGCGGATCGGTATCTCGAAGGCGGTCGACGTGCCGTGGCGTTTCGGCCTGAAGGGTTCGCGCTACGTCAGCAAGCGCTTTCCATAACGGCTAGGCGCGCCGCCGCAGGCCCTGGCGGTTTTCCAGCGCGGGACGCGGGCCCCGGCTGGCGCCGGCTCGCATCGGGCTGTCCGTCGCGCGCCGCTCGACCTGGGCGAACTCCCCGTCCTCCTCATCCTGCGCGGCACCAGCCGCTTCGACGCCCTCGATCTGGAACACGGATACGGCGCGCGCCAGGTTGACGGTCTGCTCGTGCAGGCTGGCCGCGGCCGCCGCGGCCTGCTCGACCAGGGCCGCGTTCTGCTGGGTCATGTCGTCCATTTGCCCGACCGCGCGGTTGACTTCCGCGATGCCGTCGGCCTGTTCCGTGCTGGCCGAACTGATGCGGTTGATGATGTCGTTCACCTGCTGCACCGAGGCGACCACGCTGCCCATGCTGGCGCCGGCTTCGTTGACCGAGGCGCTGCCGCCGTCGATGATGGCGACCGAATCGGCAATCAATGCCTTGATCTCCTTCGCCGCCGAGGCCGAGCGCTGGGCCAGGGTGCGCACCTCGCTGGCCACCACCGCGAAGCCGCGTCCCTGCTCGCCGGCGCGCGCCGCTTCCACCGCCGCGTTCAGCGCCAGCAGGTTGGTCTGGAACGAGATGCCGTCGATGACGCCGATGATGTCGACGATCTTGCGCGAGCTGGCGCGGATCGATTCCATGGTCGCCACCGCGCGCTCGACCGACTGGCCGCCGCTGGCCGCCAGCCGCGCCGCCTCGGCCGCCAGCCCGGTGGCCAGGCGCGCGTTGTCGGCGTTGCCCTTGACGGCCGTGGTCAGGGTTTCCATCGCGCTGGCGGTCTGCTGCAGCGAGCCGGCCTGCAGCTCGGTGCGGGTCGACAGGTCGAGGTTGCCGCTGGCGATTTCCTGCGAGGCGGTGTCGATCGAGTGGACCGAGGCCAGGATGCTGCGCAGGGTGTCGTTCAGGATGGCGATCGAATGGTCGAGCGCCCGCGAGGTGTCGGCGATTTCGTCGCGCCCATCGTTGCCGGCGCCGCGCTTGAGCCGCCCCTTGGCCAGTTCGCCGACCACTTCCGACATCGCGTTGATATCGGCCAGCATCGCGCGCCGCACCAGCATCGTCACCACCAGCGACAGCGCGATCGACAGCACGACCAGTCCCGCCATCGTCATGCCGAGCATCTGGAACTCGGCCTTGGCGGCGTCGTGCGCCTGAGAGCTCAGTTGCTGTTCGAGGGCCGACAGCTGCGCCAGCTGCGTGTTCAGCACGCCGAAGCGCTGTTCCGCAAGCCGCATCGAACCGGTGGCCAGCGACTGGTCCACCTGCGCCAGCTCGATGCTGTCGGTCGCGCTCTTGCGGTAGTCGGCCAGGGCCTTGATCGACGATGCGATCAGCTTGCGCTCGGCGGGATTCGATGCCTCCGCCAGCGCTGCCAGGCGGGCCTGCAACGCTTCGTGTTTCTTCTTGATGTCGGCGACCAGCGCATCGATCCGTCCCTGCCCGAAGCTGCCGCTGATGGACGCCAGCAGCTGGTAGATGTTGCCATGCGCGTACTTGGCGTCGCCCGAGATCTCGGCTGCCGACTTGAGGTGTGCGGTGCGGACCTGCACGATGTTTTCCAGCGATGCGTTCTGGCGCACCATGCCGTAATAGGCGGCGCCGGAAAGCAGCATCAGGAGCAGCAGCACCAGGGTGGGAGCCAGCAGCAGTTTGGGACCGATCCGTAATTTTTTCAGCATGCTTCCCCCGCCAGTAATGGCCGGCGAGCCGGCCGGAATCGCACCCCGTTCGGCATTACGCCGTCATTTCTTGTAGATGCCCGCTTCCAGCACGACGTCGTCGACCTTCACCATATAGGTGGTCTTCGGTTCGATCTTGCCGCTGACGGGGTTCTTGTAGGTGTAGTCATACCAGCCCTTGCCCTTGGTCGCCGCCAGCTGGACCATTTCGCGGCGGTACATCTTGCCGTTGGTATCGGGCACGTCGATCAGGTCCTTGCCGATCAGTGTCGGGTTGACCGGATGGGCCAGCATGATCGCGTTCCTGGCGTCGCGCATGTGGAGGTAGAGCTCGCCTTTGTAGAACTCCGGATCCTTGCTGTTGATCCGCTTGATCATGGCGTCCTTGCCGTTCGCCTTCATGAAGGCGACACCTTTTTCGACCAGCGCAACGGCATCCTTTTCGGTGGCGTCGGTGGCGCAGGCGTTGCCCATGGCGAATGCGCAGGATAATGTGGCGGCAGTGAACAGCAGCTTCATGGCGGGATTTCCTTTATAAGAAAAATTCGAAGGGAAATGTTTCCTATTTGCATTAAGCAATGTACGACACCGGGTCCGCAGATAAGTTGCGCTGGCACAAGCTAGACGGCGGCCAGGAAGTCGGCCAGCATCAGCGGCTCGGTGATCATCGGATCGTGATGGGTGTTCAGCTCCACCCATGTCCAGCCCGGCTGGCGCTTGAGGTTCTTCTTGACCTCGACCAGGGGCTCGAACGGCGAAGCGATGCAATCGATGTAAATCCGCGGAACGCCATTGCCCATGGGGTTGTTCAGCACCAGCTTTTCCTGATAGGTGCCCACCGGTTGCGGCGTCAGGCGTTCGCTGAGCCACGCCATCGTCTGTTTGTCGGTGACGCCGTAGGAGCTGGCTGGCGGCGCCGGGATCGCGATGCCCTTGCCCTGGCGTTCCACCTGTTCGAGGCGCTTCTTCGTCACTGCGGCCGGCTGGGCTTCGAACACCGACAGCCCGCTGTCGAGCACCATGGCGTCCACGAACACCAGGCTTTTGAGCAACTGCGGCATGCGGTCCGCGACGCCGCTGATCACCACGCCGCCGAAGCCGCTGCCCACCAGGATCACATCGCCCAGGTTCTCGTAGCGGATGTGATTGCTGATGCTCGTGATGAAGGTTGATAGCGAAAGATCCTTCGACAGCAAATGCGCCTGTTCGCCCAGTCCGGGACAGGTCGGCGCAGTCACGGTATGGCCGCGTGCGCGCAGGGCGTGCGTGACCGCGTCCCAGCACCACCCGCCATACCAGGCGCCATGGACCAGCACGAAGGTCTTCGGCTTGTTCGCCACGGGCGATGCCGGCGGGCGTGCGGCGGAGGCCGCGCCGCCCAGGAACAGGCTGCCCAGCGCGGCGAGGTGGAAGGTACGGCGTCCCAGCTTGGTCGACTTCATTCAGGCCTCCATGTGGTCGTGAGCAAAGCGAAATTCGCAGTGTCGTTCTGTTCCGCAAGCGTTTCCTTGACAGGAAGCAAGGCAAAACGTTAACCCACGGAAATTGCTCTACACCCTCAAAAGTTGCGGATGCGCAACCGTGTCACCGGCCGCCTATCTATCATTGGTTTGTTTTATTCATGAACCATTGTTCAACAATGCACTCATCTCATCCATATGAGGTTCACATGTACAAGATCGCAGTCATCGGCTTGGGACCACGCGGTATCTCGGTGCTCGACCGCATCATCGCGTATGCACGGAATGATCCGCATGCAACGCCGCTGGGGTTGTACTTGTTTGACGGTAAGGAATTCGGGCCGGGCTGCCATACCACCGACCAGGCGGACCACCTGCTGGTCAACACGGTCGCTTGCCAGATGACGCAGTTTTCCGACGATACCGTCCGCGGCGCCGGACCGCTGTTGTACGGTCCTTCGTTTGCCGACTGGCTCGGCAGCAAAAGCGGCAGGGGGCCGGGCGTGGCGGCCGAGCATCTGGTCATCGACCGCAACGGCTACTATTCGCGCGCCCTGTTCGGCGATTACCTGCGCTGGGGCTTCGAGTACCTGAAGAAGATGGCGCCGCCGCAGGTGAAGATTTTCCTGCACAACTTCGCCAACGTCGACGATCTCGAGGCCAATGGGGAGGGCTGGAATGTGTTCTACGACGGCTGCGCCTATCCGGTCGATTTCGTGTTCCTGACCACCGGCCACGCGCGCAAGCTGCCGAGCGAGGCCGAGTCGGCGCTGATCCAGAAAGTCGAGCGCGCACGCGCCCACAACCCGAGCCTGCAGGTCGTGCTGGAACCCTATCCGATCCGCAATGCCGTCTCGAGCGTCAAGGAGCGCGACAGCATCGCCATCGAAGGCATCGGCCTGACCACCTTCGACCTGCTGGCGCAGTTGACGGCCGGCCGGGGCGGCAGCTTCGTCCCATGCGGCAAGATGGAACCCGCGGGCCGCCTGCGTTACCGGCCGTCGGGCAAGGAACCGAAAATCCTGTTGTACTCGCGCTCGGGCTTGCCGCTGATGGCGCGCGCGACCAACCAGAAAGGCGTGTTCGGCCAGTACAAGCCGAAATTCCTGACCATGGCCAAGGTCGAGGAACTGCGGACGGAAACGCCGGGCGGCAAGCTCGATTTCGACCGGCAGATCATGCCGCTGCTCTGGAGCGACATGCAGTTCGCCTATTATTTCTCGTATCTGTACCGCAAGCTGGACAAGCTCACCGCGCTGACGTTCAGTAACGAGTTCATGGCGGCCGGCAGTGCGGCGGCGCGCCAGGCGCTGATCGACAAGTACGTCACCCGGCGCGACCAGCTGTCGTGGGACGAACTGGTCAACCCGATTCCCGCCCGTGCGCTGCAGAGCCGGCGCCAGTATGACGACTGGCTGCGCGGCTATATGTGGGGCGACTTCGAGCAGGCCTGTCTCGGCAACCTGGACGGACCGCTGAAATCCGCCTGCGACGTGCTGCGCGACGTGCGCGACGTGATCCGCAGCGCCATCGACTATGGCGGACTGACCGAGCAGTCGCACCGCTGGGTGCTGTCCGAGTTCTTGCCGATCATGAACCGGCTGGCGGTCGGACCGCCGAAGGAGAGGATCGCGCAGCTGCTCGCGCTGATGGACGCCGGCGTCGTGCAGGCCGACTTCGGACCCGGCGCGAGCTGTGTCCTGGACGAGCACTCCGGCCGCTTCGTGGTGCGCAGCCACTGGAACGGCGAAACCGAAACGGCCGACGTGCTGGTACGCGGGCGCGCCTCGCTGCCGGGGCCACGGGAGGACAAGTCGCCGCTGATGCGCAAGATGATGCAGCGCGGGATCGTGTCTCCCTTCATGAACGGCAGCTTCCATCCGGGCGGCATCACCGTCGACCGCAACATGAACGTGGTCGGACGCGACGGCGCCCCGCAGTCCAGCCTGTGGGCGCTCGGCACCCTGGTCGAGGGATGCAAGTTCTACACCTTCGTGCTGCCGCGTCCCGGCGCCAATTCGACCACGATGGTCGACGCCGGGCGCGCCGTCGGCCGCATGATGGATGCGATCGGCGAGCGCAGCGCGCGTCTGCGGATGCTGCAGGCAAGCGATGAGCTGGCGGAACGCAGCAGCGGGATCGCGGCGCTCGCCTACCCGCTGGAGCGGCCGGCCGAGCCGGCCGACGCCGAAGCGCCGGAGGTCCCGGTTCCGCCGCTCGCCCTGACCGGGGCTTGAGGTGGGCGCTGCGCTGCGTACCCGCTTCGCACAGGCCGGCCCCGGCCTGTGCGGCATGGCCGCCACGCTGACCGGGGTCGGGATCGGACGCTTCGCCTATGCCGCGATCCTGCCCCTGCTGGTGCGGCAGGCATGGTTCGACCTGACCGCGGCAGGCTACCTCGGCGCCGCCAACCTGACCGGCTACCTGCTCGGCATCGGACTGGCATCGCTGCTGGCGCGCCGCTGCCGGGCCGGCCGCATGGTGCGGCTGTCGATGCTGCTGTGCGCGTTGAGTTTTTTCGCCTGCGGCTGGCGCGATGGCGGCCTGGCCTGGTTCGTGGCCTGGCGCACCGTCGCCGGCGCCTGCGGTGCGATCCTGATGGTGCAGGCGCCGGTGCTGATCCTGCCGCGCACCCCGGCGGCGCGGCGCGGACGCACCAGCGGCGTCATCTTTTCCGGCGTCGGCCTCGGCATCGTCGCCGCCTCCACCATCGTTCCCAGCCTGGCGAGCTACCAGCTGGCGGTGACCTGGCTGGCCTTGGGCGCCGTCTGCGCGCTGCTGACCGCGCTCACATGGCGCTACTGGCCGGACGGCGCCCCCACGGCCGCGACGCCGCAGCGGACAGCCCTGGGCCGGCCGCGCCTGTCCTTGCCGATCCTGCTGCTGTGCCTCGCCTATACGCTGAACGCGATCGGCTACCTGCCGCATACCCTGTTCTGGGCCGATTACATCACGCGCGAACTGCATCAGCCCCTGGCCGTCGCCAGCTTCTTCTGGGCCTGTTTCGGCGTCGGCGCGGCATGCGGCCCTTACCTGACCGGCGTGATCGCCGACCGCTTTGGCCTGAACCGTACGCTGGCGGTGGCATTCGGCCTGAAGGCCCTCGGCGTGGCGCTGCCGATGTTTTCCCAGGACGCTGTGACACTGCTGTCGTCGTCGGTGCTGGTCGGCTTCTTCTCGCCGGGTATCGTCGGCGCGGCATCCAGCTATGCGCTCGAGATCGGCGGCGCCGCGGACCACCGGCGCAACTGGACCGCGATGAACCTGTGCTTTTCGCTGGCCCAGGCCGGCGGCGCCAGCGGCATGGTGTGGCTCATGCATGGACGCCAGTCGTACGCAATCCTGTTCTGGATCAGCGCCGCCGCACTCGCCGTGTCGGCGCTGTGCATCGTCGCCATCGCCATGCTGCGCTTCAGGCACCGGACCGGCGACGCCCAGCCCGGCATCGCCTGAGGCGGCGCGCGACGTGGCGGGCGGCGAGGTCAAGTAGAATGCGGGATCGGTTTACTCGCACAGAAGGAAGAATATGAGATTGGTTCGCTACGGCCGCCCAGGTAAAGAAAAACCCGGCCTGTTCGACGAAGAAGGCCGCCTGCGCTCGCTGGCCGGCGTCATCGACGACATCGACGCATCGGTGTTGTCCGAAAAAGCGCTGCGCAAGCTGGCCAAGGTCGACTGGAAGACCCTGCCCATCGTGCGCGGCGAACCGCGCTTGGGCGTCCCGGTCAAGGGCGTCGGCAAATTCATCGGCATCGGCATGAACTACTCGGACCACGCGGCCGAGGTGGGCGCGCCGATCCCGAAGGAGCCGATCCTGTTCATGAAGGCGACCAGCTCCCTGTCCGGCCCGGACGATGCGATCCAGCTGCCGAAAGGCTCGAAGAAGACCGACTGGGAAGTCGAGCTGGGCGTGGTCATCGGCGAGCGCGCGCAGTACGTCAGCGAAGAAGACGCGCTGAAGTACGTGGCCGGCTACTGCGTGGTCAACGACGTCTCCGAGCGCGCCTTCCAGTTCGAGATGGGCTCGCAGTGGGACAAGGGCAAGGGCTGCGACACCTTCGGCCCGGTCGGCCCCTTCCTGGTGACCAAGGACGAGATCTTCGACGTGCAGGACCTCGACCTCTACCTGGAGCTGAACGGCAAGCGCATGCAGACCGGGAACACCTCGAACATGATCTTCACGGTTGCTAGAATCGTCAGCTACCTGTCGCGCTTCATGACCCTGGAGCCGGGCGACATCATCAGCACCGGCACCCCGCCGGGCGTGGGCCTGGGCCGCACGCCGCAGCGTTTCCTGAAGAAGGGGGACAAGCTGCGCCTGGGTATTGCGGGTCTGGGGGAGCAGCAGCAGGAAGTGGTGGCGTTTCCGAAATAAACCGCCGTCGTCCCCGCGCACTGTGGGGCCGACGCCAACGCGTGAGTTTCTCAATGCCTGTGTATGGCCTTCCAAGCCGCGTATTTGGACGGTCGCAAACCATAGCGCGCCAGTACGCCCTCGTGCAGCCGCTTGAGTTCTTTGACAATGAGCGCCTGCACGCTGGGCTGCTCATGCTCTGGCACATTGAGCGTCACGGATTGCTGGATGCTGGCGAGTGGCTCGCCTTCGGGATGGATAACGATCTCGAGGATGGTTTGCTTGATCAAGTCACGCCAGGCGAGGCGCAGGGGGGCGGGTTTAGCCATATTCTGCTTCAGTGCCAGGTATTCCTGTGTCGAGCGCTCATAGGCCCAGATGTACAGGTCGCGCTGCAGTTCGACGCGCGTCAACTCGTACGCCCAAGGTGGCACGGCTGTAGGCCCGCTCCGGTACGTCCAAAAACGTGAGTGGACACAGATTCACGCGAAACATCGGTAGATTCGCCGCCAGCCTGGAGGTGCGTTTATTGATGTCGGAAAATGGCTGCAGGTATGGCAAATGCGCCATCATGAAGAACGACTGCTCGAACGGATCGTCGATCTGGTTCGCCTTGTCCAGTAGCGCGTCCAGTCCGCGAATTTGGAGCAACGAAGATATTGCAAGGCCACAGGTCCATTTGCGCAACAATGAATTGTATCAGGACGCACGCAGAGGCACTGTCCCGTCGGCAGTGGGCGATGTCATTGCACTAATCCAATATCAAATGAACATTTCCTTATTGTATGAATAAAATTCATATCCAAATATTTCTCCTGGATCAATTCTATTATCCAAGCCCGGTCCTGCAATTAACCTTCTTTCTAATTTCGAAGTGAAGATGCGCTTCGTTTTTCGGAATTTTCGAGGCATTTCCTGTCATTCCCGTTTTGGCGATCCTTGTGCCTTCTTTTACCGAGCAGGCTCCGACAATTTTTTCAGAGAGATTCGCGTAAACTGCAAAATAGGTGAGGCCCTTGTGATTAAACATAAGGATTGCTTTCAGACCTAAGCCATTTTTTTCCTCATCAATATAAAGAAGTTCGCCATCCGAGATCGCATAGCAAATACTGTCTGGTGATGCAATCAGATCCTATCCTTGATGGGGTTGCGTATTGTTTACTCGAACCTTGCCGAAGGTATTACTCAAAGGATTATAACGTCCGAATTGACAAGGCCTGATCTTCATTTTTTCAAGAGGGAAGTGCATGTGAAAATCTCTAAAATTTAGGTTTTTGACATGCAGCAGAATCCTTTTGCTGGATTCCTCGCATTAGATCTTTTGAAGGCGCTGCTCTATAAAGAACACGAATCGCCGTAAGTTCAGTAGCACCCGCTTAATATAATAATTCTTACTATATTTTCCGAACCTCTCGGAAAAAATTAGTGCAACCAAGCCCAAAGCAACGAGCCATGCGCCGGTCGGTTCCGGAACCGTAGTGACATCGGAAACCGTTGATACGAAGAAGCCAGATGCGGGAGCTAAGCCCCTCTTAATGAGGAACTCAGTGCCATCTGTCGTATATAAAGGTGCGCCATCGTTGTTTGCAGCAGTCGCGGAGAAGGGGCCCCATCCCCAGATGAGGAAATCTGAGACTAAATTATAGCTGGCAAATCCTGCACCGCCATAAATCGCGAGTGGATACGTAGGCCCGTAGGCTGAGCTAAATCCAGCACCTTGATTTGTTTGATCCACACTAACGTAAAGCCCGCCGCGCGTAAGATCGATGCTGGCGGTATATGAATGCCCGTCGTGAAAGTAAACATCTAACGTTGCTTGGTTCAGCGTGTTCGTAAATCCACTTGCGCCTGGAACACTAAAGGCTTGCACCGTACTTGTGTCACCAATTGCCCGGATTGAAATATCGACGCACGCGGGGTCAGTTGTGCCTGAGCAGATATATGAAATACCGCCGATTTCGATTGATTGATAGCTCAGGTGGTCAAAGTATGAGATTGGATTCGCCCTTGTAGGGCCGGCGTACACTAATAAAGATATTCCGACAGTTTGAGCAAAAATTGCCAATTTTTGGGACGCTTTCATATCGAAATCCTTATCAGTATTTAAAGACCTAAAGTGAACTCTTGGGGGATTCGTATTGGAGGAACAAATTGAACGTTCCATCTAAAGCGTAACTATTAGAAAGCGTTCGCCGGCACAGAATGTGCTCAGTAGAAAGTACATCTGCGAGTCGGTCCGAGGTTACATCAGTTCGAGCATAATCCGTGCCACAAAAATTTTGCGCGACAAATCAAAAGTTTATAAATTATGGGTACTGTTCAATTGATCAACATGTAAAAAATTTCGACAACTGAAAGTGTAATTTTAATCTGCTACTGCATAAAGCAGTGCTTCGTATCCGATCCTGGAAGAAACATGCAGTCTGTGACATGAGTGTCCTATCACCTAACCATTACATGCTTTGGGTAGTCAGGTTCGACTGTTGTACGACTAACCACCTTAACTCGGACTGTTGGTGATGTCGATAATCGACAGTGTTCCCATCAATTGGAGGAGGGTTTTAGGAGCCAAACCGCGGTTACGATAGCGCCTCTAAGAATCGCCAAGACACGTAGATTTGAGCTTCCGCTCCGGGTCTATTGTTTTAAAAAGGTCGGCCGGAAAATTTTTTTAGCGAATTTTCGGTGACGGTCGAAGTCCAACTGACTCACGTTCGCGTCATAACGGCTGTTCTGAAAAATCGAGTTACCGATCTTTCGTTTCCGCCTGAAATAGGAGCCGAGTTTTTCAAGACAATAGGTCGAAAGCCGTCGGAGCCAAAGGAATCAGTCCAAGCTGCGTCACGTGTGCTGAGCAGTTGTACGCTAGCTAGTTCGAAATATCGCTCTCCGGTTTGCTTATCCTGCAAGCAAGCTGAGCTTTTTATATCGCTTGCATGAAAATCTAGGGCCACTCAGTCCTCTCAAAGCCCACTTGACCCGGAATCGACCGACGCTGCCGGGATATGCTTGCGTTCGGTCTGGTTCCCGCCTATCTTGGAATCTGCATGCCAGGAGGTTTAGGCCTCGCCCATCGATCACATGTGGTGCCGCGCGAGGCGTTATGACGAAGCATCAGCGAACCATACAACTCGCCTGCCCGCAGTGCGGCACGCAATTCGTCTTCGAGTGCTGGTTCGTGATTGATGCGGAGCACCGCCCCGATTTGCTCGAACGCTGTATTGCCGACGAGATCCATGATGCACGCTGCCCACGCGGACACGTTACGCCCATCGGAGCGCCAATTCTCGTTTACGACCCCGTGCGCGGCTATGCCGTTTTTTCACCGCCTCTGGACTTCGATGAAGAGGCCCAGTCGACGTGCAGGAGTATGCTGTCACAAGTGCACGAGGAGGTTAAGGCCTGCAGACGCTCCACGTCCTTCCTGGAGCAGGTTCGCTGTGTTCCCCGCAATCGATTTTGGACTGTTCTACGGGACCTGCAGGAACCCCAGCCCGAGGGCAATGCGGTCCCCGTAGCGATTATGGCGGCCATCGATGCGCCGTTTACCGATAATGATATGCCGCGACGTATCGCTATGATTGAGACTGCTATGGCTGCGATCACGCGGCAGTCAGATCCCAACACTTGGGCTTGGCTGAACGAGCGTCTCGCGTCGTCGCTGTTCCGTCTACGACAAGGTAGGCGCGTCGACAATCTCGAGCGCGCCATCGCCGCAACAGAGGCGGCGGCCTCCGTCTACACACGAGAGGCCGCACCGGCGCGCTGGGCCGACCAGCAGTACAACCTGGCGCGCCTGCTGCTCGAACGGGAAACAGGTGACCCATATGAGAACTGTCTGCGTGCGCGAACCGTATTACACGAAGTAGTGCGGGCCAAGCGCCCAATGAATTTGCAAGTTACGCAGATCCAATCTGTGCTCGCGCGTATCGAAGCCCGCTTAAACGCCGAAGAGCGCAGGCGCGCGGCGCGCGAGCAACCCCCTCAGCGCGAACAGGTCCGTCAAACGGGGCGTCCATCACCGAACGATACGCTCATACATGAATTCAATGCGCTGCCCGAGCCCACCAATCCGAGTGATTACACCTACGCGATGGCGACCATCCGGCGCTTCCTCGCGCTGCCCGGCTTGATGGCGCCGACGCGGGCGGCCGTACGCTACCGTCTAGGACTGTATCTGTTCAAGCATAGTGGCGGTGATGGACTGGAACGAGGAAGGCTGGTTTTCATAGAGGCCGATAGCCGGCCTGGTGCAAATTTGGAGTAGCAGATCTTTGCAAGGTTCCCAAAAGCGCACTGCGGGAACCCATACCAAGGTAGCGATGTACTGCCGTTCGACGCCTGCGGCATATGCGGCTGACCGAATCCGGCGCGGGCCGCCGGGATTCTTTTGATTTTTGCGGGAAGTCATGCGAATATTTCTTGCATGACAGACCGCCTCCGCCCCATCCCTCCCGACCAATGGACCGGCGCCCAGCGCGCGGCCGCGCAAGAGATCGTCAACGGCCCGCGCGGCGCCCTCTACGGGCCATTCGTGCCGCTGCTGCGCAGTCCCGAGTTGATGGGGCATGCGCAACGCATGGGCGAATACCTGCGCTACCGCAGCGCCATCGGCGTGCGGCTGTCCGAGCTGGCGATCCTCGTCACCGCGCGCGCATGGAACCAGCAGGTCGAGTGGGCGATCCACGCACCGATCGCGCAGCAGGCCGGCATCGCGGCGGACGTGATCGACGCCATCGCGCACCGCCGGCGGCCGAAGGCGATGCCGGCCGACGAAGAGGCGGTGTACGACTTCTGCACCGAGCTGCACCGCGACAAGCGGGTCTCCGACCCCGTCTACGAGAACGCGCTGGCGCGGTTCGGCGAGCAGGGCGTGGTCGACCTGATGGGCGTGAACGGCTACTACACCTTCCTGGCGATGGTGATGAACAGCGCGCAGACCGCGGCGCCGGCGTCGAACGCGGATCCGCTGCCGGAGTAAACCGGCGTCTTAGGCCAGCGCTTCCTTGGCCGCCTGCTCCGGCGTGAACTCATCGTAGAACATGTCGGTGAACCACTCGACATTCTCTTCGATGTAGTCCTGCGCCTGCTTCTGGGTGGCGCCGCCGGCCACCAGGTGTTTTTCGACCTCGATGCACCAGTTGATCAGCGCCATCGTCTCTTCGTCGAGTTCTTCTTTCTTTGCCATCGCTTCAGCCCAATACTTTCTTGAAGAAGGCCGAGATGGCCTGGACTTCCTCGAGGCATACCGAGTGCTGCATGGCGTACTCGTGCCACTCGACCTGGTAGCCCAGCGAGACCAGCAGGTCGCGCGACTGCTCGGCGCGGGCGAAAGGCACCACGTTGTCGTGACGGCCGTGGGCCATGAAGATCGGCGTGGCCAGGCTCTCCTGGGTGCGTTCCGTCGCCAGCGTGGCGGACAGCGGCACGTAGCCCGACAGGCAGATCATGCCGGCCAGCGGTTCCGGATGGCGCAGGCCGGTCTGGATGGTCATCGCGCAGCCTTGCGAGAAACCGGCCAGGACGATGCGCGACGCCGGGATGCCGCGCGCCTTTTCGCGCGCGATGAAGGCTTCGACTTCCTTCTGCGAAGCGCGCAGGCCGTTCTCGTCTTCGCGGCGGGTCAGTTCGGCGCCGGTGATGTCGTACCAGGCGCGCATCACATAGCCGCCGTTGACGGTGACCGGCATGGTGCGCGCATGCGGGAAGATGAAGCGGATGCCAGGCAGGCCGGCCAGGTCCAGCTCGCGCACGATGGGCACGAAGTCGTTGCCGTCCGCGCCCAGGCCATGCAGCCAGATGACGGAGATTTCCGGGTTGTCGCTGGTGTCGACGGTGACGTGTTCGAGCAGCTCGCTCATGCATGCATCCTTATTTTTTCTTGGGGCGCCAGGCGGCGCACACGGTCGGATCGGTATCGATGAAGGGACCGCCGATCAGGTCGATGCAGTAGGGGACCGCGGCGAAGATGCCGTTGACGATGGTCTTGCCCTCGGCATCCTTCAGGCCCTCGAGGGTTTCCTTGATCGACTTCGGCTGGCCCGGCAGGTTCATGACCAGGGCAGCATGATCAGAAGCGGGGTCGGGCGTCTCGCGGATCACGGCCACCTGGCGCGACAGGATCGCGGTCGGCACGAAGTGCAGGCTGACCTGGCGCATCTGCTCGCCGAAGCCCGGCATCTCCTTGGTGCCGATGGCGAGGGTCGCCTCGGGCGTGACGTCGCGCCGCGCGGGGCCGGTGCCACCGGTGGTCAGCACCAGGTGGCAGCGCACCTCGTCCACCAGTTCGATGAGCACGCGCTCGATGTCGTCGCGGTTATCGGGGATCAGGCGGGTCTCGACGCGGAACGGGGTGGTCAGGGCCTTGCCCAGCCACTCCTGCAGGGCGGGGATGCCCTTGTCCTCGTACACGCCGCCGCTGGCGCGGTCCGAGACCGACACCAGGCCAATCACCAGCTCACGCGCCAGTTCCTGGCCCTTATTCTCCAGACTCATCGCCGTTGTCCTCTTCGCCTTCGCCTTCCGCGGCAGCCTTCGGCGCCTTGGCCAGGTCCTTCAGGATCTGGAAGATCTCGCGGTAGGCCTTGGGCGGCTTGTTCTCGGCCTGCTCCTTGCGCGCATTGCGGATCAGGGTGCGCAGGTGCTGCGCGTCCAGCTCCGGATGCTCGCCCAGCAGTTGGGTGAGGGCCTTGTCGTCGGCCAGCAGCTTCTCGCGGCGGCGCTCCAGCGCGTGCAGGGCGGCGGCTTCGGCCTTCGAGGTGCCCTTCCAGCTCTCGATGGTGCGCTGGATGACGGCGACTTCTTCCTCGTCGAGGGAGCGCATCATCTTGCCCACGTACTGCAGCTGGCGGCGGCGGCCTTCGTGGTTGGTGATGGTCTGGGCCATGAGGATGGCATCCTTGACCTCGTCCGGCATCGGCACGCGCTTGACGCGGTCGCGTGGCGCATCGATGAGCTGTTCGCCGAGCTTCTGCAACTCGTTACTCTGCCGCTTCAGTTCGGACTTGGAGGGGCGGTCGTATTCCGGTTCGAACTCGTCGGAGCGGAAGCCGACAGCGCCGCGGTTTGCATTTGGCATGATGATCTAGATTCGCCAAGCGCACGGCTTGACGGTAAAAACAGTAAACGGCTGCTATGATAACTGTTTTAGGGCTCGCTACGAAAAACGCACATGAACGACTCCGTCTTCACCCATACCCAGGATCAGCTCAAGCAGCTCGCACAGGACGTGCTGGCGATTGCAAAGGAAACCGGCGCCAGCGACGCGGCGGTCGAAATCAGCGAGGGTAGCGGTCTGGCGGTGACGGTGCGCAAGGGCCAGGTCGAGACCATCGAGCAGAACAAGGACAAGGGCATCGGCGTGACCGTCTACTGCGGCCAGCGCCGCGGCCATTCCAGCACCTCCGATTTCTCCAGCGCCTCGCTGCGCGCCGCCGTCGAAGCGGCCTACAACATCGCCCGCTTCACCGCCGAAGACCCGGCCGCCGGCCTGCCGGACGCCGATCTGCTGGAAATGAACCCGCGCGACCTGCGCCTGTGCTACCCCTGGGACATCGATGCCGAGGAAGCCGTGCGCATCGCCCAGAAATGCGAAGCGGCCGCCTGCGGCGTCGACAAGCGCATCACCAACAGCGAAGGCGCCAGCGTCTACGTGCAGCAGTCGCATTTCGTGGCCGCCAACAGCCTCGGTTTCTGCGCCGGCTACCCGTTCTCGCGCCACACCCTGTCGGTCGCGCCGATCGCCGGCAAGGGCAACAAGATGCAGCGCGACGACTGGTACACCTCGGCGCGCGACCCGAACAAGCTGGCCGATCCCGAAAAGGTCGGCCGCTACGCCGCCGAACGCGCCCTGGCGCGCCTGAACGCGCGCAAGCTCGACACCCGCACCTGCCCGGTACTGTTCGAAGCCCCGCTGGCCGCCGGCCTGCTCGGCTCTTTCGTCCAGGCAACCTCGGGCGGCGCCCTCTACCGCAAGTCGAGTTTCCTGCTGGATACGCTCGGCAAATCGATCTTCCCCTCGCACATCCAGATCGTCGAAGACCCGCACATCGTCGGCGCGGTCGGCTCCTCGCCCTTCGACGAAGAAGGCGTGCGCACCCAGACCCGCAAGGTCGTCAGCGATGGCGTGCTGCAGGGCTATTTCCTGTCTTCTTACTCGGCACGCAAGCTGGGCATGCAGACCACCGGCAATGCCGGCGGCTCGCACAACCTGGAAATGCTGTCGAAGGAAACGAAGATCGCCGATACCTTCGAAGGCATGCTGCGCAAGATGGGCACCGGCCTGCTGGTCACGGAACTGATGGGGCAGGGCACCAACTACGTCACCGGCGACTATTCGCGCGGCGCGTCCGGCTACTGGGTCGAGAACGGCGTGATCCAGTATCCGGTCGAAGAGATCACCATCGCCGGCAACATGAAGGACATGTTCCAGTCCATCGTCGGCATCGGCAATGACGTGCTGACGCGCGGCAACAAGTCGACGGGTTCGATCCTGATCGAGAAGATGGTGATTGCTGGCAGCTGAGCCTTGGCTGCTCAAATATTCTAATCGTTGTTAGGCGCTAGGCGTGCAGCCATGTCCAAGGCAGCCGCTATGATCGATGAGCTGATCTCCAGACCCAACTTGTCGGTCATTGAAATCCGCCCATAGAACTCCTCATCGCGCGATGCAATAAATCCCTTTGTGCTCGCGCGCTCTTGGGCGCTTACCACTATCCGCACGCGGCGTATTTCAAGCGGATCACTAAACATGTTTTCTAGTGTTTCTGCCGATATCTTTCCGGAAATCCGAGATGGCGGATCGTTTTCTGTGCTGTCATAAAGAGAAAAAGTGGAATCAATCAGGACTCCATGGACTTCTTCTGGCTGCAGCGCGAAATCATATGGTTCTGCATCGATCGCCTGGACTTCCACTCGATCATGTATAAGGCTGAGTACGGAAATATAATATAGAGGCCGCGGATAAATATCGCCAACCATTCCCTTGCTCTGGACTTGCTCTGCAAAATAAATGCGCGTGACGTATAATTTGTTTTTTTTAGCAAGGAAATGTAATTCAATCCTGGACTTCAATGGACGTATTCCGTCTTGCTCGACTCGATACCATTCAAAGAAGCCTCCACACTGCATATCGATAGGCGAACCTGACAGCTTTCCATTTCGCCAATCGCTTTCCCGGTAGAGCATGTGGGATGAAATATGTTCAGCCAAATCTTCTGTGGCGGAAATTCGATTTGCGCTCTTCCATCCTCCTTGTCGAGAGAGGTAAGCGTCAGTAGTTGTGATAATTTCGCTGACGATTTCAGTGCCCGATCCTGCGACATAACAAGTTCCGAAGTTGTTTGTCATGACTTTTTTCGGAAGATTGTGAATGAACGGAACTCGCCGTCCGCTAGGGCCGCGAAGGATGCCGAGTAAATTGAACTTCTCACGGCCTTTGAGGCGATTCAGGACACGTTCGAGCATTTCGGCGGTAACGTGAGCCCCAGCGTCATATAGGAATGTGTTGAGGAAGGTCTTGGACCATTCGGACCAAAAATCAAACGCTGCCTTGCAGTCGCCCGAGAAGGACAATATGCCGGAATTGTTTGGAAGGATAAAAGTTTTCCTCCCCAGTCTGGCAATATACCAAAGGTCTTCAGCGGAGCCCCACTCGGACTTGATGCTTCCAAGCGCAGGAAGCCAGACTTCCTTTCTTGGATTCGGATCTGCTCCTTTCGCACTGAGAAAGGTGTCTGCTAAAACATGCGGATCATTTTCAATATTGAGCAGGGCAATAGCTGTCATGTTGCTCTCACTTGCAAGCTGATGTCGTCAGCCCGTTTTCTATAGTAACCAGGCGGGCTTAAAAAACTGAGGTTCTTCCAAGTATAATGACATAACCCCGATGCTTGAAATGGTTTCTGCAGTCAATGATGGGCATCGAATAACGTAAATGTGCAGATGCTCAGCGTCAAGTAACAAGAAAGATATCATATGAACATTCTCGCCGCCGCCACCAAGCGCCACACCGCCAAGGCCTACGACCCGGCCCGCCGCGTCCCCGACGAGCTGATGCAGCAGATCTACGGTCTGCTGCGCAACAGCCCGTCCTCGGTCAACTCCCAGCCCTGGCACTTCATCGTCGCCAGCACGCCGGAAGCCAAGGCCCGCATGGCCAAGGGCGCCCAAGGCGGTTTCATCTACAACGAACCGAAGATCCTCAACGCCTCGCACGTGATCCTGTTCTGCGTGCGCGCCGATGCCGACCAGCAACACCTCGACAGCATCCTCGAGCAGGAGCAGCGCGACGGCCGCTTCCGCGACGAAGCCGCCAGGGCCGGCCAGGCCAAGGGCCGCCTGGGCTATGTGAACCTGCACCGCTACACCCAGAAAGACCTGCCGCAGTGGCTGGAAAAACAGGTCTACATCGCCCTCGGCACCGCCATGCTGGGCGCCGCCAACCTGGGCATCGACACCACGCCGATGGAAGGCATCGACGTCGCCGCCCTGGACGCGGAATTCGGCCTGCACGAGCGCGGCCTCACCAGCCTGGTCATGCTGAGCTTCGGCTACCACGCCGAGACCGACTTCAACGCCGGCCTGCCGAAGTCGCGCCTGCAGGAAGAGCAGGTCTTCACTTTCCTGTGATGTTCAGATAACGATGCGGAAGGGCCGGAGCACGGGAAACCAGGCCCGCTCGAGGAGTTTCATGAATCCTTCGCGGGTCGGGTAGCCCTCGTTCTCCCAGTCTTCCGCGTAGTGTGCCGGGTCGGTCGCCAGCACCCCGCGGCTGTCGACGTGGAACACGCGCTCGAGGGGTGAGTGGAATTCTGCCAGCACCTCGTCGTTCACCACGTCGATCATCCGCTTCATGACTTCGGTGCGGAAGGCCAGGTCGGGATCGACGTTGGCGTCGTCCATGATGGTCGTGAGCCAGCCGCCATGGCTGTTGACGAAGCCGCGGCCGTCGGGCACCGGGTAGTCGTAGCCGTTCAGGAAGATCGGCTGCTGCCAGGTGGTCTTGCGGCAGGCCCAGCGGATGGCGCGGATGATGCCGTTCAGGCCTTCACTGATGTGATACAGCATCAGGTCCAGGCGCGCCGGCGAGAAGCAGGCGGCCGGATCGGCGGCGGACGAGCAATCGTCGCGCAGCGCCAACCGGTGCTCGAGCGCATCGTTGGCGAAGCCGCCGAGATAGACTTCGCTGAAATGGCAATCCGGCGACAGGTGCATGCGGATCACGCTGGCAAACGCGCCGTCGCCGATGTATTCGTTCAGCCTGGCGCCATTGAAGCCGAGCAGGCGGATGGCCGCATGCTCGGGCGCGACCTTCGGATGTTCGACCAGGGCGTGGAGCAGGGTCTGGTCGGCATGCCAGAACCAGGCGTCGCCCAGCGCCAGTCCGGCGGGAGGCAGCGCTCCCGCAGCCGGACTTTCCCCTGGCCGATAGACATTGCCCATCCCGTTCTCCGCAGTTTCCCTGGCGCTGGCCGCCGCTCATGCTTTTGACAGGGGGCGGCGCAGGCCGGTTCCCGGCCGGGCAAGGACTTACTTGATCGCGCGGACCGCCTGCAGCACCGGCTGCAGCACGGCGGCACCCAGGCGGGCGCTGCGCGCGCCATCCCAGCCCACTTGCGGATCCGGGTCGTTGGCGTTGTCCTTGAACGGCAGTTCGAGGGTCAGCGACAGGCAGCCGAAGGCGTGGGTGATGTGCGGCGAGCCCATGGTCAGGGTCTCTTCGGTGTAGGGCGTTTCGCCATAGCCGTGCACGTCCTGGAAGTCCGGGCTGGCCACCATGAAGGCGTCCGAGAAGGCTTTCTGGGCGGCGGCCTGTTCGGCCGTGAAGTTCGGCAGCGATTCGCTGCCGGCGATGAACACGTAGGGCAGGCCTTCGTCGCCGTGCACGTCGAGGCACATGTCGACGCCGACTTCGTGCATCTTCTGCTTGACGAGGAAGACTTCCGGGCTGCGTTCCATGGTCGGGTTCAGCCACTCGCGGTTCAGGTTGGCGCCGGCGGCATTCGTGCGCAGGTTGCCGCGCACCGAGCCGTCCGGGTTCATGTTCGGCACCACGTAGAACACCGATTCTTTCAGCAGCTGGCGGCCGAAGGGGTGAGCGGGATCGAGCAGGGCGTCGAGCATGCCCTCGACGAACCACTCGGCCATCGTCTCGCCCGGGTGCTGGCGTGCGATCACCCACACTTTTTTCTTCTCCGGCGAAGGTTCGCCGATGATCAGCATGTTCAGGTCGCGGCCGTCGACGGTCGAGCCGAGGTCGACCATGCGCACCTGCTCGGACAGCTGGGCGCGGTCCAGCAGCTCCAGGTGGCGCTCCCACGAGTAGGGCTCGAAGTAGGCGTAGTAGACGCTGTCCATGGCCGGGGTGTGCTCGATGGTCAGCACCTGGCCGTCGAAGCTGGTCGGCACGCGGAACCAGTTGATGCGGTCATAGCTCGCCATCGCGTTGTAGTCTTCCCAGCCCTTCGGGTAGGCCGACTGGCCGGCGTTGAGCAGGCGGATCGTGCAGGGCTGGGCCTGCGCGCCCTGCAGGCGGAAGTAGAACCACTGGATGATGTCGGCGTGCGAATCCTTGCGGATGTTCAGGTCGATGGCGTTCGCGCTCGTGGCGTTCACGATATCGATGGCGCCAGCGTCGAACTGGCTGCTGATCTTGATAGACATGGTGTGTCCTGTAGTGGGGACCTCGTCAAACCTGCTGCGCGTTGCATTTTCGGCCTGCGATGCTCGCCGTACCGTAAGTACGGCTGCGCTTCTCGGCCGAAACTGCGGCCGCTCGCTACGGTTTGACGAGGTCCTGTTATTTGAGTGGTAGGGCGTGCATCATACCCATGACTCGTTTCGGTGCGCAAATCGGCTCGCCTGTTGCCGGTCAAATGTCGGCCATCCGGCTTTTGCTAAGGTGCTCGTTTGGGAGGACAAACATGAAGAACGAAATTCGTGTCGCGCGTGCCGAAATCACCAGCATCGACAGCCAGGGCTTCTGGCTGCGCTGCCATCGGGAAGAGCTGTACCTGCCATTCACCATGTTCCCCTGGTTCGAGCACGCGACCGTGGCGCAGCTGTGCCGGGTCGAGTGCTTCGGCGATACCTGCCTGTACTGGCCGGGGCTGGACCTGGAGCTGGGTGTGGAGAGTATCCGGCTGTCGATGACGGCGCCTCAGCGCAATCCGCCGAACCTGTCGTAGAAGCCGGCATCAGCGCCGGGCGCTTCCGGATCCTCGCGCCGCAGCACCTCCATCAGGTGGGCCTCGGCCCTTTCCCAGGTCAGCCGGTAGATCGCCTGCGCCAGTGCATAGGCCTCCGAGCCCGGCCAGGGATGCGGCAGCAGGGCCAAAGGCAGCATCGGATCGTGCAGCTGGACGCGGCGGTAGGCGTGGATCAGGAGGCTGCGCACCACGAACGAGGCCTCGGGCGTGAGGCCGGTCTCCTCGCGCAGGGTCGCCAGCAGGGGCGTGAATTCGTCGATGAAGCGGCGGTAGTCGGACACCACGCCGGACAGGTCCCAGCCCTCCTGCACCAGCTCGCCCAGCGGACGCGAGCCGGCATCCGGCAGTTCGGCGGCGCTGCAGACGAAGATCTTTCCGCCGGCCTTGATCCGGTCCAGGATCTCGGCCAGCGGCGCGGGATCGGCGGCCGGATGCGCCAGCAGGCCCGGCGCCAGCATCGCATAACCTTCCCACTCGAGTTCCTTGCGCACGGCCGTGCGCAGGCTGGCGTCGATGCTGCCGTTCGGTGCCATGACGATGGTCCAGCGGCCGTCCCAGTCGAGTCCCGGCGGGGCGTAGATGCGGCGGTTCGCGCGTTCGAAGCGCGGACGCGCCTCCGGCAGCAGGGCATAGCTGCTGCGCCGTCCCTCGCGGTTGGCCACCAGCCAGCCTTCCTGCACCAGGCGGAACACGCTGGTGCGCACCAGGCGGTCGGTCACGCCCATCGGCGCCACCAGTTCGATCAGGCTGCCCAGCCAAAGGCGCGCGCCGTGCGGGGCGATGGCGTCGCCGAAGATGGTCATTACCAGCGACTTGGAGCGCGGCGGATCGGTGGCGAGGAAGCGGTTTATCCACTCGTTGCTGGTGAGCATTTTCATATGATTACTTTACCGCAATCACGACGCAGCCGACAGCTCTTGCATCACGACATGATTCAAAATTTTGGTGTACATCGCGTTTTTTGTATCGTATTATGGATTCAGTCAGAACACAAACGGAGACAGCCATGTACGCCCAGATGGTAGAAACCGGCCTCAAGAAAGTGCAGACCCGCGACGACATGAGCGCGGAAGAACAGGCTTTCCAGGCCCGCATCGACGCCGGCGTCAAGATCGAGCCGAAGGACTGGATGCCCGAGGCTTACCGCAAGACCCTGGTGCGCCAGATCTCGCAGCACGCCCACTCGGAAATCGTCGGCCAGCTGCCGGAAGGCAACTGGGTCACGCGCGCCCCCACGCTCAAGCGCAAATCGATTCTACTGGCGAAGATCCAGGACGAAGCCGGCCACGGCCTCTACCTGTACAGCGCCGCCGAAACCCTGGGCGTCTCGCGCGACGAGCTGCTCGAGGCCCTGCATTCCGGCAAGGCCAAGTATTCGAGCATCTTCAATTACCCGACGCTGACCTGGGCCGACATCGGCGCGATCGGCTGGCTGGTCGACGGCTCCGCCATCATCAACCAGATCCCGCTTTGCCGCTGCTCCTATGGCCCGTATGCGCGCGCCATGATCCGCGTGTGCAAGGAAGAGTCCTTCCACGCGCGCCAGGGCTACGACATCATGATGCAGCTGGCCAAGGGGACGCCCGAGCAGAAGGCGATGGCCCAGGATGCGCTGAACCGCTGGTGGTGGCCCTCGCTGATGATGTTCGGCCCGTCGGACGCCGAATCGGTCAACAGCGCGCAATCGACCCAGTGGCGGATCAAGCTGTTCTCGAACGACGAACTGCGCCAGCGCATGGTCGACCAGACCGTGCCGCAAGCCGAATTCCTCGGCCTCACCATCCCCGACCCGAAGCTGAAGTGGAACGAGGAACGTGGCCACTACGATTTCGGCGAGATCGACTGGGACGAGTTCTACAACGTCCTGAAGGGCAACGGCCCCTGCAACAAGGATCGCCTGCGCACGCGGGTGAAGGCCTGGGAAGACGGCGAGTGGTTCCGCGATGCGCTGGTGGCGTATGCGGACAAGCAGGCGGACAAGAAAGCCGCAGCGTAAGCACAACCACCGTCGTTCCCGCCTTCGCAGGGGCGACGGCTGACACGGAGACACAAAAATGAGCAAAGAATGGCCGCTGTGGGAAGTCTTCATCCGCAGCCAGCACGGACTCGCCCACAAGCACGTCGGCAGCCTGCATGCACCGGACGCCGAGATGGCGATCAACAATGCGCGCGACGTCTACACGCGCCGTAACGAAGGCGTCTCGATCTGGGTCGTGAAGGCGGCCGACATCGTCGCCTCCAGCCCGAGCGACAAGGACGCGCTGTTCGAGCCGTCCAACAGCAAGGTCTACCGCCACCCGACCTTCTTCCCGATGCCGGAAGAAGTCAAGAACCTGTGAGGCCGGCCGTGGACGCAAACAATGCCAAGGTCGAATACCTCCTGCGCCAGGGCGACAACGCCCTGATCCTGTCCCAGCAGCTGTCCCAGCTGTGCGGCAAGGGCCCGGCGCTCGAAGAGGACATGGCGCTCACCAACGTCGCCCTCGACCTGCTCGGCCAGACGCGCATGTGGCTGACCTACGCCGGCGAACTCGAAGGCCATGGCCGCGACGAGGACCGCCTGGCCTACCTGCGCGACAGCCGCGAGTTCCGCAACTGCCTGCTGGTCGAGCAGCCGAACGCCGACTATGCCCAGGTCATGGTGCGCCAGTTCTTCTTCGATACCTGGCACTACTTCCTGATGCGCGACCTCCTTGCCTCGACCGACAGGCGCATCGCCGAGATCGCGGAAAAGTCGCTCAAGGAAGTCACCTACCACTTGCGCCGCAGCGGCGACCTGGTGGTGCGCCTGGGCGACGGCACGCCGCTCAGCCACGCGAAGATGCAGGCCGCCGTCGACGAGCTGTGGACCTATGCCGGCGAGATGTTCATCTACGACGCGGTCGACGAGGCCATGGTGGCGCAGGGTGTGGCGCCGCGCGCCGCGCCGCTGCTCGACGCCTTCCTGCAGCACGTCGGCGAAGTGCTGGCCGAGGCGACCCTGGCGATGCCGTCGCCGGACGCCTACATGCAGCGCGGCGGCAAGCAGGGCCGGCATACCGAGCGCCTCGGCTACATCCTGGCCGAGATGCAGTCCCTGCAGCGCGCCTATCCCGGCGCGGATTGGTAAGGTAACAGCATGAGCGAGCAGACCGTGACCGATACTGCCCAGGTCTGGGCCTGGCTCGGCGAGGTGCCCGATCCCGAGATCCCGGTGATCTCGGTGGTCGATCTCGGCATCGTGCGCGAGGTCGCCGTCGACGGCGATACCGGCGAATGCGTGGTCACGATCACGCCGACCTATTCCGGCTGCCCGGCCATGCAGGTGATCGCCGAGGACGTGGAAGCGGCCCTGCGCGCGCGCGGACTCCAGCGCGTGCGCATCGCCACCCGCCTGTCGCCGGCCTGGACCACCGACTGGATGAGCGAGGCCGGCAAAGCGGCCCTGAAGGGCTATGGCATCGCACCGCCGGTGCAGCAGGTGATCGACATCAGCGCCTTGAAGCACGGCGTCAAACGCCATGCGATCCAGGAGCCGGAAGTCCCGTGCCCGCACTGTGGTTCCCGCCACACCCTCGCCACCAGCCAGTTCGGCTCGACCCCGTGCAAGGCGCTGTACCGCTGCCTCGATTGCCGCGAGCCCTTCGACTACTTCAAGTGTCATTAAAACGATGAGCAAATTCCATCCACTCACCGTCGCCAAGGTGAAGCACGAAACGCGCGACGCGATCGCGGTCACCTTCGACGTGCCGCCGCAGCTGAAGGAAGCATTCAAATACCAGCAGGGCCAGCACCTGACCCTGCGCGCGATGATCGACGGCGAGGACGTGCGCCGCTCGTACTCGATCTGCTCGGCGGTGCAGGACGATCGCCTGCGCGTGGCGATCAAGCGCGTGAACGGCGGCCTGTTCTCGACCTGGGCCAACGAATGCATCCGCCCCGGCGTCACCATCGACGTGATGCCGCCCGAGGGCCGCTTCAACCTGCCGCTCGAACCGGAGAGCCGCCGCCACTACCTGGCCTTCGCGGCCGGCAGCGGCATCACGCCCATCCTCTCGATCATCAAGACCACCCTGATGGCCGAGCCGCACAGCCGCTTCACCCTGCTGTACGGGAACCGCGCCTCGTCGTCGGTGATCTTCCGCGACGAGCTGACTGACCTGAAGGACCAGTACCTGGAGCGCCTGAACCTGGTCTACATCATGAGCCGCGAGCCCCAGGACATCGAGCTGTTCCACGGCCGCATCACCGAAGACAAGTGCCGCGACCTGTTCCGGCACTGGCTGCGCGTGGAGAACGTCGACTACGCCTTCATCTGCGGGCCCGAAGACATGATGCATGGCGTCTCGGCCGCACTGGAGGAAGCCGGCATGCCGAAGGAGCGCATCCGCATCGAACTGTTCGCGGCCAGCGCGGCAAAGAGCGAACGCAAGCCGCGCCCGGTGACGGCGGAACCGCGCCACCAGACCGAAGTCACGGTGGTCATGGACGGTGTCCACGCCAGCTTCACGATGGACAAGGACAAGGAATCGCTGCTGGACGCCGGCCTGCGCGCCGGTATCGACATGCGCTACTCCTGCAAGGGCGGCGTGTGCTCGACCTGCCGCTGCAAGGTGCTGGAAGGGCAGGTGGACATGGACGTCAACTATGCGCTCGAAGACTACGAAGTGGCGCGTGGCTTCGTGCTGAGCTGCCAGAGTTTTCCGGTGACGGATAAGATCGTGGTTGATTTTGATGTGCACGATTGAGCCAGCCCGTCGCCCCCGCGAAGGCGGGATCCAGGGATAACAACAACGAGGAGACACCCATGACCTACGAATCCATCCAGTTCACCATCGCCAACGGCATCGCCGTCCTCACCCTCAACCGCCCCGATCGCCTGAACAGCTTCACCAAGGCCATGCACGGCGAAGTCCGCGACGCCCTGGACAAGCTCCAGGCCGACAAGACCGTCCGCGTGCTGGTGCTGACCGGCGCCGGGCGCGGCTTCTGCGCCGGCCAGGACCTGAACGACCGCGCCGTCGAGCCGGGTGCGCCCGGCGTCGACCTCGGCGAATCGGTCGAAAAATACTATGCGCCGCTGGTGACCACCCTGCGCACCCTGCCGATGCCGGTGATCTGCGCAGTGAACGGCGTGGCGGCCGGCGCCGGCGCCAACCTGGCGCTGGCCTGCGACATCGTGCTGGCCGCGAAGTCCGCCAGCTTCATCGAAGCCTTCTGCAAGCTGGGCCTGATCCCCGACACCGGCGGCACCTGGGTGCTGCCGCGCCTCATCGGTCCGGCGCGCGCAATGGGCCTGGCCCTGCTGGGCGACAAGCTGCCGGCCGAGAAGGCCGAGCAATGGGGCCTGATCTGGCGCTGCGTGCCGGACGAGGCGCTGATGGACGAGGCGATGGCGATGGCCGAGCACTTCGCCAAGGCGCCGACCAAGGGCCTGGCCTTCACCAAGAAAGCCATGCTGGCCAGCTGGACCAACACCCTCGAGCAGCAACTGCAGCTGGAAGCCGGCATGATGCGCGAACTGGGCTACAGCCACGACTATCGCGAGGGCGTGGCCGCCTTCATCGAGAAGCGCCTGCCTCACTTCAAGGGAGAATGAGCGATGGTCCAGGCACTGGAGAAGGGTAGCGTCGTCGCCGTGGTCGGCAGCGGCGCGATGGGCTCGGGCATCGCCCAGGTGGCAGCCAGCGCCGGCCACCAGGTGCGCCTCTACGACACGCGGCCCGAAGCCGTCGCCAAGGCGATCGCCGGCATCGGCAAGGCTTGGGACAAGCTGGTCGAGAAAGGCCGCATGGGCGCGGATGAAGCCAGCCTGGCGCGCGAGCGCCTGCAGCCGGCCGCATCGACGGCGGAGCTGAAGGACGCCGCGCTGGTGGTCGAAGCCATCGTCGAAGACCTGGAGGTCAAGCGCGGGCTGTTCGCCGAACTCGAAGACATCGTCGCGCCGGGCTGCATCCTGGCCACCAAYACCTCGTCGATCTCGGTGACGGCCATCGCCGCCCGGCTGAAGCGCCCGGAGCGCCTGGTCGGCATGCACTTCTTCAATCCGGTGCCGCTGATGGCGCTGGTCGAAGTGATCAGTGGCGTCGCCACCGACAAAGGCGTGGCGGACACGGTCTACGCCACCGCCGAAGCCTGGGGCAAGAACCCGGTGCACGCGAAGTCGACCCCGGGCTTCATCGTCAACCGCGTGGCGCGCCCCTACTATGCGGAGGCCCTGCGCCTGCTGCAGGAACAGGCGGCCGATGCGGCCACGCTGGATGCCGTGATGCGCGACGCGGGCGGCTTCCGCATGGGACCCTTCGAGCTGATGGACCTGATCGGCCATGACGTCAACTTCTCGGTCACGCAATCGGTGTTCAAGGCCTATTTCGGCGACCCGCGTTTCACGCCTTCGGTACTGCAGCAGGAGCTGGTGAACGCCGGTTTCCTCGGCCGCAAATCGGGCCGCGGCTTCTACCGCTATGGCGAGGGCGTGGCTGCGCCGGCGGCCCAGGCCGAGCCGGCGGCGGAGATGCCGACGACGGTGCGCATCACGCGCCAGCGCGACCTCAGCGATCCGGTCTTCGACGCGCTGCAGGCCGTGGTCACCGAGCGCCTGGCGGCGCATGGGATCACGCCGAGCCATCCCTCGATGTTCGACGGCACCGACACCCGCGAAGAGCCGGCCTTCCATACGCACGGCGCCGCGATCTACCTGACCGACGGCCGCAGCGCCACCCAGCGCGCAGCCGACGACAATCACCCGAACACCGTGCTGTTCGACTTGCTGCTCGACCCGGCCAGGGCCACCCGCATCGCGCTGGCGAAAGCCGACCAGTGCAGCGAGGAAGCCTGGCGCGGCGCGGTCGGCCTGTTCCAGGCGGCCGGCTTCACCGTCACGCGCCTGGACGACGTGCCCGGCATGGCGGTGATGCGCACCGTCGCCATGCTGGCCAACGAGGCGGCGGACGCCGTCAACCAGGGCGTGTGCAGTGCGCGCGCCGTCGACGTCGCCATGCAGAAGGGCGTGAACTATCCGCGCGGACCGCTGGCCTGGGCCGATGCGGTGGGCCTGCGCCATGTCGCCGCCGTACTGCACAACCTGGCGGCCACCTATGGCGAAGACCGCTATCGCGTGTCGCCGCTGTTGCGCCGCAAGCTGGCGGCCGATCCGGAAGGAGCGAGATTCCATGCAGTTTGATACCCGTGAACGTGCGCAGCAGCTGGCCGAACTGGCCGGCAAGACCATGTTCGAACGCGACCCGGCCAGCCAGCGCCTCGGCATGACCCTGGACCAGATCCGCCCGGGCTATGCGCGCATGAGCATGCGCGTACGCGAGGACATGCTGAACGGCCACGGCACCTGCCATGGCGGCTATATCTTCATGCTGGCCGACAGCGCCTTCGCCTTCGCCTGCAACTCGCACAACTTCAACACGGTCGGCGCCGGCTGCAGCATCGATTACCTGTCGCCGGGACGCGAAGGCGACCTGCTGACGGCCGAGGCGGTCGAACAGGCACTGTCCGGCAAGACCGGTGTCTACGACATCGTGGTCACCAACCAGGAGGGGCGCAAGGTCGCGCTCTTCCGCGGCAAATCCCACCGTGTGAACGGCATGGTGGCGGAAACGGGCAATACCCAGTAATCAAGCAAGGAGAGTCAGATGGTGCAGCGTATTCCTCAACCCGGCGATCTCGAACCCATCGAGCGCGCCAGCCGCGACGAGCTGCAGGCTGTGCAGCTCGAGCGCCTGAAACAGACGCTGCGGCACGCCTACGAGAACGTGGCGCACTACCGCCGCGCCTTCGATGAAAAGGGCGTGCACCCGGACGACCTCAAGACGCTCGCCGACCTGGCGAAATTCCCCTTCACCGACAAGAAGACGCTGCGCGACAACTACCCCTTCGGCCTGTTCGCGGTGCCGCGGGAACAGGTGGTGCGCGTGCATGCCTCGTCCGGCACCACCGGCAAACCGACCGTGGTCGGCTACACCAGGCGCGACATCGATACCTGGGCCGACCTGGTGGCGCGCTCGATCCGCGCGGCCGGCGGCCGTCCGGGCGACATGGTCCACGTCGCCTACGGCTACGGCCTGTTCACCGGCGGCCTCGGTGCCCATTACGGTGCCGAGCGCCTTGGCTGCACCGTGGTGCCGATGTCGGGCGGCCAGACCGAGAAACAGGTCCAGCTGATCCAGGACTTCAAGCCCTCCATCATCATGGTCACGCCCTCGTACATGCTGAACATCGTCGAGGAATTCAAGCGTCAGGGCATCGATCCGGCCACGTCCTCGCTGCAGGTCGGCATCTTCGGCGCCGAGCCCTGGACCGACGCCATGCGCCGCGAGATCGAGCAGGGCGCCGGCATCGACGCGGTCGACATCTACGGCCTGTCCGAAGTAATGGGCCCGGGCGTGGCCAGCGAATGCATCGAGAGCAAGGACGGCCCGGTGATCTGGGAGGATCACTTCTACCCCGAGATCATCGACCCGGACACCGGCGAAGTGCTGCCCGACGGCGCCGAGGGCGAGCTGGTGTTCACCTCGCTGTCGAAAGAGGCCCTGCCCATCATCCGCTACCGCACCCGCGACCTTACGCGCCTGCTGGCGCCGACCTCGCGTTCGATGCGCAGGATGGGAAGAATCACGGGCCGCTCGGACGATATGCTGATCATCCGCGGCGTGAACGTCTTCCCCAGCCAGGTCGAGGAGCAGGTCCTGAAGATGCCGGCGCTGGCCCCCCACTACCAGCTGGTGGTGAGCAAGGACGGCCACCTCGACAAGCTGGAAGTGCGCTGCGAGCTGCGCCCGGGTGAGTTCGCGGAAGACCAGGTGCAGGCCCTGGCCCAGGAGCTGAAGCACCGCATCAAGACCTATATCGGCGTGACCACCAGCGTGAACCTGCTTCCCAGCCAGGGCATCGAACGTTCGATGACGGGCAAGGCGCGGCGCGTGGTCGACCAGCGCAACAAATAATCCGAGGAGATTCTTTCATGACTGATGCATTCATCGTCGACGCCATCCGCACCCCCTTCGGCCGCTTCGGCGGCGCGCTGGCAAACGTGCGTGCCGACGACCTGGCCGCGCTGCCGATCGCGGCGCTGATCGACCGCAATCCGACCGTCGACTGGAGCAAGGTCGACGACGTCTATTACGGCTGCGCCAACCAGGCCGGCGAGGACAACCGCAACGTGGCGCGCATGGCGGCCCTGCTGGCCGGCCTGCCGCCCTCGGTTCCGGGAACGACCATCAACCGCCTGTGCGGCTCCAGCCTGGATGCGGTCGGCATGGCCGCACGTGCGATCCGCACCGGCGAAGCGCATTTGATCATCGCCGGCGGCGTCGAGAGCATGACCCGCGCGCCCTTCGTGATGGGCAAGGCGGACAGCGCCTTCTCGCGCACGGCGAAGATCGAGGACACCACCATCGGCTGGCGCTTCGTGAACCCGAAGATGAAGGCGGAATACGGCATCGACTCGATGCCGGAGACGGCCGAGAACGTGGCGCGCGATTTCAATGTCTCGCGTGCCGACCAGGATGCCTTCGCGCTGCGCAGCCAGCAGAAGTGGGCAGCGGCGAACGCCGCCGGCGTGTTCAAGGAAGAGATCGTGCCGGTCACGCTGCATGGGAGGAAAGGCGAATCGCGCGTGTTCGACACCGACGAGCATCCGCGCCCGGACGTCAGCCTGGAAGGCCTGGCCAAGCTGAAGGGCGTGGTGACGCCGGACGGCTCGGTCACCGCGGGGAACGCCTCCGGCGTGAACGACGGCGCCTGCGCGCTGCTGCTGGCGTCGAGCGCCGCCATCGAACTGTACAAGCTGACCCCGCGCGCCCGCGTGCTCGGCATGACCAGCGTCGGCCTGGAGCCGCGCATCATGGGCTTCGGCCCGGCGCCGGCGACCAAAAAGCTGCTGCAAATGACCGGCCTGACCATCGAGCAGATGGACGTGATCGAACTGAACGAAGCCTTCGCCTCGCAAGGCCTGGCGGTGCTGCGCGACCTCGGCCTGCGCGACGACGACCCGCGCGTGAACCCGAACGGCGGCGCGATCGCCCTCGGCCACCCGCTGGGTGCGTCCGGCGCGCGCCTGGTGACGGCCGCCGTGAACCAGTTGCACCGCACCGGCGGCCGCTATGCGCTGTGCACGATGTGCATCGGCGTCGGCCAGGGCATCGCCCTCATCGTCGAGCGGGTCTGAGATGCCCATCTACGAAATCGACAGCATCCGCCCGGTGGTCCACCCGAGCGCCTACGTGCACCCGACCGCCGTGCTGATCGGCGACGTGATCGTCGGCCCGCGCTGCTACGTCGGCCCGCTGGCCTCGCTGCGCGGCGACTTCGGCCGCCTGGTCCTGGAAGAGGGCGCCAATCTGCAGGACACCTGCGTGATGCACGGCTTCCCGGAAGACGACACGGTGGTCGAAGTGGACGGCCACATCGGCCACGGCGCCGTGCTGCACGGCTGCCGCGTGGGCCGCAACGCCATGGTCGGCATGAATGCGGTGGTGATGGACAAGGCCGTGGTCGGCGCGGAATCCATCGTCGGCGCGGCGGCCTTCGTGAAAGCCGGCATGGCGATCCCGCCGCGCAGCCTGGTGCTGGGAGCGCCGGCCAAGGTGATCCGCGAAGTGTCGGATGAGGAGATCGCGTGGAAGAGTTATGGGACGCGGCAGTATCACGACCTGGCGCTGCGGTCGATGAAGTCGCTGCGGGAGGTCGAGGCGCTGACCGAGGTCGAGCCGGGCCGTGGGCGGCTGGTGTTCGATGAGCCGCACAAACCGAAAAAATAGCCGCGTGATTGCACGCAAACTTGGATTCCCGCCTGCGCGGGAATGACGCTCCTGAGGCCAGCTACCTCCCGCCCGTCGTCCCCGCGAAGGCGGGGACCCAAGGAAAAGCATCCGAATTCGAAAACACTGACGTTAGACCAAACCGACTGACGGAGACGAAACAAATGACCCCAACCACCCTGCAAAGCTACATCGCCGGCCGCTGGCAAGGCCAGCAAGCCCACCAGCCCCTGCACAGCGCCCTGGACAACCAGCTGATCTACCACACCCACGCGGAAAAGATCGACTTCGACGAAGCCCTGGGTTACGCCCGCAAGCAGGGCGTACGCGAGCTGATGGCGCTCGATTTCCAGAAGCGCGCCCAGCGCCTGAAGGCTCTGGCGCTCCATCTCATGGAACGGAAAGAAGAGCTGTACGAAATCTCGCACCTGACCGGCGCCACCCGCCCGGACAGCTGGGTCGACGTCGAAGGCGGCATCGGCACCCTGTTCGCCTACGCCAGCATGGGCTCGCGCGAGCTGCCGTCGTCGAACGTGTTGCATGAAGGCCCGGCCATGGCGCTGGGCAAGCGCGGCGGCTTTGCCGGCACCCACATCCTGGTGCCACGCGGCGGCGTGGCGGTGCACATCAACGCCTTCAACTTCCCGATCTGGGGGTTGCTCGAGAAATTCGCGCCCAGCTTCCTGGCTGCCATGCCCTGCATCGCCAAGCCGGCCACCGCCACCAGCTACCTGACCCATGCCGTGGTCAAGATGATGATGGAATCGGGCCTGGTGCCGGAAGGCAGCCTGCAGCTGGTGATCGGCTCCACCGGCGACCTGCTGGACCGCTTGACCGGTTTCGATGCCGTCACCTTCACCGGCTCGGCCGACACTGCCGCCAAGCTGCGCGCCAACACGAACCTGATCCGCGAAGCCGTGCCTTTCACGGCCGAAGCCGACTCGCTGAACGCCGCCATCCTGGCGCCGGACGTCGGTCCGGACGACGAGGAGTTCGACCTCTTCGTCAAGGAAGTCGCGCGCGAGATGACCGGCAAGGCCGGCCAGAAGTGCACGGCGATCCGCCGCATCATCGTGCCGGAACAGCACGTCGATGCGCTGGGCGAGCGCCTGCGCGCACGCCTGTCGAAGATCGTGGTCGGCAATCCGAAAGTCGAGGGCGTGCGCATGGGCGCGCTGGCCTCGATGGACCAGCACCGCGACGTCTCGGAACGCGTAGAGATGCTCGCGCGCGGCAACGAAGTCCTGTTCAGCGCCCGCGACGGCTTCAAGCCGGTGGGTGACAACTGCGCCAGTGGCGCCTTCTTCTCGCCGACCCTGATCCTGTGCCGCAACGGTTTGAGCAACGATGCCGTGCACGACGTCGAAGCCTTCGGCCCGGTCAGCACCATGATGAGCTACCGCGACATCGACGAAGCCCTGCACCTGGCCGCGCGCGGCAAGGGCAGCCTGGTGACGACCCTGGTGACCAAGGACCCGGCGATCGCCGCGCACGCGGTGCCGGTGGCGGCTGCCTCGCACGGCCGCGTACACATCCTCGACCGCGTGTCGGCCGTCGATTCGACCGGTCACGGCTCGCCGTTGCCGCAGCTGAAGCACGGCGGCCCGGGCCGCGCCGGCGGTGGCGAAGAACTGGGCGGCATCCGCGCCGTGAAGCACTTCCTGCAGCGCGCCGCGGTGCAGGGTTCGCCGACCATGCTGACGGCGGTAACCGGCGAATACGTGCGCGGCGCCGAGGTCAAGGAAACCGAGGTGCATCCGTTCCGCCGCTGGTTCGAAGACCTGGAAATCGGCCACTCGCTGCTGACCCACCGCCGCACCGTGAGCGAGGCGGACATCGTCAACTTCGGCGGCGTGTCGGGCGACTACTTCTACATGCACTTCGACGAGATCGCGGCCAAGGACACGCAATTCGGCAAGCGCATCGCCCACGGCTACTTCGTGCTGTCGGCGGCGGCCGGCCTGTTCGTGTCGCCGGCGCCGGGTCCGGTACTGGCCAACTACGGCCTCGACAACCTGCGCTTCGTGGCGCCGGTGGCGATCGGCGACACCATCCGCGCCCGCCTCACCTGCAAGCGCAAGGTCGACCGCAACCGCACCGACGAGCAGGGGCGCGGGCAGGGCGTGGTGGCGTGGGATGTGCAGGTGACCAACCAGCATGATGAGCTGGTGGCGAGTTATGACATTCTGACGCTGGTGCAGAAGCGCGGCTGAAAAATCACCGTCGTCCCCGCGCAGGCGGGGACCCAAGTTCTGCGCGCGCTAACGAAACGCATACAAACTTGGATCCCCGCCTGCGCGGGGACGACGTTTACAGGCTAGCTCAAGTAAGCCAGCCGCCTGCCACCCTCATCCGGCTCGAACAAGACCAGCTCCTTCATCACCCGCGTCAAGCCCACATATAAATGCCGCACCTCATTGGTGGCATCCCTGGTCCGCACGAACTCGTCCTGCGCCAGGAAAGGCATCAGCACATAGGGCCACTCGCGCCCCTTGGCCGCCTGGATGGTGGTCACCCGCACCAGGCTGCGGCGCGTGCCGATGCTGTTCGCATTCTTCGACCTGCGCACCAGCGCGACGTCGTTTTCCATCTGCGAGAGCAGGGCCAGGAATTGCGCCGCCGGCACCTGGCCGTGGGTCGAAGCGAAGCGTAGGAAAGCGTCGATCGAGCGGCGGGCGGAGGCGACGCGGTCGCGGCTGACGAAGGCGCGGCTGGTGGCGTCGTGCAGGTCGACCTGGTCGCGCAGCATGGCCAGCAGCTCGTAGGCACTCGCCGTCCCTGCCATCGACGCCATTTTCTCGATCACCGGCCGGATCAGGTTCTTGGACTGGCGCGCCTGCGGGCTGTCGAATTCGGTCTCGCGCAGCAGCGCGCCGTCGAAGAAGCTCTTCAGCACTTCCGGGGTGCGCCTCACCTCGTCCTGCGCATAGCCCAGCACCGAGCGGCGTTCGGCCCATTCCAGCTTCCAGTGCTTGGGATCGCGCGTCAGGTAGAAGTAGCGCGACAGCGCCAGCACCATCTGCACGCAGGTGTCGGCGTGGGCGCGGCCGTGCAGGGCCGAGTAATCGTTGCTGACGTAGTGCAGGATCCCGCGCAGCAGCAGGATCTCGGGCAGCAGCAGGAAGGTCTCGAAGCCGTCGCACTTGTACGGGATCTTCGCTTCCATCAGCGCGGTCTCGATCTCGATGCTCTGGTCGACGTCGCGCAGCACCACCGCGAAGTCGCGGTTGCTCGGCTTCGGGCGCCCCTTCTGCAGGCTTTCCTTGATGGCCTCGGCCACCAGGCGCGCGCAGTCGCCCGGCTGCGAGGGGTCGTAGCGCATGCGGCGCACGAGGGTGTCGCGGTCCGGGCGGCCTTCGCAGCCGTTGTGGGTCAGGCCGTCGGCAAGCCGCGCCGGATCGTTGCCGAAGCGGTAGGACATCCCCAGCGGGAAGCGCCTGGCGTCCGGACGGTAGGCTTCCATGAAGCGCAGGCCGGAAAACACCGGGTCGGCGCCGCGGTCGCGGTTGATGGTCTGGTCCTTGTCGCCGGCCACCACCAGGCGCGCGCCGCGCCGCAGCCGCGCCAGCAGCTCGAACTCCGCCGCGTTCACGTCATGCCATTCGTCGACCAGGTACAGCGACCAGCGGCGCAGTTCCTGGGCCAGCGCCGGCTGGCGCTGCAGCAGGTAGACCAGGTCGGCGACGGCGTCGTTCGGGCCCTGCCAGCGGAATTCCTCGGGGTAGGGGTGGCGCTGTGCCTCGTACTCGCGGATGATGTCCGCGATCGGGTCCGGCTGGCCGGCCAGCTCGCCGTCGCCGCTTTCGTCGTAGTCGGCATCGTCGCGGTCGTCCATGTCGTCGTCGTGGGACTCGGCGTCTTTCGGCGCGAAGGCGCGGGTCTCCAGCGCGGCCTTCAACTGGGCCAGGCGGCGCGCGATGTCGTCCAGGTGCTGGTTGTTCTCGTCGAGGCCGAAATTGAAGTCGCTGCGGATGCCCTGTTCCTCGTAGCGCTGCCAGACGCGCGCGGCGGCGTCGACCAGTTCGCCGCGGATGCCTTCGACGTCCTGGTGCACCACCGGGCGGCCGATGCGGCCCTTCTCGGCCAGGTCTTCGATCAGCTGGCGCGCGAAGTCCTCGACCGTCATCACGAAGATCGCGCTGTCTTCGCCGACTTCCTCCTTCAGCTTTTCATGGAAGCGCAGGCGCGCGCCGCGCGAGAAGCACAGGGCCAGGATCGCGCGTTCGGACAGGCCGCCGTCGCAGGCATGGCGCGCTTCCATCGCCAGCGTGGTGGTCTTGCCGGCACCGGCGACGGCGTCGATCAGCTTGACTTTGTTGGGGGACTGCAGGATGGCAGCCTGCTGGCTGTTTGCTTGCGTGGACATGCGTGTGGTTCCGGCTTTTTGGCTACTATACACTGTCACCTGTCTCTTACCTTCATCAAGGAGCGTCCATGTCGCGGTTAGATCTGAGCAGTATTCCCGTGATGACCGGCACCGGTTATCCCGATCCCTTCGCCGAGGCCGTCAGCGGGCGCAGCCGGCAGGCGCTGGGAGACGCCGGCGGCATCACCCAGTTCGGCGTCAACCTGGTGGAGCTTCAGCCGGGCGCCGCCTCGTCGCAGCGCCACTGGCATTCGCACGAGGACGAATTCGTGATGGTCGTGTCCGGCGAACTGACCCTCATCACCGACGAGGGCGAGACCCTGATGCGCGCCGGCGACTGCGCGGCCTTCCCGGCCGGCCGGCCGAACGGCCACCACCTGGTCAACCGCGGCTGGGGTACGGCGCTGTTCCTGGCGGTCGGCTCGCGCAACAAGGAAGATCGGGCCACCTATCCGGACATCGACCTGCTGTACGACGGCAGCACCGACAGCTATACCCGCCGCGACGGCACGCCGTATCCGAAACGCGACAAGAACGCGCCGCCGGCCACGGCGCCGCTGCCGATCGAGGCCGAGACGCTGGAACCGCGCGTCTACATCGCCGACCACGGCGAGCAGGACGGCGCCGAGCGCGGCCCGGCCGAGCGCGACTCAGGCGGCTGAGGTCACGCCCAGCCGGCCGTCCGGCGTCTTCACGACACGCAGATCCGCATAATCGCGCACCGCCGCCACCCCGGTGTCGAGCGGATGCGCGTGGGTGACGGTGACGACGATGCTGTCCATGCCGGCCGCTTCGGCCGACGTCAGGCCGGCCAGCGTATCCTCGAACACCAGGCAGTCGGCCGGCGCCACGCCCAGCTTGCGCGCGCCCAGCAGGAAGGGATCGGGCGCCGGCTTGCCGCGCTCGACGTCCTCGGCCGCCACCAGCACGCTTGGCGTCGGCAGGCCGGCGGCAAGGATGCGCGCTTCGGCCAGCAGGCGCGGGGCCGAGGTGACGATCGCCCAGCGTTCGCGCGGCAGGCTGTCGAGGAAGGCGGCGGCGCCCTCGATGGCTTCGATGCCGGCCACGTCCTCGATCTCGGCACGGGTGATGAAGGCGGCCTCAGCCACCGGATCGACGCCCGGCAGTTCGAGGCCGCGGATGGTCTCTTCGGTGCGCTTGCCGTGGATGGTCGGCAGGAAGGCCTCGACGTCCAGGCCGTGGCCCCTGGCCCACTGGCCCCAGACCCGCTCGGCGGCCTTGATCGAGGTGAGGATGGTGCCGTCCATGTCGAACAGGAAGGCGGCGTAACTGCGCTGGGGCAGGTCGGTCTCGGATGCTTGGGTCACTGCTTGCTTTCTTAGTAGAGTCGCCCGGAGTTTACCTTGCGTTCGTAACGGTCGTGCACGTGCTGGCTGATGAAGGCGGACAGGCCGCGGCCGGCGATGGCCAGTTCCTGCATTCTGGCGACGTTGGCGGCACCGGCGCTGTCCTCGGTGTAGAGGTAGCGGTCGCCATTCCTGAATTGCACGATGATCTGGCCGGCGTCGATGTCGTAGGCGACCACGCCCGAGTCGCCGCCCAGGTTTTTGTAGCGGTGCATTGCAGTCTCCACGGATGTCTTTTCGTGGAGGATTTTACGTAGGGTGGGCACACGTGCCCACGCGTTACGTTCAATCAGCCAATTGCCCTCGCACGCGTTCGATGGCCTTGCGGACCTGGTTCGGCGCGGTGCCGCCGACGTGGTCGCGCGCGGCCACCGAACCTTCCAGGGTCAGCACGGCGAACACGTCTTGTTCGATCAGCGGCGAGAACTCCTTCAGGCGTTCCAGCGGCATCTCGGACAGGTCGCAGCCGGCCACGTCGCAGGCGCGCACGGCATGCGCCACGGCTTCGTGGGCGTCGCGGAAGGGCAGGCCCTTCTTGACCAGGTAGTCGGCCAGGTCGGTGGCCGTCGCATAGCCCTGCAGGGCGGCGGCGCGCATGTTCTCGGCCTTGACCGTGATGCCGGAAGCCATGTCGGTGAAGATGCGCAGGGTGTCCAGCACGGTGTCGACGGTGTCGAACAGCGGTTCCTTGTCTTCCTGGTTGTCCTTGTTGTAGGCCAGCGGCTGGCCCTTCATCAGGGTCAGCAGGCCCATCAGGTGGCCGTAGACGCGGCCGGTCTTGCCGCGCGCCAGTTCCGGCACGTCCGGATTCTTCTTCTGCGGCATGATCGACGAACCGGTGCAGAAGCGGTCGGCGATGTCGATGAAGCCGATACGCGGGCTCATCCAGGTGACCAGTTCTTCCGACATGCGCGAGATGTGCATCATCAAGACCGAGGCGGCCGCTGTGAACTCGATCGCGAAATCGCGATCAGACACAGCATCGAGCGAGTTGTGGCTGACGTCCTCGAAGCCGAGGGTCTTGGCCACGCGCAGGCGGTCGATCGGGAAGGTGGTGCCCGCCAGGGCGGCGGCACCCAGCGGCAGGCGGTTCACGCGGCGGCGCGTGTCGGCCATGCGCTCGGCGTCACGGCCGAACATCTCGACATAGGCCAGCAGGTGGTGGCCGAAGGTTACCGGCTGCGCCACCTGCAGGTGGGTGAAGCCCGGCATGATGGTGTCGGCATTGCGTTCGGCCAGGTCGGTCAGGGCGCCGCGCAGGCCTTTCAGCAGGGCGAGGATGTCGTCGATGGCGGCGCGCATGTACAGGCGGATGTCGGTCGCCACCTGGTCGTTGCGCGAACGGCCGGTATGCAGGCGCTTGCCGGCGTCGCCGACCAGTTCGGTCAGGCGCTTCTCGATGTTCAGGTGCACGTCCTCCAGGTCGAGCAGCCACTCGAACTGGCCGGCTTCGATTTCGCTGCGGATCTGGGCCATGCCGCGCTCGATGTCGGCGCGGTCCTGTTCGCTGATGATGCCTTGGGCGGCCAGCATCTCGGCGTGGGCCAGCGAGCCCTGGATGTCAAACAGGGCCAGGCGTTTGTCGAAGAATACGGAGGCCGTATAGCGCTTGACGAGATCGGAGACGGGTTCGGAGAAGCGGGCCGACCAGGCTTCCGCTTTTTTGGACAGTTGTGCGGTCATGATGGAGGAGGGGTGTGGGAGTTCCTTGGATCCCTGATTATAAACTGTGCACCGCTTTGCTTCCCCAAACCTTCCCCCAAAGCTGGGGCGATGACTTTAGGAAAGAAATGCGGGATGATGTGCCTGTTGATAACGATAAGGAGACAGGCATGAAGCGTTGGACACTCGTGGCGGTGGCGATCGCGGTCGCGGTCGGCGGCATTTACAGCGCCAGGGCGCAGACGGCGGCGACCCCGGCGGCGCCGGCTGCCCCTGCTGCCCCTGCTACTGCGGCGGCACCGGCCGCGCCGGCGTCGAATTACCAGGCACGCAGCGCCGACGTCGAAAGCGTGGACGGCATCGTCGCCGCACTGTACGACGTGATTTCCGGCCCGGCCGGCAAGCCGCGCGACTGGGACCGCATGCGTTCGCTGTTCGCGCCGGAAGGCCGCCTGATGGCGGTCGGCGCGCGCCCGGACGGCAGCTTCGTCCTGCGCGGCATGGGTGTCGAAGACTATATCGCGCGCAATACCAAGGCCTTTGCCAGCATGGGCTTTTTCGAGAGGGAAGCGGCGCGCACGACCGAGACCTTCGGCCAGATCGTGCACGTGTTCAGTACCTATGAATCGCGCCACGCGGCCGGCGACGCCAAGCCTTTCCAGCGCGGCATCAACAGCATCCAGCTCTACAACGACGGCAAGCGCTGGTGGGTCGTGAACGTGCTGTGGCGTGCCGAGGACGAACGCCTGCCGCTCCCCGAGCGCTACCTCAGTAGTCACTGAACGATGGGGCAGCGCACGATTGGCTGAATCGACCCTGGCGTCCAGAACGGCGCTAGAATTGGTTTTTTTACCAGAGTCACCGATCGACGCCGTCCCATGATTACTACTACCAACGACTCCAGTTTCCAGGTCAGTACCGATCGCACGCGCCTGGACGTGCCGATGATTTATCGCTACCTCAGCGAAAACTCGACCTGGGCCGTGGGCATCTCGCGCAGCGTGGTCGAGAGCTCGATCGAGAATTCGCTGTGCTTCGGCGGCTACCTCGACGGCCGCCAGATCGCCTTCGCCCGGGTGGTCACCGACTATGCGACCTTCGCCAACCTCTGCGACGTCTTCGTGGTTCCCGAGTACCGCGGGCGCGGCTATGCCAAGCAGCTGCTCCGCATCGTGATGGAGCATCCGAGCCTGCAAGGCCTGCGCCGCTTCACGCTCAACACCACGGATTCGCACAGCCTGTATGAGCGCTTCGGTTTCACTGCGCCGCAACGCCCGGAAACCGTGATGGAGCGTTACTCCCCGAACATTTATCTGACCTGAACGGGCTCAACACGGCGCCGGGCCTCTGCAGTCAGGCTTACGATTGTTCCAACGGTCAAGATTGGAAGGGAGTCCATGTTAAGGCTCGCACTGCGTGTCGTCCTCGTCCTGCTGGCCTTCGCCAGCGCCCAGTTCGCTTCAGCCGCCGATGCCGGCGCCGCATCCCACGCCACGCCCCCGAAGGGGTCGCTGGTCATCATCGGCGGCAACCTGCGTCCGGGTAATGCGCCGGTCTGGGAACGCATATTGCAACTGGCCGGCGGCAAGGATGCGCGCATCGCCGTGTTCGCCTCCGCCTCGGGCTATCCCGAAAAATCCGGCAAGTTCCTGGTCGACCGCCTCAACAGCTATGGCGCCAAGGCCTTTTTCGTGCCGGTGGCCGTCAAGCTGGCCGGCAGCGATTACCATGCCGCTGCCGACGATCCCAAGCTGGCCGAGCTGGTGCGTTCCGCGGGTGGCGCCTTCTTCGCCGGCGGCGACCAGATCCGCATCACCAGCGCCCTGCGTCACGAGGACGGCAGCAATACCCGCGTGCTCGATGCCTTGTGGGACATGTACCGGCGCGGCGGCGTGATCGCCGGCACCAGCGCCGGCGCCGCCATCATGAGCAGCACCATGTTCGGCCGCCCGCGCGCCGTGCTGGCCACGCTCAAGCTGGGCATCGAGGATGGCAAGGAAATCACGGATGGGCTGGGCTTCGTCGGCGACGACGTCTTCATCGACCAGCACCTGCTGGTGCGCGGCCGCTTCGCGCGCATGCTGCCGGCCATGCTGGCCAAGGGCTACAAGCTGGGCCTGGGCATCGACGAGGACACCGCCATGGTGGTGTTGCCGAACCGCGACGTCGAAGTGATCGGCTACAAAGGCGCGCTGGTGCTCGACCTGTCCGCCGCCAATGCGCGCGAAGGCGCTTTCAACGTCAGCAACGTCCGCGTCAGCTACCTCGACAATGGCGACCGCTTCAACATCGTCACCCACGAATTCACGCCCTCCGAAGACAAGGCCGACGGCAAGCTCGATCCCTCGCGGCCGTATTACCGCGAGCCCCTGTTCAACGCCGACATCCTCGGCAACTCCACCGTCGTCGACCTGATGAGCAAGCTGATCGACAGCGACCAGCCGGAAGCCATCGGCATCACGCTCGGCAGTCCAAACGGCGTCCAGCCTGACCTCGGCTTCGAGTTCCGCTTCACCCGCGCCGCCGACAGCGTCGGCTACTCGTCGGCATCGACCGATGCCTACTCGATCTATAACCTGCGGCTCGATATTCGGCCGATCCTGATCCGGCGGCCGCTCTACCAGTACGCGTCGCCGCAATAATTGCATAAAAGAAAATATTGGGATGGATTGCTGCTTTGCCATCTATGCCGGATCGAACACAACGAGAAAAAGCGGCAACAACTCCACCAGGCGCGCGACCAGCTGCTGGCCGGGATGCGCGCGAAGACCGGCATGCCGAACTGATGCAACGTTTCAAGAAGGAATGGGCGGAGATGATGCGCCTGGACCTGGACACGCGCACCACCAGCGGCGCACATGGTGGCGGCCTACGACAATCTCGACAACAACCTGGCATCGCTGAACAAGGTGCTGAAAACCGTGGTGGCCGAACACGACAGCGGCCATGCCGGCGCTGAATGACAGGAGGGCATGCCGCAGCGGATGGACAGGTTTACAATTCGATGATTCTCAGCTGCAAGGAAGACCATGTCCCCCGCTTCGAAACGTTTGCTGTCCGCCCTGTTTGCCCTCGTCTGCAGTAGCGCCGCCAGCGCCGCCACTGCCCAGCAACCCGCCACCGTCCGCCTCGACTACATCCACAGCGGCAACGCCCTGTCCGAGCAATACGCCATCGAGCGCGTGCTGATCGAGCCGCTGCCCTGGCCGGGCGACATGTCCCAGCCCTTCGACAACACCAACCGCGGCAACAACCGCCTCGAAGTGGCGGATGCGAAGACCGGCGACCTGCTGTACTCGCGCGACTTTTCCACCGTGTTCGGCGAATGGAAGACGACCGAGGAGGCGAATAAGCTCAGCCGTGGATTCCATGAATCGGTGCGCTTCCCCCAGCCCGACCGGAAGGTCGCCGTGCGCATCCTGAAGCGCGACGAGCGCAACGAGTTTTCGGTGGCCTGGAGCATCGAGGTCGATACGCAGGCCCAGGACGTGGTGCGCAGCCAGCCGCCGGCGCCGGCGAAACCGATTCCGATCAAGGTCAGCGGGCCGTCGCCGCAGAAGGTCGACCTGCTGATCCTGGGCGACGGCTATACCCGGAAGGACATGAAGAAGTTCGAGGACGATGCGCGGCGCCTGTCCAAACATCTGTTCGAGGTGTCGCCGTTCAAGGAACGCGCCGGCGACTTCAACGTCTGGGCGATGGCGGTGCCGACCCAGGAATCGGGCATCACGCGGCCCTCGACCGGCGTGCACCATGCGTCGGCGCTGGGTACGCGCTATGACATCTTCGGCAGCGAGCGCTATGTGCTGACCCTGGACAATCGTGCGCTGCGCGACATCGCCCAGTACGCGCCCTACGAGTTCATCGAGATCCTGGTCAACAACGACACCTATGGCGGCGGCGGCATCTTCGGCCAGTTCAGCACGGCGGCGGCCAGCAACGACTGGGCCAATTACCTGTTCGTACACGAGTTCGGCCACCATTTCGCCGGCCTGGCCGATGAGTACTACACCTCGCCGGTGGCCTACCAGTCGAGCGGCGCGCGCATGGAGCCGTGGGAGCCGAACGCGACCGCCTTGCGCGATCCGGGCAAGCTGAAGTGGAAGAAGCACGTGCAGGCCGGCACGCCGCTGCCGACCCCGTGGCCGAAGGAAGCGTACGAAGCCTATTCGCGCGAGTACCAGAAACGGCGCGCCGCGCTGCGGGCGGCGAACCGTCCGGAATCCGAGATGAGCGCCCTGTTCAGGGAAGACCTGGTGCACACGAAGGAACTGTTCTCGAAAGCGCAGTACCGCAACGCGATCGGCGCTTTCGAGGGGGCGAACTATGAGGCCAGCGGTTATTACCGTCCGGCCATGCAGTGCATCATGTTCGACCGCAGCGAGCAGTTCTGCCCGGTATGCCAGGACGGAATCAGCGAGATCATCGACCTGTACGCGCGCCCATCCAAATAAGCTTTGGCGTGGCATCGTGCCAAATGGTGCGCTGCCGAACAGATGGCGGGGGCGCCGGCTCCTATGCTCGTTGCTTACCTAAAGCAACGGGACTCATCATGAAAACATTCCTCGCCACCATCATCTGCGGCCTGTTGGCGGCATCCGCCCAGGCCCAGGTTCAATCCCAGACGCAAGCCAAACCCCAGCCGCGCGAGCAGGCCGGCAGCAGCGCCAACACGGCGCCGATCGGCCAGGCAGTGTCGGGCCATAACTCGACCGCCGCCGGCGTCTCCGGCACTGGACTGCACACCGACGGCACCGCGACCACCGGCAGCGCCCACGGCGTGACCGGACAGGAAGCGGCGGGCGTCAACAGCGCCGGCCAAGTCACCAGCAAGAGCACGGCGGTAGTCGGCGTCTCGCCGGAGAAGTCCGACAACGTCAACGCCCAGGCGACCAACACCACCGCACCGAACAACAAGGACCCGAACGCGGCGGCCAGCGGCGGACGCGGCAAGGCCGGCACCAAGGCCGAGATGGAAGTCCGCAAGTCGAACACGACCAAGGTCAAGGAGCCGCCGGGCTCGCGCCTGAAGACCAAGCATTCGGCCGAGGCAGGCCGCGAGAAGCGCGCCGAGGTCAAGGAAAAATCGAACCGCAAGGCAGCCAACCGGGCCGCCGGTGGGGACGCCGAAAACCGCTGATATTTTTTGTCACAACTTTAACAACACTTCCTTGGGCTGTGTGCGCTGTCGTACAGAGTCAATACGGCCCGGGGCCTATTCTGGTGGCTCGAATTAATAAAAAGTCATGACGCAACCGCGTCGTCTCACCATATACGGAATAGGAGAAAGACCATGAATAAACTGCTCGCCACCCTGATCGCCGGCCTGTTCGCCACCTCGGTGTACGCTCAGACCCAGTCGCAGAGCACCAGCTCGACCGGCACCCCGACCAACAGCACCGCCACCAGCACCGCTACCGGCATGACCCCGGCCACCGCCAACGGCGTGACCCCGGCACCGGGCACCACCGTGGTCGGCACCACCTCGCCGGCACATGGCGCCAGCGGCATGGGCCAGACGGCTGCCTCGACCGGCGACGCCAAGGCCGACAAGGACATCGCCAAGGCGAACGAGAAGGAATCGAAGGAAATCGCGAAGCAGGACGAGAAGATCTCGAAGGCTACCCACAACGCCAACGAGAAAAAGGCCAAGGCCCAGCACAAGGCTGAGAAGAAGATCGCCGACGCCAACGAGAAAGTGACGAAGGCCAATCCGGAAGACAAGGCCAAGGCATCGGCCAAGGCCGAGAAGAAAATCGCCGAAGCCCACGCCGACGCCCAGGACACCATGATCAAGGCCGACGAAAAGGCCCAGAAGAAGATCGTGGACGCGAATGCCGACAAGGCCAAGGCACAGAACAAGGCTGCCGAGAAGACTGCCAAGGCCGTGGCGGAAGCGCACAAGGACGCCGCCAAATAATCTTCATCCCGCCAGACCCCGTCCGGACGCCAGTCCGGGCGGCGTGACCCTGCGCCGCCGCATCCGCGACGGCGTTCTTTCCTTCATTAAAATTTCACAATTTCCTACGTGCAAGTCAGGCGCCGCACGCGTGCGCGTGAGCGAAATACGCTATATCAATGAGTTACAGCATTGATTTAAATCAGACTTTATTCAATTGTTGTTTTTTGTAACATTGCAAAACCGTAATGTTGCGCTTCTTGCGAGCTCATCACTTGTCTCGTAGACTGGATTTTTAACATTTCAGTCGCCGGTTCAATAGGAGGAGTCGTATCGTGTTGCGTTCCCCAGCTCGGCCTTACCGCATTTCCCTTCCGCTTTCCCGCGCGCGCGCACAGGTTCCGCTGCCGCCGCGCTAGCACCTCCGTCACACACAAGTTTCGCGCATCCGCCTGAGTTACCCAGGCGGGTTTGCAAGGCATTCGAGCGCCAGGCCGGCGCACGTCCGTAGGCCGGCCTGTCGTTTGGATAAACCGTCACGGCCAGGGCCAACAGCCCTGGCTGGCGGGGTTGGAGACCGTCCCAACCGGGACGCCATTATTTCAATAAAGATCGAAACGGAGAAAAAATGCAATTCAGCCGTCAACTCAGCCTGCTCGCGGCAGGCCTGGCATGTGCTTTCGCTGCGCACGCACAAACCGTCAAGGAAACGCCGAATTCCCAGTTCAAGCCGACCGGCAAGGGCTGGGGGGAGCTGGACAACATCGCGACGCAGCGCTCGAGCGGGCAGGCAGGCGGTGCCTCGCGCAGCGCCAGCATTTCCGATCTGACCCTGCACGGCGGCCCGGTAATGGTGGCGCCGACCAATATGTACTACATCTGGTACGGCTCGCAGTGGGATGCGGCATCGCAGAACGTGCTGACCAACCTCGGCCAGCACATCGGCGGTTCGCCCTACTTCAACATCAACACGACCTACTACAACAGCGCGAACGTGCATGTACAGAACAGCGTGACGCTGGCCGGCAGCACCACCAATACCGGCACCTACGGCACCCAGCTGACCGATGCGAACATTGCCTCGATCGTGTCGGATGCGATCACCTCGGGCAAGCTGCCATCCGATTCGAATGGCGTCTACGTCGTGCTGACCGACCACTCGACCACCGCGACCTCGGGCTTCTGCACCCAGTACTGCGGCTGGCATGACCACACCTCGATTGGCGGCAAGGACATCAAGTATGCCTTCGTCGGCAACGCTGAAACCCAGTGCGCCTCGGCCTGCGGCGCGACCAGCCCGAGCCCGAACAATACCCCGGGCGCGGACGGCGCCGCCAGCGTGCTGGCGCACGAGCTGGAGGAAACGGTCACCGATCCGAACCTGAACGCTTGGTACTCGAGCTACGACGGCAAGGAAAACGGCGACAAGTGCGCATGGAACTTCGGCACCACCTCGCTGGCATCGAACGGCGCCAAGTACAACCAGACGTTCGGCACCATGAAGTACCTGATCCAGCAGAACTGGCTGATCGCCAGCCCCCAGAAGTGTGTTCAGCACTATCCCTAAGCGGGGCGGCGCCGGACCTAGTCTGACGCTATCCTGACCATGCAGCGCCCGCCGCGGCATTGGCGGGCGCCGGCTTTTTCATTTTCCTGTCGAGGCATATGAAACGATTCCTGATTCTCCTGGGCCTGCTGGCCACCGTCGGCGGCGCGTTCGCGGCCGGCCAGGTCGCGCCGAACGGGCGCGGCGGGGCGGTGACGCCGACGCGCAACGTCCTCACTTTCACCAGACTCGAAAACGCCTGGCTCGAGGCGCTGCAGCGTCGCGACGCCGAGGCCCTAGGCCGCCTGCTGGCGGACGATTTCGAAATCCGCAGCGCCGCCGCGCCGGGCGTACCGACCGCGCGCGCCGAAGCCATGCGTGAATCGCTGCGCGCGCCCGTGTCCAGGTCGTCGATCGAGCAGATGGCGGTGCACGAGTATGGCGACGTGATGCTGGTCAGCTTCCTGTGGACGGTCGCGGACGGGACCGCGCCACAGTCCTTTTTTGTGGTTGACACCTGGAAACGCAGCGGCAGCGAATGGAAGGCGGCCGTGCGTTACGCCGCACCGGCCGGCGCCGGCACCGCGCTGGTACCGGGAGCGGTCGCGCCCAGCGAGCAGTCACTGCGCAAGAAGATGTGACGCCGTGGCCTTCCTGCTGGACAGTAAACTCGGATTCGGCACCGCCTGCGTGGGCGGCATCTTCATCGGGGTGGCGGCGGCGTTCTGGCTGCAGGGCGGCGACGCGCCTCCCGCCAGTCCGGCGCCCGCCGCCGCATCGGCCTGGGACGGCGCGATCGGCCCCGGCACCCTTGCCGGGCCGGCGCCCGGCCCCGGCAGCATCTCCGGCATGGCGGCGCCAAACGAGCCGTCGCTGGTGGATGCCGGCGGCCGCCTCATCATCGGCCTGCCGCTGCGGCAGCTGATCGATTCCTACGTCGTGAACAGCAAGGGCGGCGGCGCACGCCAGGCAGGCACCGCCGAACTGCGCGCCTACCTGCGCCAACGCCTGAAGCAGCCGGCGCTGGCGCAGGCGGAGAGCCTGGTCGGCGACTACCTGCGCTACCTGGATGCCGAGCAGGGCTTGCGTGCGCAGCTGCGCATCGCGCCGCCCGGCGAGGGCACCCTGGATGCCGCCCAGGTCGGACAGATGGAAGACTGGCTGCGGCAGCGCGCGCAGCTGCGCGAACGGATGCTGGGCACGGCCGTGGCGCAGGCATGGTTTGCGGCCGAGGATGCCGATTGCAACACCGCCCTGGCGGACTGGCGCAGGATGCATGCGCCGGTCGGGTCGGCCGATGTGGATTCGAACGAACTGCAGGCGCGGCGCCTGCACGGCGCCGTGCTGGAACAGCGCCGCGAAGAGGGCGCACGGCTCTGCGCCGCGCAGCTCGTCGCGGGCACGGGCGGCGGCGCCGGAACATGAAAGACGCAATGGAATGAAGACGATGAAAACGATGACGACGATGGCGGGAATCGCGGCGGCGATGGCGCTCGCCGCAGGCGCGGCCAACGCAGCGGCCCGCGCGCACGCCGAAGCGCCGGACGAGGCGCGCGTCCACAAGCTGGTGGAGCCGCGCATGGGCAGCGGCGTGAAGGTGGATGCGGTGGAGAAGACGCCGTATGGCGGCCTGTATGAGATCCGCACCGGCGGCGACATCTTCTATACCGATGCGAACGCGCGCTACATGTTCGTCGGGAAGGTGGTCGACCTGGGGACGCTGCAGGACCTGACGCGTGCGCGCACCGACGAGCTGGCGGCGATCCGTTTTGCCGACCTGCCGCTGGACATGGCGATCAAGACCGTGAAAGGCAATGGCGAGCGGGTGATGGCGGTGTTCGAGGATCCGAACTGTCCCTACTGCCGCAAGCTGCACGAAACGCTGCGCGGCATCGACAACGTGACCGTCTATACCTTCCTGTTGAATATCCTGTCGGAAGACTCGGCGGCCAAGTCGAAGAATATCTGGTGCGCGGCCGACCGCTCGCAGGCCTGGCAGCAGTGGATGCTGGAAACGAAGGCGCCGCCGGCCGCGCCGGCCGGCTGCATCGCGCCCGGGGAACAGGTGCTGGCGCTGGGCCGCAAGCTGCACGTGCAGGGCACGCCGACGATCTATTTTGCCGATGGATCGCGCAGCGGCAGCGGCTTCGACGCGGCGACATTGGAAGCGCGCCTGCGCAAGGGTAGGAAACCGTAAAGGCGGCCGGATGCCATTCTGTTCGTGACGCCCGCCGGGGTACCGACGGGCGTCACTTTTTTATTGGCCGTCGCCGGTCGTACGCATCGACAGGTCTTTCGCCTTCAGCTTGGCCGACAGCGGCTTGCCCTTGCGTGCGCGCTTGCCGAAGTGCGGCTCCAGGGCGACCCCGAACAGCTCCACGGTGCGCGGCTTGTCGCCGGCCCAGGTGCCGCTGACGTTCACGCCCTTGGGGCTGATCGGCTGGGCCGCCAGCAGGCTTTCCTTCGGTTCCAGCTCCATCAGGGTCACGCCGCGGCCGCCGTTGGTCAGCACCTTCATCTCGTCGATGCCGAACACCAGCACGCGGCCCTTCTCGGACAGGCAGGCCACCGCGCCGGCGGTATCCGGCACCACGCGCGGGGCCAGCGGCACGGCGCCGTCGTCCAGCGTGATGAAGGACTTGCCGCCCTTCAGCCGGGTCGCCATGTCGCCGGCCTTGGCGATGAAGCCGAAGCCCGCGGTGGTCGACAGCAGCAGGCGCGTCTCGGCATTGCCCGCGAAGTAGTAGAGGATGCGTCCGCCGCCCGACAGGTCGACCAGGGTCGTGATCGGCACGCCGTCGCCGCGCGCACCCGGCAGCGCCGCCACCGGCACCGAATAGGCCTTGCCGTTGTCGCCGATGCACAGCAGGTTGTCGACGGTGCGGCATTCGAAGGCGTAGCCGAGCGAGTCGCCGGCCTTGAAGGTGAACTGCGCCGGATCGTGGCCGATGCCGGTGCGCGCGCGCACCCAGCCTTTTTCGGAGACGATCACCGTCACCGGCTCGTCGACGATCTTCTGTTCGGCCACCGCCTTCTGCGCTTCCTCGATCAGGGTGCGGCGGTCGTCGCCGTACTGTTTCGAGTCGGCTTCGATCTCGCGGATGATCAGGCGCTTCATGGAAGACGGATTATTCAGGATGTCTTCCAGCTTTTCCTTCTCGCCACGCAGCTCGGCCAGCTCCTGCTGGATCTTGATCGCTTCCAGGCGCGCCAGCTGGCGCAGGCGGATCTCGAGGATGTCCTCGGCCTGGCGCTCCGACAGGCGGAAGCGCTCGATCAGCGCGGCCTTCGGCTCGTCCGAGTTGCGGATGATGGCGATGACTTCGTCGATGTTCAGCAGGACGGTCTCGCGGCCTTCCAGGATGTGGATGCGGTCGTTGACCTTGCCGAGCTTGAACTCGGTCCGGCGGCGCACCGTCACGAAGCGGTAGTCGATCCACTCCTGCAGGATCTCGGTCAGGCCTTTCTGGCGCGGACGACCGTCGCCGCCGATCATCACCAGGTTGATCGGGGCCGAGGTCTCCAGCGAGGTATGCGCCAGCAGCATCAGCATGAACTCGGCCTGGTCCTGGTTCTTCGACTTCGGCTCGAACACCAGGCGCACCGGGGCCTCGCGGCCCGATTCGTCGCGCACGGCATCCAGCGCGCCGAGGATGGTCTGCTTCAGCGCCAGCTGCTCGGGCAGCAGGGTCTTCTTGCCGACCTTGATCTTCGGGTTCGTCAGTTCTTCGATCTCTTCCAGCACGCGCTGCGAAGACACGCCCGGCGGCAGTTCGGTGACGACCGCCTGCCACTGGCCGCGCGCCAGTTCCTCGATCTTCCAGCGTGCGCGTACCTTCAGCGAGCCGCGGCCGTTGGTGTAGATGTCGGCGATGTTCGAGGCCGGGGTGATGATCTGGGCGCCGCCCGGGTAGTCGGGGCCCTGTACCAGCGTCATCAGCTCGGCATGCGTGATCTTCGGGTTGCGGATCATCGCCACCGCCGCCGCCGCCACTTCGCGCAGGTTGTGCGAAGGGATCTCGGTGGCCATGCCGACCGCGATACCGGAGGCGCCGTTCAGCAGCAGCATCGGCAGGCGGGCCGGCAGGGTGCGCGGCTCTTCGCTGGAGCCGTCGTAGTTCGGCTGGAAGTCGACCGTGCCCATGTCGATCTCGTCGAGCAGCAGGCGCGATACCGGCGTCAGGCGCGCTTCGGTGTAGCGCATTGCCGCCGCGCCGTCGCCGTCGCGCGAGCCGAAGTTGCCCTGGCCGTCGATCAGCGGATAGCGCAGCGAGAAGTCCTGGGCCATGCGCACCAGCGCGTCGTACACGGACTGGTCGCCGTGCGGGTGGAGCTTACCGAGCACGTCGCCGACCACGGTCGCCGATTTGCGCGGCTTCGCCGTCGGGCCCAGACCCAGCTCGTTCATCGAGTAGAGGATGCGGCGCTGGACCGGCTTCTGGCCGTCGGACACGTCCGGCAGCGCGCGGCCCTTGACGACCGAGACCGCGTAGTCCAGGTAGGCGCGCTCGGCGAAAGTGGAAAGGGTGAGCGTTTCGGCGTCGTCGCCGCCGCCACCGTCGGGTGGGTTCACTTGTTCAAAAAGGCTTGCTTGGGTCATTTTGTTTGTTCGTTTCGTTCGGCGTTCATGCGTGGGCGGAGGCCGCCCACCCTACGTAGGGTGGGCACGCCGTGCCCACGCCTTACGTGCGCATCAGATATCCGCCTCGGTTTCATTCCCGTGCTCTTCCAGCCATGCGCGGCGGGCGGCGGCTTCGCCTTTACCCATCAGCATATTGAAGCGCGCCGACGATTCGGCCAGGTTGTAGTCGCCGAAGGCCACCGGCAGCAGGCGGCGGGTATCCGGGTTCATCGTGGTTTCCCACAGCTGTTCGGCGTTCATCTCGCCCAGGCCCTTGAAGCGGGAGATGCTCCACACGCCTTCCTTCAGGCCTTCCTTCTTGAGCTTGTCCTCGATCGCCAGCAGTTCGCCGTCGTCCAGCGCGTACAGCTTCTGGATCGGCTTTTTGCCGCGCGCCGGCACGTCGACACGGTACAGCGGCGGCCGCGCGACACACACGTGGCCGTTCTTGAACAGGGCCGGGAAGTGCTTGAAGAACAAGGTCAGCAGCAGCACCTGGATGTGCGAACCGTCGACGTCCGCATCGGAGAGGATGCAGATCTTCCCGTAGCGCAGGCCGGACAGGTCGGGATTGTCGTCCGCGCTGTGCGGGTCGACGCCGATCGCCACCGCGATGTCGTGGATTTCGTTGTTGGCGAACAGGCGGTCGCGGTCGGTCTCCCAGGTGTTCAGCACCTTGCCGCGCAGCGGCAGGATGGCCTGGAATTCCTTGTCGCGGCCCATCTTGGCCGAGCCGCCCGCCGAGTCGCCCTCGACCAGGAACAGTTCGTTGCGGGTGATGTCGGTCGATTCGCAATCGGTCAGCTTGCCCGGCAGGACCGCCACGCCCGAGGACTTCTTCTTCTCGACCTTCTGCAGCGAACGCAGGCGGGATTGCGCCTGCTTGATGACCAGTTCGGCCAGCTTCTTGCCGTAGTCGACGTGCTGGTTCAGCCACAGTTCGAGCGGCGGGCGGGTGAAGGTCGACACCAGTTTCACGGCGTCGCGCGAGTTCAGGCGCTCCTTGGTCTGGCCCTGGAACTGCGGATCCAGCACCTTCGCCGACAGCACGAACGAGACGCGCGCGAACACGTCTTCCGGCAGCAGCTTGACGCCCTTCGGCAGCAGCGAGTGCATCTCGACGAAGCTCTTCACGGCGCCGAACAGGCCGTCGCGCAGGCCGGATTCGTGGGTGCCGCCGCTGACCGTCGGGATCAGGTTGACATAGGATTCGCGCACCACGGCGCCTTCCTCGGTCCAGGCCACGACCCAGGCCGCGCCTTCGCCTTCCGCGAAACCTTCATCGCCGGCTGCCGCGTATTGCGCGCCTTCGAACAGCGGGATCACGGTCTGGCCCTGGCCCACGGTCTGGGCCAGCGCTTCGGTCAGGTAGCCGCGCAGGCCTTCGTCATAGCGCCAGGTTTGCGTATCGCCGGTCTTTTCGTTGGTGAGGGTGACGGTGACGCCCGGCAGCAGCACGGCCTTCGAACGCAGCAGGCGCTGCAGCTCGGCCATCGGGATGTTCGGAGAGTCGAAGTATTTGCCGTCCGGCCAGGCAGTGACGCGGGTGCCGTTCTTCTTGCCGCCGCGCTCGGGCGGGTTGGAGCTCAGCGGCTCGACCACGTCGCCGTGTTCGAAGGCCAGCTGGTGCACGCCGTTGCCTTGCTCGTCCTTGCGCCAGACGGTGATCTCGAGGCGCTTCGACAGCGCATTGGTCACCGACACGCCGACGCCGTGCAGGCCGCCCGAGAAGGCGTAGGCGCCGCCCGAACCCTTGTCGAACTTGCCGCCCGCGTGCAGGCGCGTAAACACGATCTCGACGGTGGAGACGCCTTCCTCGGGGTGGATGCCGACCGGGATGCCGCGGCCGTCGTCCTCGACCGTGATCGAGCCGTCCGTGTTCACCGTCACGGCGATGTTCTTGCAGTGACCACCGAGCGCCTCGTCCGAGGCGTTGTCGATCACTTCCTGGATGATGTGCAGCGGGTTCTCGGTGCGCGTGTACATGCCCGGACGCTGCTTGACGGGCTCCAGTCCCTTCAGGACCCGGATGGATGATTCGCTGTAGTCGGTTGCAGTTTTCTTGGTGGCCATGCTGGATAGTTGTATGTCGAATGCCTGCGCATTCTATCTTGTCGGGCGGAAATGAGAACGCCAAACGACGCGGCAAAAGGCGCCAGTGTCGGTGCTTACGCGCTTTTTGGGAAGAGTGGCTAATGCAACACTGTATGGAAACACAGTATTTTTGCCTGTCGGGCCGAAGTTTGCAAGTGCTGGATGTGAGATTCTGTAAATGGGAATCGTGCGCGCCCATGGCAGGGCTATAGTAGTTTCATGGTAGAGGACAATGAAAACCGTGAAACTGCGGGGCCGCCGCGCGTGCCTGACCGGCGCGCGTCGGGAAATGCGTCGCGCTACCTGCGGCAGGGCGATACGCCCCTGAACCTGGCCGGCCGCGTGCTGCGCTCGCGCTGGCGTGCCCTCAGCGACCGCTTCAGCCGCGACTTCATGCACCGCACCCTGCGCATCGGCGTATCCGCCCGCATCTTCCATCCGGAACCGGGCGCCGTCGGTCTGCGCAGCAAGAACCTGCAATACCTTGAAGAATCGATCGCGCAATGGGTGATGTCGCGCGACGTGCTGGTCTTCATGGTGCCGACGGTGAACACCGGCGGTTTGCTCCATCCCAGCAACATCACCATGCGCCATTACGCGCGCCACCTGGACGGGCTGGTGCTGCAGGGCGGGGCGGACGTCTCGCCGATGACCTATGCCGAGTCGCCCACCAGGCCCGAATGGAACGGCGACCGCGCGCGCGACGTGTACGAACTGGAACTGCTGCACGAGTTCGTCGACGCCGGCAAGCCGGTGCTGGGCATCTGCCGCGGTTGCCAGCTGATCAACGTCGCCTTCGGCGGCACCCTCTACCAGGACGTCGCCACCAACGTCCCCGACGCCCTGGCGCACGTGCACGAAGACTACGACGCCCACCGCCACGCCATCGTCTTCCCGCACGGCTCTTCGCTCGGCAAGATGTTCCCCGACCAGAAGCGCCCGATCGTGAACTCCATCCACCACCAGGCCGTCAAGGACCTGGGCCGCGACATCCACGTCGAGGCGATGTCGGACCCGGACGGCATCGTCGAAGCGATCCGCTACCAGCGCGCACCCTTCGTGATGGGGCTGCAGTGGCATCCGGAATTCCACCGGGCGAAGGGGACGGAGCTGCTGGATTGCACGCCGGTGCTGGATGAGTTCTTGCGGGCTGCGCGGGAGACGCGGCTTTGACGACACCGGCTGCATGTTCCGCTTGCACGGCCGTCAAACTACCTCCATAATCTAAATGAGAATCATTCTCATAAAGCCAAGGAGGCCCAATGGACGACGATTTCCTGGACGACACCCCCGCATCCGGCACCCCCAGCACCCGCCACGCCCTCTTGATCGCGGCCTTGCTGCACCTGATGTCCCAGTACACGATACGCAGCGCCGCAGCCTGCCGGCCCGGCGACCCGCGCAATCCCGACGACGAAGGCCCCTGCGTCAAGCTGGCCGCCGTGATCGAGCGTCACCTCGACGCCCTGGCGCGCTTGCCGGATGCCGAGCCGGTGCTGCGCGCCACTTGCGAGCAGCTGCGGGTGAAATGGGAAGACCTGGTCGACAGCCGCATGCCGGCGCCAGCCAGGCGGCCGCTGTTGTCGCGCATCCTGCGCCCGGGAATGTTCAAGACGCCGGCGCCGGCTACCTGAACCGGCGAGCGTTCATTCCAGCCAGGCGCGCAAGGCCGCTTCGCCGTCCGGCGTAAAAGCCAGCACGCGCGAGTCCGGCACGCGCCTGGCCCAGCCCAGTTGCTGGAAGCGGTCGAGGAGTTGCGTGCCGAGCTGGCCGGCCAGGTGATGGCGGCGTTCGCTCCAGTCCAGGCAGGTGCGGCAAAAGGGGCGGCGCGATGCCGGCAGTTTGTCGGGATCGATGTCGAGGGCCCCCACCGCGCCGCGGCCCGCATCGGTCAGATTGATGCCATCGGCGCCGAGTGCAAATGCGCCGCGCTGCGCCAGGCGCTCGTACATCAACACGCCCAGTTCGCCGGCCAGGTGGTCATAGCAGACCCTGGCCTTGCGCAGCGCCGGTTCGCGCGGACTGGAACGCACCCGCACGGCACCGGTGCCGAAGGCCACGCCCATCAGCGATTCCAGCAAGTGCGCGACCTCGGCATCGGCGATGCGGAAGTAGCGGTGCCGGCCCTGCGCCTCGACGGACAGCAGGCCGGCATCCTGCAGCTTGGCCAGGTGGGCGCTGATGGTCTGGCGCGTGACGCCGGCGGCGTCCGCCAGTTCGGTTGCGGTCAGCGCCATGCCGCTCATCAGGACCGTGAGCACTTCGGCGCGCGCATGGTCGCCGATCATGGCGGCGATATTCGTGATGTTCGGTCCGTCCCTCATGCTTCGATGCTAACCGAAGCATCCGCACATGGCAAAGGACTACAGTGCTTTCATCCATGACGAGGGAGACCAAATGATTACCTGCTTCATCCGTTACGAAATCGACTCCATCCAGAAAGAGGCTTTCCGTCGCTACGCGGAAAATTGGGGCCGCATCATTCCGCGCCTGGGCGGACGCCTGCTCGGCTACTTCCTGCCGCACGAGGGCACGAACTACGAGGCCTGGGGCCTGGTCGGTTTCGACAGCCTGGCCGCCTACGAAGCCTATCGCGCCCGCCTGCGACAGGATGAGGAAGCATGCGCCAACTTCGCTTTCGCACGCGAAAGCCGGTTCATCCTGCGCGAGGAACGGACCTTCACCGAACTGGTGGAAGGGACTTTCCGGCCGGAGCCGCAGCGATGATCGCCGTGATCTTCGAAGTCGAGCCGGACCCGGCGCACCGCCAGGAATATCTCGATACCGCGGCAGCGCTGCGCGCCGGGCTGGAGGCCATCGACGGCTTCATTTCGGTGGAGCGCTTCGAATCTTTGAGCCGGCCGGGCAGGCTGCTGTCGCTGTCGTTCTGGCGCGACGAAGAGGCGGTGAGGCGCTGGCGCACCCAGGCCGCGCACCGGAAAGCGCAGGCGCGCGGACGGCAGGGCATGTTCCGCGGCTACCGCCTGCGCGTGGCCGAGGTCGTGCGCGACTACGGCTTGCACGACCGCGGGCAAGTACCCTCGCTTACTTAGGACGATAGATGGCGCAGAGCTTGTGGCCGTCGGGATCGCGGACGTAGGCGAGGTACATTTTCCCGATGCTGCCTTCGCGCAGGCCCGGCGGCTCTTCGATCGAGGTACCGCCCAGCGCGACCGCGGTATCGTGGAACTTCTGCACCTGTTCCGGCGAATCGCATTTGAAGCCGATGGTGCCGCCGTTGGCAAAGGTGGCGTCCTCGCCGTTGATGGGCTCCGTGATGCAAAATGTGCTGCCATTGTGGCGGTAGAAGAGCCGCGTGTGGCCGCTGGTGTTGGTATCGCGGAACGGCTCGCCGGCCCCGAGCGTGCCGAGCACGGCATCGTAGAAGCGTTTCGAGCGTTCCAGGTCGTTCGAGCCGACCATCACGTGATTCAGCATGGGTGTCTCCTTTGATGAGGGAAGGCCCGTATCATAGCGCGGCCCGCCGGTTCAATCCCTGATCTCGGCCTCGACCAGCTTCGCCAGCAATTCCAGCGACTCCTGCCAGCCCAGGTAGCAGGCCTCCGCCGGAATCACGGCCGGAATCCCTTCCTGCCGGATCCTGAGCTCGACGCCGCAGAACACTTCGCGCAGCTGCACCGTGGTCTGCATCCGGCCGGGCAGGTTCGGGTCGTCGAATTCGGCCGAGTAGCGCAGGCGCTGGCCCGGCTCGAGTTCCAGGTATTCGCCGCCGAAGGAATGGCTGTGGCCGGTGGTGAAATTGGTGAAGGACATGCGGTAGCGGCCGCCGACCCGGCTGTCCATCTCGTGGACGGTGCCGACGAAGCCATGCGGCGGCAGCCATTTGGCGAAGGCGGCGGCGGTGGTGAAGGCGCGGTAGACGCGGTCGGCGCTGGATTTCAGGACACGGTGCAGCTCGACGGTGTTGGTGGACATGATCGCTTCCTTATCGTTGGTGGCAGAGGACATCCCTCTGATGGTACGACGAACGGGGCCTGGCGGATTCGACATGCTAGAGTAAGTCCATGCCCAGTTCCCGACAATATCCCGTGACGCCGGATGGCCGCTATTTCGTCGTCGATGGCCGGCTTTGGCGCATGAGCAATCCCGCGCTCGCGCCGGAAGCCAGGCAGGCATGGGTCGACAGGCTGATGAAGGCGCGCCGCCAGGTCGGCGTCGCAAAAAAGGCCGGCGATACGGAAGCGGAGCGCAACGCGCGCGCCGCGGTCGACGAGGCCAAGCGCGCGCTCGGCGAACGCGGACCCGTGTGGTGGACGGACGGCGCCCCGGACTTGAATCGCAGGAGGGTGGCGAACACGCCGTATGCGGCGTGGTATGCGGCCCTGGCGATCGGCCCTGAAGGGCGGCCCGCTGCCCTGCGCTAGAATGGCGGGATGACCCAAGCTCCACAGACTGCGCCGCGCGCCCCGATCCGCCTCGCTTCCCAATTGCTGACCTGCCTGGTTTTCTGCCTGGTCGCCGCTCCCATCATCTGGTTCGGCCAGCCGCATCCGCTGGAACTGTTCAGCCGTCCGCTTGGGCCGCTGACCCAGCTGCTGGTCGGCCAGGTGCTGGCGCTGTTCGCCGCCGGTGTGTCCTGGCTGCTGTTCCGCGTGACCGCCAACTCGGCCTCCAGCGCCCGCACCATCGAGAGCTATGCGAAGCTCGACCTGAGCGGCCTGAATCCGCTGTGGATCAGCATCGCCGCCGCCATCGGCGAAGAGATGCTGTTCCGCGCGGCCCTGCAGCCGCTGCTGGGCGTATGGATCGTCTCGCTGCTGTTCCTGGTCACGCACGTGCCGGTGTACCGCTTCCGCAAGCTGGATGGCGCCACCCTGGCGCAGGCGGCCAGCGTGTTCGTCGGCAGCGTGGTGCTGGGCTTCGTGTTCCAGCGCGTCGGCCTGCTGGCCTCGATGCTGGTGCATGCGTGGATCGATGTCGTGGGCTTGATGATCGTGCGGAACTCGCTTCAAACGCGCAATGGTTGATATTCGCGTGGGCTCGGGGAGCCCACCCTACGGGCATTGATAACGTAGGGTGGGCACACCGTGCCCACGAACCTTATTTGCTCAGCAGGCGCATCGCCCGCTCCAGCCCATCTATCGTCACCGGAAACATCCGGTTATTCATGATCTGCCTGATGACGGCAATCGACTGCCGGTACTGCCACAGGCTTTCCGGCTCCGGATTCAGCCAGGCGAATTTCGGGAAGGCGTTGCAGAAGCGCGCCAGCCATTCGGCGCCCGCTTCCTCGTTGTTGTATTCGACCGAGCCGCCCGGGGCCAGCACCTCGTAGGGGCTCATGGTGGCGTCGCCGACGAAGATCACGCGGGTATCGGGCGGGTATTTGCGCAGCACTTCCCAGGTCGGGAAGCGTTCCGAGCTGCGGCGCCGGTTGTTCTTCCACAGGTAGTCGTAGACGCAGTTGTGGAAGTAGAAGAACTCCATGTTCTTGAATTCGGTCTTCGCCGCCGAGAACAGTTCCTCGGTGCGCTCGATGTGGTCGTCCATGGTACCGCCGACGTCCAGCAGCATCAGCACCTTGATGCGGTTCTTGCGCTCGGGCTGCATCTTGATGTCGAGCCAGCCGGCGTTGTTGGCGGTCGAGCGGATCGTGTCGTCCAGCGCCAGTTCTTCGGCGGCACCTAGGCGGGCGAAGCGTCGCAGGCGGCGCAGTGCCACCTTGATGTTGCGGACGCCCAGCTCGCGCTCGCCGTCGTAGTCCTTGTACTCGCGCTGTTCCCACACTTTCACGGCGGTGCGGTTCCTGCTTTTGCCGCCGATGCGGATCCCTTCCGGATTGGTGCCGCCATTGCCGAAGGGGGAGGTGCCGCCGGTGCCTATCCACTTGTTCCCGCCCTCGTGGCGTTCCTTCTGTTCTTTCAGCAGCTCGGCCAGGCGCGACATCAGCTTGTCGTAGCCGAGCTTCTGCAGCTCGGCCTTCTGCTCCGGCGTCAGCTCGCGCTCCAGGCGTTTGATCAGCCAGTCAAGCGGGATGTCGGCTTTCGTGTCGAACACCGTCTCGATGCCCTTGAAGTAGGCGCCGAAGGCCTTGTCGAACTTGTCGAAATGGGCTTCATCCTTCACCAGCACCAGGCGCGACAGGTAATAGAACTCGTCGAGCGAGGGCGCGATCACCTGCTTTTCCAGCGCTTCGAGCAGCGTCAGGAATTCCTTGATCGTGACCGGCACCCTGGCGTCACGCAGGGTGAAGAAGAAATCAATCAGCATGCCTGCTCAACCGGTAGTGCAGCTGCGACTTGATCTCGGGCCACTCGCCGCGCAGGATGCTGTACATGACGGTGTCGCGCACGGTGCCGTCGCGCCGTAGGCCGTGGTGGCGCAGCACGCCATCCTTCTTCGCACCGAGGCGCTCGATCGCCGCCTGCGAGGCGTGGTTGAAGTTATCGGTGCGCAGGCCGACGACGAAGCAGCCGAGCGTGTCGAAGGCGTGCGAGAGCAGCAGCAGTTTGCAGCTGGTGTTGACGTGGCTGCGCTGGCGGCTTTTCGCATACCAGGTGTAGCCGATCTCGACGCGATCGATGGCCGGGACGATGTCGTGGTAGCTGGTCGAGCCGATCACGGCACCGGTCGGCACGTCGATCACGGCGAAGGCGCGCCGGTTGTCCATCTCCAGCGCGGTGCGGATGTAGTGCTCCGTCTCGTCCGGCGCCGGCACCGAGGTGATGCGCAGGTTCCACAACTCTCCGTCCGCGGCGGCGGCGCGCAGGCCGTCGGCGTGGTGCAGGGCCAGCGGTTCCAGCCGCACGCCGTTGAATTCGAGGGTGGCAGGATCGACGCGGATCATCGGTTGTGCCTCGCCATCGCCACCAGGCGCTCGAACAGGTGGACGTCCTGCTCGTTCTTCAGGAGCGCGCCGTGCAGCGGCGGCACGATGGTCCGGGAGTCCCCGCTGCGCAGGGCCTCGACCGGGATGTCCTCGGCCAGCAGCAGCTTGAGCCAGTCGAGGAATTCGGAGGTCGACGGCTTCTTCTTCAGGCCCGCCACCTCGCGCAGCTGGTAGAAGTTCTCCAGCGCGGCGGCCAGCAGTTCCTGCTTCAGCTTCGGGTAGTGGACCTTGACGATCTCCGCCATCGTCTCGCGGTCCGGGAATTTGATGTAGTGGAAGAAGCAGCGGCGCAGGAAGGCGTCCGGCAGTTCCTTCTCGTTGTTCGAGGTGATGATCACCAGCGGGCGGTGCTTCGCCACCACCATCTCGCGCGTCTCGTAGACGTAGAACTCCATGCGGTCCAGCTCGCGCAGCAGGTCGTTCGGGAATTCGATGTCGGCCTTGTCGATCTCGTCGATCAGCAGCACCACCGGCTCGGGCGCCGTGAAGGCCTGCCACAGCACGCCCTTGACGATGTAGTTGTGGATGTCGCGCACGCGCTCGTCGCCCAGTTGCGAATCGCGCAGGCGCGAGACGGCGTCGTATTCGTACAGGCCCTGCTGCGCCTTGGTGGTCGATTTGATGTGCCACTGCAGCAGCGGCATGTCGAGCGCCGCCGCCACTTCTTCGGCCAGCATGGTCTTGCCGGTGCCGGGCTCGCCCTTGATCAGCAGCGGGCGGGCCAGGGTGAGGGCGGCGTTCACGGCCAGTTTCAGGTCATCGGTGGCAACGTAGTTGTCGCTGCCTTCGAAACGTTGGGATGCGTGCATGGGACGTTCACGGTGATGGGGAAGTGACATCGAGTATATGACAGTTGCATCGTCACCGCTGAATTGTTGCTTTGTAGACTGAGCCATGTTCTTCATATAGAATCGGCTATTCGTAGTACATTTGCTAAGTTTTTGAGCAGTTGCGGTATACAATTCAACCAAACGATTGTGCAATCATGAGAAAACCATTAGCTGTACTGTTGCTTGCCGCCGCCGGAGCCATGTTGGCCAGTGCAGCCGGCGCGGCAGAGATCGTCGCCAACCCGAAAGCCGCACCGAACAAGATCGAGCAATGTATCGGCTGCCATGGGATCCCCGAGTACAAGACCGCCTTCCCCGAGGTCTACCAGGTGCCGATGATCGGCGGCCAGTCCGCCAAATACATCGAAGCCGCGCTGCAAGCCTACAAGAAGGGCGACCGCAAGCATCCGCAAATGACGCCGACCGCCAAGGTGCTGTCGGACCAGGACATCGCCGACATCGCCGCCTACTACGCGCAGCAGTCGGCGGCCACGCCCACCAAATGAGCCGGGGACGCCATGAATAAACTGATCCTAGCCCTGTCCTGCACCGCGGCACTGATGGTGTCCGCGTCCGCCTTCGCCAGCGGCGACACCGCGCGCGGCGCCGAACTGGCCAAGAAATACAACTGCGCCTCCTGCCACGGCGCCGACTACAAGAGCCCGATCGATCCGAGCTATCCGAAGCTGGCCGGCCAGCACGCCGACTATCTGGTGCATGCGCTGACCGCCTACCAGCGCGGCGACAAGGTCATGAACGGCCGTAACAATCCGATCATGGCCGGCATGGCCCAGCCGCTGTCGGACCGCGACAAGGCCGACATCGCCGCCTACCTGCAAAGCCTGCCGGGTCCGCTGGTCGTTCGCAAGTAAGCTCGCAAGCAAGCTCGCAAACAAGCGCTTCCAAGTAAAATAGCGGCCTCTGTGGTCCGCCGGCCTGCGCCGGCGGACCTTGTTTTTTGGAGCTGCCGCTTTGTCCAACGTATCGCCTTCCCACATCAAGACCAACCTGCTGAGCGGCCTGACGGTCGCCCTGGCCCTGGTCCCCGAAGCCATCGCCTTTGCGCTGGTGGCCCACGTCTCGCCGCTGACCGGCCTGTACGCCGCCGTGCTGGTGTCCTTCATTACATCGAGCTTCGGCGGCCGTCCCGGCATGATCTCCGGCGCCGCCGGCGCGCTGGCGGTGGTCATGGTCGCGCTGGTCGTCCAGCACGGCGTGCAATACCTGTTCGCCGCCATCGTCCTGATGGGCGTGCTGCAGATCCTGTTCGCGCTGGCCCGGCTCGGCAAATTCATCCGCATGGTGCCGCATCCGGTCATGCTGGGTTTCGTGAACGGCCTGGCGATCGTGATCTTCGTGGCCCAGTTCGAGCATTTCAAGGTTGGCGGCGGCTGGATGAGCGGACCGCAGCTGTGGACCATGCTCGGCCTCGTCGCGCTGACGATGGCGATCATCTACGTCACGCCGAAGATCACGAAGGCGGTGCCGGCCACCCTGGCCGGCATCCTGGCGGTGGCGCTGCTGGCCCACTTTGCCGGCATCCAGACCAAGACCGTCGGCGAACTCGGTTCGATCGCCGGCGGCCTGCCCAGCTTCCACGTGCCCGACGTGCCGTTCAGCCTGGAGACCTTGAAGATCGTCTTCCCTTACTCGCTGGTGCTGGCCGGCGTCGGCCTGATCGAGACCCTGCTGACCCTGACCCTGATCGACGAGATCACCGATACCCGCGGCCAGCCGAACCGCGAGAGCATGGCCCAGGGCGCGGCGAATATCGTCACCGCGCTGTTCGGCGGCATGGGCGGCTGCGCCATGATCGGCCAGAGCATGATCAACATCGGCAACGGCGCCCGCAGCCGGCTGTCGGGCATCGCGGCCTCGCTGTTCCTGCTGTCGTTCATCTTGTCTGGATCGGGCATCATCGAGCAGATTCCGCTGGCGGCGCTGGTGGGCGTGATGTTCGTGGTGTGCGAGAAGACCTTCGAGTGGGGCACCTTCCGCCTGTTCGGCAAAGTGCCGCGCGCCGATACGCTGGTGGTGGTGCTGGTGGCCGGCGTGACCCTGGCCTTCAACCTGGCGATGGCCGTGGTGGTCGGCGTGATCGTGTCGGCGCTGGTGTTCGCCTGGCAGCATGCGAAGCAGATCCGCGTGTCGACCGGCGTCGATGCGCAGGGCTGGAAAGTCTACGAACTGGAAGGCACGCTGTTCTTCGCATCGAGCGCCGGCTTCCAGGAGCTGTTCGCGCCGAAGGATGATCCGCAGGACGTGGTGGTCGAATTCCGCCGCGCGCGCGTGGCCGACCATTCGGCGATCCAGGCGATCGACGCGCTGGCCGAGCGCTATCGGAGCGCCGGCAAGCGCCTGCACCTGCGGCATTTGAGTCCCGACTGCCGCTCGCTGCTGGAGCGCGCCAGGGACATGATCGAAGTCAGCCTGCCGGAAGACCCGCGCTACCGCGTGGCCGACGACAAGCTGGATTGATTAACGGACCCTGCGGCGCACGCAGTCGATATAGGCTTCCGCATCCGGCGGCAGCCCGCTGCGCTGCGAGGTCCACATCATCTCGCCCAGACACTCCATGATTTCGTGGTGCGCGTCGTGCTCGCCAATGCGGGCGGCCAGGGCATCGTGGGCGGCCTTGATGCCGCGCGGCTGGTCGATCGAGACCTGTTCGGCGATCGACAGGTGCATCGACAGGTGCAGGAAGGGATTCGGCTGGCCGCCTTCGACCGAGTAGTCGCGCGCCACGGCTTCGTCGGCATCCATCAGCGCGTCGTGGTATTCGGGGTGCTGGTCGATCCAGTCGGCCGCGATCGCATCCATCGGGGTCAGGATTTCGCCGGCGCGGCGCTTGCGCCAGGCTTCGCAGAAGAAGCGGCGCACATCGTTGGAGGAGGGGGTGAACATGGTGGGGTCGCAGAAAGGAAAGCAGGCGCCATTGTAGCGCGCCTGCTTTTTCCGCGTTGACCGGCTCAGGGAGCGGCGCTTGGCGCCGGCGCCGCTGCAGCCGGCGCCGCCGGTTTCGCCGGGCGGCACTCGGCATGCAGTTTCGCCAGCAGCGCCTCGGCCTGCGGCTTTTCCTCGCGCGCGGCATGCCATTCGGCCATGTAGGAGGTCGCCATGCAGGTGCGCGCGTGCGCGGCCTGCTTGTCCTTGGCGGCGATGTCGAGCAGGCCGGCCTCGTCGAGTTTACCCAGGTAGAAGTCGGCGATCGGCGCCGGCCAGTCGTCGTTGCGCTGCTTTTTCACGCTGGCGGCCAGTTCGGTCTTCGCCAGCTCGGCCTGGCCCTTGCGCACGCGGGCGTTGTACAGCCACAGCGGGCCGAGGCGCTCGGCCGGCAGCTGGTCGAGGGCCGCGCGCAGCTTCGGGATCGCCTCGTCGACTTTCCCGTGCAGCATCTGCTGGCGTCCGAGATTGAGGTTGGCGTTCGGCTGGCCGGCCGCGGCGGCCTTTTCCAGCCAGGCCTGGGCCTGTTTCGGGTCGCGCGGGGCGCCGCGGCCGGTGTTGAGCATATAAGCCAGCGCGTACTGGGCGTCGGCATTGCCGCCGTCGGCCTCCTGCAGCATCCACGGCTCGAGGCCGGTGCGGCGCGAGAACACGTCGCCGCCGAGGTAGGCGATGTAGAGCTTGCGCTGGCTCATCGCGAACAGCACGCGGTGGGCACGCAGGAAATCCTGGCCCAGCAGGAGTTCGGCCTCGAGCTGGCTCTGGACGTCGACGATGCTGAGTTCCGCGCCGCCGATGGTCTCGCCGCCGATCTGCACCGACTTGATCGGCGCGGTCCAGTGCGAGGCGCGGTCCGAGCCGACGCCGCCGGTGTCGCCCAGCCGCGTCACGTCCGCGCCCTTGACGTCGATCCCGAGCTTCTTGGCGCCCCTCAGGGTCAGGAAGCTGTTGGCCGCGCCGGTATCGATCATGGCATCCATCTCCTTGCCGTTGACGAGCACCGTGAAGTGCGGATTCGGGCTGTCGCTGCGGCTGAACTCGAAGGGCAGGACGACTGTTTCCTCTTTCCAGTAGTTGAGCGGGGTGTCGCGGCTGCAGTTCTGCGGGCGGAAGAACTTCATGTGCTTGGCGCGCAGGTCGAATTCCATGTCGGCCTGCAGCAGGAAGGGCGCGCCGACCAGGGCGTCGAAGGCCGGCGTGAAGCTGGTTTCGCCGATCACGTACAGGTCCAGGCGCTTCCTGACACTCTTCACCGGGCCGATCGCGAATTCGCCGATGCGCGCCGCGTACAGCCGCGAGCTGCCGCCGATGCCTTCGACGTAGCGTCCCGTCATGTGCATGACCAGGTCGCGCTTGGCGACGGCGTTCATGGTCAGCTGGGTGTCGAAGGCGCCGGTGTCGACCAGCATGACCGCGGGCGCGCCGTCGATCACGCCGTCGACCGCCGGCACCAGGCCCTGGCCGACATACTTGAGCGGCATGTCGGCGACCTCGACATAGGTGCAGCGTGGCGCCTCGTCGGCGTGGGCAAGCGGGTTCAGGAGTAGTACGCAGGCCAGCGGCAGCAGGGCACGTTTCGGCGGCATCATCGTTGTCTTTCTGTGCAGGAGTAATGCTGTTGATTCTACTGCGCAGGCTTGTAAACATTGCAAGCAAAAAAATGCAAAAAGGCAAGTGCGCCGATGGAACGACACACTTGCCTTCTGAGTTGTTGCTTTTGCGCTACTTTTGATTACTCTTTGTCGCGCGCAAGCACCAATTGAGCACTTCCCGACGCCTCGGCGATCGCCTTGCTGGCAGCAACCACCGCCTTGTTGCTGGCGTTGGCGGACTGCCTGTTGCCCGGCTGGCCGCCGCCGGCATTTCCTGCGTTGCCGCCGCTGCCGCCATTGCCGCGGTCCTGGCCGCGCCGCTCGTGCGGCTGGCGCAGGTAGCGCGAGCCGTGGCGGCGTTCGCCCTGGCCGCTGGACGGCCAGGTGAGGAAGCGCGACAGTTCCTGCAGCGCGCGCTGGTAGACATCGCGCTTGAACTCGATGACCACGTCCAGCGGCACCCAGTAGTCGTGCCAGCGCCAGGCATCGAACTCGGGATGGTCGGTCAGGCGCAAGTTGACGTCATTGTCGCGGGCGACCATGCGCAACAGGAACCAGATCTGCTTCTGGCCACGATAGTGACCACGCACTTCGCGCTTGATGAAGTGATCCGGCACCTCATAGCGCAGCCAGTCGCGGGTGCGACCCACGATCTTGACGTGCTCCTGGCGCAGGCCGATCTCTTCCTCGAGCTCGCGGTACATCGCCTGTTCCGGCGTCTCGCCGTATTTGATACCCCCTTGCGGAAACTGCCACGAGTGCTCGCGCACCCGTTTGCCCCACCACACCTCGTTGTTGGCGTTCAGCAGGATGATGCCGACGTTGGGTCGAAACCCTTCACGATCGAGCATGATTCACCTCGAAACTTTCTGCCAGCTTCTGCTCTTGTCTCTTGTATTTTTACTTACAGCTCAGGTGCCTCTGCCGTTAACTCGCGTCGGAACAACGGCATGCACCACTTCTTTCAGAGCCATTTGTATAAAGATTGGATGCATCGGCCAGCTAATCCTTTAAAATTAGGTCGATTATAACCCTCTCTTTTTAAAAAGAATTCATCGATATGCGTGCCTCTCGATTTTTTATTTCAACGCTCAAAGAAGCGCCTTCCGACGCCGAGATCGTCAGCCACAAGCTGATGATGCGGGCCGGGATGATCAAGCGCCTCGGCTCCGGCATCTACACCTACATGCCGCTGGGCCTGCGTGTGATCCGCAAGGTCGAGGCCATCATCCGTGAAGAAATGAACAAGGCCGGCGGCATCGAGCTGCTGATGCCGCTGGTACAGCCGGCCGAACTGTGGCAAGAGACGGGCCGCTGGGACAAGATGGGGCCTGAACTGCTGCGCCTCAAGGACCGCCATGGCCGCGACTTCGCCCTGCAGCCGACCTCGGAAGAAGTCGTGACCGACGTGGTGCGCACCGAGATCAAGAGCTATCGCCAGCTGCCGGTGAACTTCTATCACGTCCAGACCAAGTTCCGCGACGAGCGCCGTCCGCGCTTCGGCCTGATGCGCGGCCGCGAATTCACCATGAAGGATGCCTATTCCTTCGACCGCGACGTCGAGGGCATGCAGGTCTCGTACCAGACCATGTTCGACGCCTACGTGAAGATCTTCACCCGCTTCGGCCTGAAGTTCCGCGCGGTGGCAGCCGACAACGGCGCCATCGGCGGCACCGGCTCGCACGAATTCCACGTGATCGCCAGCACCGGCGAGGACGCGCTGGTCTACTGCCCGACCTCCGATTACGCCGCGAACATGGAAGCGGCCGAGGCACTGCCGCTGATCGCTGCGCGCGCCGCCGCGACCCAGCCGCTGACCAAGGTCTCCACGCCCGGCACCACCAAGTGCGAAGGCGTGGCCAAGCTGCTCGGCATTCCGCTGGAGCAGAACGTCAAGTCGATCGCGCTGACGGTGGAGAAGGAAGATGGGACGAGGGAAAACTGGCTGCTGCTGCTGCGCGCCGACCATGAGCTGAACGAAGTCAAGGTGTCGAAAGTCCCGGGCTTGAAGGACTTCCGTTTCGCCAGCGAAGCCGAAATCCAGGAAGCCTACGGCACCGTGCCGGGCTACCTCGGGCCGATCAATACCAGGCAGCCGGTCAAGGTCGTGGCCGACCGCACCGTCGCCAACATGGCCGATTTCGTCTGCGGCGCCAACGAAGCCGATTACCACCTGACTGGCGCCAACTGGGGCCGCGACGTGGCCGAGCCGATCGTCGCCGACCTGCGCAACGTGGTCGAAGGCGATGCTTCGCCGGACGGCAAGGGCGTGCTGGCGATCGAGCGCGGCATCGAAGTGGGCCACGTGTTCCAGCTCGGTACCGCCTACTCCGCCGCGATGAACTGCGTGTACCTGGACGAGAAGGGCCAGCCGGTACCGATGCAGATGGGCTGCTACGGCATCGGCGTGACCCGCATCCTGGGTGCGGCGATCGAGCAGAACTTCGACGACAAGGGCATCGTCTGGCCGGACGCGATCGCACCCTTCGAGCTGGTGCTGTGCCCGATGGGCTACGACCGCAGCGAACTGGTGAAGGCGGAGACCGACCGCCTGTACGCCGAGCTGCAGGCGGCCGGCATCGACGTCATCGTCGACGACCGCGGCCTGCGTCCGGGCGCCATGTTCGCCGACTGGGAACTGGTGGGCGTGCCGCACCGCGTGGTGATCGGCGAGCGCGGCCTCAAGGAAGGCAACCTGGAATACCAGGGCCGCCGCGATGCCGAGGCGAGCTCCGTTCCCGCCGCCGACATGGTCGCCTTCGTCAAAGGCAAACTGGCCAAGTGATGCCGGCCCGTTTTGCAAGCCGGGCTGCGGCCTGGCTCGGTTCCGCGCTGGTTGCCGCTGCACTGATGAGCAGCGGCGCGGCTTACGCCGGCAACCAGAAGGAAGAAGCGCTGGCCGATTCGGTCCGGCTGGCGCTCGAACGGGCGATCCGCGACGGGCGCCCGCCCAAGCCGGTGTTCCGCGACGCCGCCGCCGAGGGGCGCTACCGGCAGTGGTTCGATGCGATGTCGGCGCGCCTGAAGCGCCGCCTGCCGGACGACCAGGTCCGCACCGAGTTCCTCGAGTCGGCCTGGTATGAAGCGACCCGCGCCGGCCTCGATCCGGGGCTGGTGCTGGGCCTGATCCAGGTGGAGTCGGCCTACCGCAAGTACGCGGTGTCGATCGTCGGCGCACGCGGCTACATGCAGGTGATGCCGTTCTGGACCAAGGTGATCGGCGACTCCAACCGCCGCGCCCTGTTCGACATGCAGACCAATCTGCGCTACGGCTGCTCGATCCTGCGCATGTACATCGACATGGAAGGGGGCAACCTCTATCTGGCGCTGGGCCGCTACAACGGCAGCCGCGGCCGGCCGGAGTATCCGAATGCGGTGCTGGCGGCGTGGAAGAATTGGGAGTTCAAGCCGGCGGCCGCGACGGCGATCGCGTTGAACTGATTCGCGTGTGATTGCGTGGGCACGGTGTGCCCACCCTACGATCCACGATTACGCACGCACCGGTAGGGTGGGCTACCCGAGCCCACGGGTTACGCCCGCAATGCATCCACGAGTTGCTGCGCATGCCGCGGCAAAGCATCGAAACTGCGCACGCAGATCGCCAGCTGCCGCAGCGCCCACGCATCCGCCAGCTCCAGCACCACGATCGTCATCGTCTGCGCGCAGCGCCGCGCCGCCGGCTCGGGCACGATGCCGATCCCGACCCCGGCCTCCACCATCCTGCAGACCGCCTCGAGGCCGCGCAGGCGCACCCGCGTATGCAGCGTGCGCCCGAGGCGCCGCGCCTGCAGCTCCAGGTAGTTGGACAGGGCGCTGTCGCCGGCCAGGCCGACCTGGTCGAAGTCGGCCAGGCGGGCGAAGGCCACCGGCCGGCCGTCCGGCGACAGCAGCTCCGCCAGCGCCGGCGTGGCCACCGCCACCAGGCGGTCGGTGCGGAAGGGGAAGCTCTCCAGTTGCGAGAGGTCGACCGCGTCCGACAGGATGCCGAGGTCGGCGGCGCCTTCGCGCACCGCCTTCGCCACCTCGTGGCTGGCGCGCTCTTCGAGTTCGACGTCGACGTGGGCGTGGCGCGCCAGAAAGCCGGCCAGGGCGTCCGGCAGGTATTCGGTCAGCGAGGCCGTATTGCACAGCAGCCGCACCGTGCCCTTCAAGCCCTCGGCATGGTCGCCCAGCTCGGCGCGCATGCGTTCCAGCTGCTGGAACACCAGGCGCGCATGCCGCACCAGGGCCTCGCCGGCCGGCGTCGGGCTCACCCCGCGCCGTCCGCGCAGCAGCAGCGGCACCCCCAGCGTCTCTTCCATGCCGTGGATGCGCTCGCTGCAGGAAGCCAGCGACAGGTGGGCGCGCGCGGCGCCGCCGGTGATGCTGCCGGCTTCCACCACGTGCAGGAACAGCTGCATGTCGACCAGGTCGAATCTCATCATATACTTCGTTTAGCCTTCGGGATTTCCGAAGGCTGATTGCGGTAATCCCTCATTCTGCAAGCGCCCGGGATGCGGCAGAATTCCAGGCATGGACGCTCTGCTTTCCATCTTACACGCACATGAAGCGCTCGATTTGACCTTGATTTCCCTGGTGTTCGTGCTTGCCGGCCTGGTCCAGGGCGTGGCCGGGACCGGTCTGCCGACGGTCGCGGCCGGCCTGCTGGGGATGACGATGGCGCCGTGCGAAGCGGCCGCTTTACTGGTCGTGCCTTCGCTGGTGACGAATGCCTGGCAACTGGCGGCCGGTCCCGCGGCGGGGCCGCTCGCGCGCCGCCTGTGGCCGATGCTGGCCGGGATCGCCGCCGGCACCCTGGCCGGCGGCATGCTGCTGCCGGCCAGCGCTTCCGAGGATGCGGTGGCGGCCCTGGGCGGCGCCCTGATGATGGTGGCGGCCGCCGGCCTCGCTTCCTTCACGCTGCATGTGCCGCCCAGCGGCGAGCGCGCGGCCGCGCCCGTGGTCGGCCTCGTCACCGGCGCGGTCACGGCCGTCACCGGCGTGTTCGTGATCCCGGCCGTGCCTTACCTGCGGGGTCTGCGCCTCGAACGGGACATGCTGGTACAGGCGCTCGGCCTGGCCTTCACCACCTCGACCGTTGCGTTGGCGATCTCCCTGCTGCTGGCCGGGCAGTTCGAACTGCGGACGGCCGGCCTGTCCCTCTACGCGCTGCTGCCGGCGCTGGGCGGCATCGCGATCGGCCGGTGGCTCCGCGGGCGCATTCGTCCCGGCCCCTTCCGCCGTTGCTTCTTCATCGGCCTGCTCGGGCTCGGCCTGTATTTGATGCTGCGTCCCTTCCTCGGATAGACTGCTTGCTTTCCTCATCAGGGAGCAAGCCGACATGCGATTCACCCCCTTCGCCGCCGCCATGCTGATGGCTTGCGGCGCCGCCGCGCTGACGGGCTGCGCCAGCGCGCCGCCCGCGACCAGCGCCGCCACCGTGCAGGCCCGTGACATCGACCGCGCCCGCAACGTGATCTTCTTCCTCGGCGACGGCATGGGCATCAACACCCTGACCGCCGCCCGCATCTACGCGGTGGGGGAGAGCGGCGAGCTGACCATCGACACGCTGCCCGAATCGGCCTTCGTGAAGACCTATTCGAACGACGCGCAGGTGACCGACAGCGCGGCCTCGATGTCGGCCTATATGACCGGGGTGAAGCAGAACAATGGCGTGATCTCGATGTCCGGCGATACCCTCGCGCTGGCACCGGCGGCGGACGGCAGCAGCCGCTGTACCAACGGCCAGGCGGTGCCGACCCTGCTGGAACTGGCCAAGGCGCGCGGCCTGGCCACCGGCATCGTCACCATGACCAGCGTCACCGACGCCACCCCGGCCGCCACCTATGCCCACGCCTGCCACCGCAAGTTGCAGAACCAGATCGCGGCGATGATGGTGCCGGGCGGCGCCGGCTATAACACGGCGCTGGGCGGCGGCATCGACCTGGTCGTCGGCGGCGGCGCCCAGTACTTCAAGCCGGCGGCCGGCGGCGGCAAGCGCCTCGACGGCCGCGACCTGCTGGCCGAGCTGCAGGCGCACGGCTACCGCACCGCCTTCGACGCCGCGAGCTTCAAAGCGCTGGCGCCCTCGGCCCTGCCGGCCATCGCCCTGTTCGCCCAGGACGACCTGGCCTACGACGCCGAGCGCGATCCGGCGCGCCAACCCAGCCTGGCCGAGATGACGCGCAAGGCGGTCTCGCTGCTGGGCCAGCGCAGTGCCCAGGGCGGCAGCCAAGGCTTCTTCCTGATGGTGGAGGGCGGCCTGATCGACCACGCCCTGCACGCCACCCGCGCCAAGCGCGCGCTGCAGGAAACCGCGGCCTTCGACGCCGCGCTGAAAGCCGCGATCGACGAAATGCAAAAAGTCGATCCGGGCCTGAAGCACACCCTGATCGTGGCCACCGCCGACCATGACCACACCCTGCTGATCAACGGTTATTCGCCGCGCAGCGGCAAGACCACGCCGGACAATCCGGGCGTGCTGGGCCTGGTGCGCAGCCTCCCGGACGGCAAGGTCAAGCTGGACAAGGACGGCGCCCCCTACGCCATCCTCGGCTTCGGCACCGGCGAGCACCGGGTGCAGGGCAGCCGCGCCTCGCAGGCCGGCCTGACCGATGCCATCGTCAGCGCCGACGACTACCACCAGGAAGCCGCGGTGCGCATGAAGTCCGAGACCCATGGCGGCGCCGACGTCTACCTGGGTGCGGCCGGCGCGGGCGCCGAGGTCTTCCGCGGCACGATCGACAACACCCGCGTGTTCACCCTGATCAAAGAGGCGGCCGGCTGGTAAGGCGCGCAAGGAGATTCACATGAAAGCAATCCGCACCTGCGCGCTGCTGCTGGCAGCCGCATTCCAGACCCAGGCCTTCGCGCAGAATCTGGCCACACCGCAGGCGAAGAACATCATCTTCTTCCTCGGCGACGGCATGGGCCCGACCACGATCACGGCCGCGCGCATCTATAAATACAAGGAAGAGGGCCTGCTGAACTTCGAGCGCCTGGACCGCACCGCGCGCATCAAGACCTATTCGGCGGACGCGATGGTGACCGACAGCGCACCGTCGATGGGCGCCTACATGACCGGCGTGAAGATCAATAACGACGTGATCTCGCGGAAGGATTCGAGGCCCCAGTCGCCGGGCAAGGACGCCAACGGCAACCCGACCGTGGACCGCTGCGGCGAGAACAACGGCAGCGCGCCGATGACCATCCTCGAACTGGCCAAGGCCGCCGGCCGCTCGGTGGGCGCGATCACCACCACCGAACTGACCCACGCGACTCCGGCCTCGACCTTCTCCCACGTCTGCAACCGCAACACGGTGTACACGATCGCACAGCAGATCGTGCCCGGCGGCGCCGGCTACAACGAGAGATTGAAGGATGGCGTCGACGTCCTGATGGGCGGCGGCCGACCCTTCTTCACGCCCTACGATGCCAAGGCCAACCCGAAGGGCCGCGCGGACGGACGCAACCTGCTGGCCGAGCTGGAGTCCCGCGGCTACTTCGTGGCCGCCACCCGCGGCGACATGATGTCGGCCCTGCCGAACCGGAAGTTCGTCGGTATCTACGCCGACAGCCACCTCGACTACGCCACCGTGCGCAAGCCCACCCAGCCGACCCTGGCCGAGATGACGGGCAAATCGATCGAGCTGCTGTCGAAGAATCCGAAGGGCTTCTTCCTGATGGTCGAAGGCGGCAAGATCGACCACGCGCTGCACGACTCGAACGCGAAAAACGCGCTGGAGGAGGTGGTCGACTTCGACAACGCGATCCAGGCCGCGCTTGACCGCATGCGCAGCATCGACCCCGGCCTCGAACACACCCTGATCGTGGTGACGGCCGACCATGACCACACGATGGTGATGAACGGCTATCCGAAGCGCGGCAACCCGATTCTCGGCATCGTGCGCGACGTTGCGAGCGGCCAGCCGGCGCTGGATGCGGACGGCAAGACCTACACGACCCTGGTCTACGGCGGCGGCCCGAACCGCCAGGAGGTGCGCAGCGGCGTCGACGACGCCCGCGCCCAGGCCCTGGACTACCGCCAGGAAGCCGGCGTGCGCCTGCCCGGCGAGGGGCATGGCGGCGGGGATGTGAAGCTGTACGCGGTGGGGGCGGGGTCGGCGCCGTTCAAGGGGACGATCGAGAATACGCGGGTGTTCGACTTGATGAAGGYGGCCGGCGGCTTATGAACGTCGTTCCCGCGAAAGCGGGAACCCATGCTGAACTCCGGCAATCGTTTCGTCGATTAATCGTTCGTCTCATTCCGAGACTCGGTATGGGTTCCCGCCTGCGCGGGAACGACGTACTAACTATATAAACAAAAAGCCCCGGCAAAACCAGGGCTTTTCATCTTGGTATCCGGCCAGCGGGGCGGCCTGTCGTCGTTTTTATTTGAGGTGATCGGAGATCAGCTTGGTCATCTCGAACATCGATACCTGGGCCTTGCCACCGAAGACGGCTTTCAGCTTGTCGTCGGCGTTGATCATGCGGCGGTTTGCGGCGTCCTGCAGGTTCTGGGCCTTGATGTAGTCCCAGACTTTCTTGGTGACTTCGGTACGCGGCAGCGGCTTGGCGCCGACCACTGCGGCCAGGGTCGCCGACGGGGTCATCTCTTTCATGAAGGCGGCGTTGGGCTTGCGTGCTGCTGCCGGCTTCGCTGCGGCTTTCGGTGCTGCTGCTTTGGCAGGAGCTGCCTTCTTTGCTGCAGGCTTCGCCGCTGCAGCCGGTTTTGCAACGGCCTTCTTGGCGGGCGCTGCGGTGGTTTTTTTGGCTGTTGCCATCTTCGAGCCTCCTAAACGGAACACGTGGAAAATTGCGCAATAAATCGCACCGGCTTATATTGGTAGGGTTTTAGTGTTCGTGCAAGTCTTTTTCGAAATTTTTTCACTCTTATAAGCCCCAAAATGGCAGATCGTGCCAGCCGCGCCGCTCCAGAGTGAAAAACGGGGTCCGCAAGAGGCAAAAAAGCCGTGCGCAGCGGCTGCCACGCACGGCTTTCGACGGGTCCCGAAAGGGACGGGCGGTCAGCGCATCCCGGGCATCATGCCCTTCATCCCGCGCATCATCTTCATCAGGCCACCGCCTTTGAGCTTCTTCATCATCGTGTTCATCTGATCGTACTGCGTCAGCATGCGGTTCACTTCCTGCACCTGAACGCCGGCGCCGGCGGCGATGCGGCGCTTGCGGTTGGCCTTGATCAGTTCCGGCTTGGCGCGTTCCTGCGGGGTCATCGAGTCGATGATGCCGCACATGCGGCGCACCTGCTTCTCGGCCTGGTCCATGTTGGCGCCGCTTGCTGCCTGCTGGAACTGGGCCGGGAGCTTGTCCAGCAGTCCGGCCATGCCGCCCATCTTCTTCATCTGGGTCAGCTGGGCCTTGAAGTCGTTCATGTCGAACTTGCCGCCCGACTTGATCTTGTTGGCCATGTCGGCCGCGGCCTGCATGTCCACGCCCTTGCGCGCTTCCTCGACCAGGGCCAGGATGTCGCCCATGCCCAGCACGCGGTTGGCCATACGGGCCGGATCGAAGGCTTCCAGGCCGTCCAGCTTTTCGGACACGCCGGCGAACTTGATCGGCTTGCCGGTCACGTGGCGCACCGACAGCGCGGCGCCGCCGCGCGAGTCGCCATCGAGCTTGGTCAGGATCACGCCGGTCAGCGGCAGCGCCTCGTTGAAGGCCTTGGCGGTGTTGATCGCATCCTGGCCGACCATGGCGTCGACCACGAACAGGGTCTCGATCGGCTTGACGGCGGCGTGCACCGCGGCGATCTCCTGCATCATCGCCTCGTCGATCGCCAGGCGGCCGGCGGTGTCGATGATCAGGACGTCGTGGTAGTGCTTCTTGGCCCAGTCCAGCGCGGCCAGGGCGATGTCGACCGGCTTGTCGTTGGCGGTGGACGGGAAGAAGTCGGCGCCGACCTGCTTGGTGACGGACTCCAGCTGCGCGATCGCGGCGGGGCGGTACACGTCGGCGGAGACGGTCAGCACCTTCTTCTTCTGCTCTTTCAGGTACTTGGCCAGCTTGCCGGTGGTGGTGGTCTTACCCACACCCTGCAGGCCGGCCATCAGGATGATCGCCGGCGGCTGCTGGGCGAACGAGAGCTGGGACGCCTCGGGGCCGAGGTCGGCGCCCATCAGGGCCGCCAGCTCCTTCTGCACCACGCCGACCAGGGCCTGGCCGGGGGAGAGCGAGCCGATGACCTCTTCGCCCAGCGCTTTTTCCTTCACTTTGGCGATGAATTCGCGGACTGCCGGCAGCGCCACGTCCGCCTCGAGCAGGGCCAGGCGCACTTCGCGCAGCATCTCGGCGGTGTTCGATTCGGTCAGGCGCGCCTCGCCGCGCATCGTCTTGACGACCTTGGCAAGGCGTTGGGTCAGGTTATCCAGCATGGTTGTGTTCTACCTATCTACCTAGATTGTGTTTGGGCGCAAACCGCCATTCTACCGCATGTATGGCCATGTTTTTGATGGTCAAGACCTTGCCCTGGCGATCCGCAAGCGGAAAAGTCAAAGAGCCACGTTGATACTTGGTAGGCTGGTTTGTGAATTGCTGGGTAAGCAGCTGTACCGTTTGACAATGTATTGCTCTACGTTATAGCCTCGTTGACATTGCAAGTTCGCAGTTCATTGACGCAGACCATAACGGAGAGACAGCAATGACAGTAAAAGCGTTCGGCAAGACCCTTCTCATCGCCTCCCTGCTGGCTGCCGGCGGCGCCCAGGCCCAGGAAGTCGTCCGGCTCGGCAACCTCAAGTTCGCCCACTATGGCGCGGTGTCATATATAAAGGAGATCGCACCGAAGTGCGGCATCAAGGTCGAAGAGCGCGTGTTCGCCAAGGGCCTGGACGTGATGCAGGCCATCATCGCAGGCGAGATCGACGTCGGCACCACGGCCTCGGAAGCGGCGATCTCCGGCCGCGCCGGCAATGCGCCCATCTATGTGGTGGCCGGCTTCGCCAAGGGCGGCGCGCGCCTGGTGGCGGGGCAGGGCAGCAATATCAAGAGCGTCAAGGACCTGAAGGGCAAGAAGGTGGGCGTGACCCGCGGCGGCATCCAGGAAGTGCTCCTGATGGCCGAGCTGCAGAAGGTGGGCCTCAGCGCCGACGCCGCGCCGGGCAAGGACGTGCAGCTGGTGTTCCTGGCCTACGCCGACCTGAACCAGGCGTTGCTGGGCAAGAACATCGACGCCATGATGCAGTCCGAGCCGCAATCCTCGCAGGCCATCAACAAGGGCTTCGGCACCGAGATCATCAAGCCTTACGACACCCCGATCGGCGAACCGGTGCGTACCATGGTGATGACCGAGAAGTTCTACACCACCAAGCGTCCGCTGGCCGAGAAGTTCATGCGCTGCTTCGTGCAGGCCACCAGCACCTTCATCAAGGATCCGGCGCTGGCCGAAAAGTACGTGCGCGACGTCGTGTTCAAGGGCCAGATCACCAGCGACGACTTCCGCGACGCGATGGACAACGCTTCCTACACCTACGACATCACGCCGGAACACATCCAGACCACGACCGACATCATGTACAAGACCGGTGTCGGCCGCATGGCCAAACCGCCCGCAGCCAGGGAGTGGGTCAAGACCGACCTGCTGGACGAGGCCAAGAAGAGCCTGGGCGTCAAATAATCACCATACGAACGTAACACGTGGGCTCGGGGAGCCCACCCTGCGGGATGCAAGATGACAGGGTAGGGTGGGCACCCGTGCCCACGCGCGAGCGGGGAGGGCGGGATGGTAAAGAGACGCTGGCAGGACATCGCGGTCGGCCTGGTGGTGCCGGTCATGGCGATCGGGATCTGGCAGTGGGTGGCGGGCATGGGATGGGTCAACGCGAACATCCTGCCGTCGCCGCTGGCGGTGTGGCACAAGTGGGTGGCTTATCTGATGCCGCTGCAGGATTTCAAGACCTGGCACGAGAACAACCCTGACGGCGGCTGGTGGTCGTGGGCGCTGTCGGGAGAGTTGATCATCGATTCGCTCGGCAGCCTGTACCGGGTGGTGGTCGGCTTCGCGGTCGGCGCCGGCCTGGCCCTGCCGCTCGGCCTGGCGATGGGTGCCAGCCGCATCGTGTACGCCTGGATGAATCCGCTGGTGCAGCTGCTGCGCCCGATTCCGCCGATCGCCTACATCCCGTTGTCGATCCTGTGGTTCGGGCTGGGCAATCCGCCGGCCGTCTTCCTGATCGCGATCGGCGCCTTCTTCCCGGTGCTGATGAATACCATCGCCGGCGTGCGCCAGGTCGACGGCATCTACCTGCGCGCCGCCCGCAACCTGGGCGCCGGCGGCGCCACCATGTTCCTGCGCGTGATCCTGCCGGCCGCCGTGCCCTATATCCTGACCGGCATGCGGATCGGCGTCGGCACCGCCTTCATCGTGGTGATCGTGTCCGAGATGATTGCGGTGAACAACGGCCTGGGCTTCCGCATCCTCGAGGCGCGCGAGTACTTCTGGTCGGACAAGATCATCGCCGGCATGATCACCATCGGCCTCCTCGGCCTGGCGATCGACTGGGCCATGAACCGCCTGAACAACCACCTGCTGCGCTGGCACCGCGGCCTGGAGCACTGAATGGGGAGCACCGAGTGAGCGCGCATATCGTCATTGACCGGGTCAGCAAGGTGTTCGAGACCGACGGCCGGCGCATGGTCGCGCTCGAGAACATCGGCCTCGAGATCCCGCGCGGCCAGTTCGTCTGCCTGCTCGGGCCGTCCGGCTGCGGCAAGTCGACCCTGCTGAACGCGATCGCCGGTTTCGCCCCGCCGACCGAAGGCCGGATCCTGGCCGACGGCGCCCCGGTGGCCGGACCGGGACCGGAGCGCGGCATGGTGTTCCAGGAATACGCGCTGTTCCCGTGGATGACGGTCGAGCAGAACGTCGGCTTCGGCCTCGAGATCAAGGGCATGGCCAGGCCCGCCGTTGCGGCGCGCGTGGCCGAGCTCCTGAAACTGCTGTCGCTGGAAGACTTCGGCAGGCGCTATCCGAAGGACCTGTCGGGCGGCATGCGCCAGCGGGTCGCGATCGCGCGCGTGCTGGCGCTGGATTCGCCGATCATGCTGATGGACGAACCCTTCGGCGCCCTCGACGCGCTAACCCGCCGCAACCTGCAGGACGAGCTGCTGCGCATCTGGGCCGAGCTGAAGAAGACCGTCATCTTCGTCACCCACAGCATCGAGGAAGCGATCTACCTGGCCGACCGCATCGTCGTGATGACCTACCGGCCGGGCACGGTCAAGCGCGACATGGCGGTCGACCTGCCGCGCATGCGCGACCCGGCCGCGCCCGAGTTCAATGCGCTCAAGCGCGAGCTGGGGCAGTTGGTCATGGAAGAGCAGCAGCGCCATCATGAGGCGGAGATGAAATCGGCAGCTGTCGACTAAGTATTTACTAGTAAACGTCGTTCCCGCGCAGGCGGGAACCCAAGTTTGTTCGCGGACCGCCAGCTGAACTTGGACCCCCGCCTTCGCGGGGGCGACGGTGATGACTTCGCGGGGGCGACGGTAGCAACTTCGCGGGAGACGACGGTGGTAACGATCCGGATAGTGTAAACTCGCCCCTATGCAAACCACCTTATTCATCGCCGCGGCCATCCTGTACGCGGTGTGTGCCCTGCTGCCGGCGCGGCGGGGTCTCGTCGTCTCCGGCGTGACCGCGCTGGCGTGGGCGCTGCATGGCGCCGCGCTGTGGCCGGACATGCTGGCCCACGGCGCGCTGCGCGTCGGCTTCGCCTTCATGCTGTCGGCCGCCTTGTGGATTTCGGTGGCGGCCTGGTGGATCGAGAACCGCAATTTTGCGCTCGACGGCATGCGCCGCATGGTGATGCCATGCGCGGCGGTCGCCGCCCTGTTGCCGCCGCTGTTCCCCGGCAGCCTGATCTCCTTCAGCGAGCAGGCCCAGACGCCGGCCTTCGGCTGGCACGTCGTGGTCGCCATCATGGCCTACAGCACGCTCACCATCGCCGCCTTCCACGCCGTGCTGATGGCGCTGCAGGAGACCCGCCTGCACACCCGCAACGCAAAGAAGGGCTGGCTGGGCGCCGCCGTCGACCAGCTGCCGGCCCTGCTGACCATGGAAAAGCTGCTGTTCCGGATGATCGGCATCGGCTTCGTGCTGCTCAGCCTGACCGTCCTGTCGGGCATCGTGTTCTCCGAACAGCTGTTCGGGCGCGCGCTGCGCTGGGACCACAAGAATGTATTCGCGCTGCTGTCGTGGCTGCTGTTCGCTGCGCTGCTGGCCGGACGCCGCTGGCGCGGCTGGCGCGGCAAGACCGCGTTGCGATTCACGCTGGCGGGATTCGCTACCCTGGCGCTGGCCTATGTCGGCAGCCGTTTTGTCCTTGAAGTCGTTCTGCACCGGGGGTTCGTATGACGCGACTCTTATTCTGGATTGCGCTCATCATCCTGGTGGTGATGGCGGTCCGCAGCAAGCTGCGGGCGGCGGTGGCCGCGCGCAGCTATCAACCGCAGCCGGGGCAGGGGCCCGACATGTCCGCCGCCGGCGCGCAGGCCCGGCCGCAAGTCGAGGACTCCGAGCGCATGGCTTCCTGCGCCCAGTGCGGCATCTATTTCCCGGCCTCGGAATCGGTGCGTGAGGGCGGACGCGACTACTGCAGCCAGGCCCACGCGCGCCAGGCGGCCGCCTCCCGCATCGATTGAGGCGCATGGCGCCCTGGCAGCCCCTGTCCGCCGCATCGCGGGAGACCTTCTGGCGCTCGCTGCAGACGCTCAACGCGACGCGCATCGTGATCGCGCTGGTGCTGCTGGTCTACCTGGCGGTCGACGCGCGCCATGGCCAGGGCTTCAGCCGGCTGGGCGGCGCCGTCTACGCCCAGACCTGCGTCGCCTACGTGATGGCGGCCCTACTGTTCGCCGGCATCACCCAGCGCTGGCGCCGCCGTTTCCTGTGGCAGCTGTGCTGCCAGATCCTGGTCGACATCACCGTCATCTCGCTGCTCTACCTGGCCGCCGGTGGCGCCCGCAGCGGACTCGGACTGCTCTACCTGTTCCCGCTGGCCGGCGCCGCGATCCTGGCGCCGCTGATCCTGGCGCTGTTCTCGGCGTCGCTGGCGACCCTGTTCGTGCTGGCCGAAAGCACTTACCAGATCTTCATCAGCGACCAGGATCCACCGCTGTTCCAGGCCGGGATGACGGGCGCCGTCTTCTTTGCCGTGGTGCTGGTGGTGAGCCGGCTGGCGGCGCGCCTGATCGGGCAGGAAGAGCTGGCGGCCAGGCGCGGCGCCGACCTGCGGGTCCAGCAGGCGGTCTACCGCATCGTGGTCGACGATGCCGGCGACGGCATCCTGGTGGTGGGAAGCGACGGCTTCGTCTTTTCCGGCAACCCGGCGGCGTGCCGCATGCTCGGGCTGGACAGCGACAGCGACTTCCGCCTGGCCGACATCGCCGCGCTGGAACCGGTGGCGCAGGGTTTCCAGGCCTGGCTCGGGGCCGAGCCGGCCGAAACCTACGTTACCGTCAAGCGCTGGCAGGACGCGACCGGACCGGTGCGCGGCCGCCTCGACCAGCCGGTGCACCTGAAACTGCGGTTCGCGCGGGTCGATACCCCGGACGGCGAGGCCGAGCGCAGCGTGATCTTCATGCAGGACGTGAGCGCCATCGAAAACCAGGCCCAGCAGCTCAAGCTGGCCTCGATGGGCCGCCTGACCGCCAGCATCGCGCACGAGGTGAGGAATCCGCTGTCGGCGATCGGCCACGCGACCTCGCTGCTGGCCGAGGACCTGAGCGGACCGGCCGAGACCCGGCTGCTGCGCATCGTCGGCGACAACGTGGCGCGCGTGAACCGCATGGTCGAGGACATCCTGAAACTGTCGCGCAAGGTGCAGCCGGGTGCCGAGCCGGTGCCGCTCGGTGCCTTCCTGGCCGAGCTGAAGGCGGAGTTCACGGAAACCCATGGCCTGGCCGAGAATATGATCTACATCGGCGACGCCGGCCCGCGGACGGTCCGCTTCGACGGCCTGCACCTGCGGGAAGTGCTGGTCAATCTGCTGGGCAATGCCGTACGCTATGCGAGCGGCAAGCCGGGCAGCATCCGGGTGTTCCCGGTGCTGGATGCGACCGGCCGCGTCGAGCTGCACGTGCAGGACGACGGTCCCGGCATCACGCCCGAGGTGAGGGCCCACCTGTTCGAGCCCTTCTATACCACCTCGAGCAAGGGTACCGGCCTGGGGCTCTACCTGGCGCGCGAGCTGTGCCTGAACAACGGCGCCATGCTCGACTACGAATACCGGGTGGACGGCCCCGCCGGCTTCGATGCGCCGGGACGCTTCGTGATCACCTTTACTATATAGAGTATGAGTTCTCCCCGCATCCTTGTAATCGACGACGAAGCCGACCTGCGCGAACTGCTCGAGATCACCCTGGTCAAGATGGGACTGGACGTCGACAGCGCGTCCACCGTGCGCGAGGCGCGCGCGCTGCTCGGCCAGATCGAGTACGCGCTGGTGCTGACCGACATGCGCCTGCCCGACGGCACCGGCCTGGAACTGGTGCGCGAAGTCGCCGGCGCGGGGCGCGGCACGCCGATCGCCGTGATCACCGCCTACGGCAGCGCCGAGAACGCGGTGGTGGCGCTGAAGGCTGGCGCCTTCGACTACGTCTCCAAGCCGGTGGTGCTGGACGACCTGCGCACCATGGTGCGTTCGGCGCTGCGCCTGTCCGAAGCGCCGGCCGGGCAGCCGTCGGCCCAGGGAGAAGGGGAGGACGGGAAGGATTCGCGCCTGCTCGGCCGTTCGCAAGCGATGCAGGCGCTGCGCGCCCAGATCGGACGGCTGGCGCGCTCGCAGGCGCCGATCGCCATCAACGGCGAATCCGGCAGCGGCAAGGAACTGGCGGCGCGCGAGATCCACGCCCGGAGCGCCCGCGCCGGCAAGCCCTTCGTCGCCGTCAACTGCGGTGCGATTCCCGAGGCGCTGATGGAGGCCGAGTTCTTTGGCTACCGCAAAGGCGCCTTCACCGGCGCCACCGACGAGCGCGACGGTTTCTTCCAGGCCGCCAACGGCGGCACCCTGATGCTGGACGAGGTGGCCGACCTGCCGCTGGCGATGCAGGTCAAGCTGCTGCGCGCGATCCAGGAACGGCGCGTGCGCAAGATCGGCGCCACCGCCGAGGAAGCGGTGGACGTGCGCATCATCAGCGCCACCCACAAGGATCTGGGAAAGCTGGTCGAGACCGGCCAGTTCCGCCAGGACCTGTTCTACCGCCTGAACGTGATCGAGCTGACCCTGCCGCCGCTGCGCGAACGCCTCGACGACCTGCCGCTGCTGACCGGGGCCATCCTCGCGCGCCTGGCGGGGCCGGGCAATGCGCGCCTCGGCGCCGGCGTGCTGGAAGCGCTGCAGGGCTATGCCTTTCCCGGCAATGTGCGCGAACTGGAGAATGTGCTGGAACGCGCGCTGGCGTTTGCCAACGACGGCGTGATCGAGGTCGGCGACCTGCTGTTGAAGGGCGCACGCCTGCTCGATGCGGGCAGCGCCGCCGTGGTCCGCGGGGCCATGCCGGTGGAACCGCCGGCTGCGCAGCCGGCGGCGCAGGCCGCCGC
>NZ_JBFTRS010000013.1:0-173106 GCF_056399645.1 Massilia sp. 01N417 | reverse complement strand
AGCGCAGCCAGCAGAAAAATCCGTTTCGCTATCGCGCCAGCCTATACGACTGCAAGGTTTGCCCGCTAAAGCCGCAGTGCTGTCCCAACATGATCATTCGTAAAATCGACCGCAGTCCGCATGAGCCGGCGCGCGATGTGGCAAGAGCTATCGGTAAAACCCAAGCTTATCGCGAGTCGCGTCGGGAACGGAAGAAGGTAGAGATGCTGTTTGCACACCTCAAACGCATTCTCAAACTTAGGCAATTGCGTTTGCGTGGGCCCAGCGGTGCCCACGATGAGTTTCTGTTGGCAGCAACGGCGCAAAACCTTCGCCGAATGGCCAAAAAGCTGTTGCCGGTACGGCGAAACGATAATTTAGCGATGAGTTAACCAGAGCCGGATCGGCCAGTCCCCATCTTTCCTGTACAGTTACTTCATCAGGACTGCTTCTTGCCCAGGAGTTTTTCAACACAATAGACCGTGAGCGGCTCGACAGCGAGCTGCGCGCCGAAATCGCGTCGATTGCGACCTTCGAGGACACCCTGCCCGCACTGCAGGAATTGAAACGCCGCGGCTTCAAACTCGGGCTGTGTTCGAACCTTGCGCTGGACTATGCGGCGCCGATCGAATCGCTGCTCCCGTTTGCGCTCGACGCCCACGTCTGGAGTTTCGATGCCGCGGCCATCAAGCCGGATCCGGCCATCTATGCTTACGCGTGCCGGCAACTGGGCTGCCTGCCGGGCGAGGTGCTGATGGTCGGCGATACGCCGGAGGCGGATGTGGCGGGACCGCGGGCGTTTGGGATGCAGGCGGTTTTGCTGGATCGAAAGCGGCGATCCAGTGCCATTGATACGCTACAGTCATTGTCTTCACTGTGCGATACGTTCGAACGCCTGGCTTGGAGGATCTGACAAGGTCTCTCGACGTATCGCCGGCAGATGCGTGAGCCGGCAAGTAAAAGGATCAGGCTGGCCACCACGCTGGGTGAGCAGCCGCAGACGATGGTGGAAACTATGTTTGTGCAGATCGGCGCCAGGATATACCAGCGTTTTCGATGCAGTAGACGTAATCCCAGGCGGTGCTGAGCCAGGCTGCATAACCCGGATTCGCTTCACTGCCGAGCGCGCCACGTCAAGCGCGAATGGATATACTCAGCATATCCGCCCACTATGGGGAAGCGAGTAATGAACAGACGCCGTGACTATAAGACCGCCCTATTGATTGACGCTGCGATCTACTCGAGCTCCGCTGAAGTACGCGCACAAGCTGCCGGCGAACTTTCAGAGCGGCCCCTCCCGCCTGATTTCGCAATGCGCGTCGTTTTGGAGCCGACCAGGCGTCGCCACAACCCACCTTCGCAGCCGACGGAATTTCCGGAGTAATCGCGTCCTGGTGGACTGTCCGATGTGAATTGAAGATGCGCCACGCGGTCTGACGCTCTGCCGAACCTGGATCCGACACGATATTCCCGAAGCCTAAGCCGTTCTATTCGGCGCTCCTAGGCAAACTGAAACTCCCCGGCATACCCGTGAAAAAACTTCCACGTCGGGTCTGCATGTACCTTGCCGGCGAACCCTTCGTCGGGAAAACGTTCCTTGACTCCCTGAACGAAGGCGTCCGCATCGAATGAAGGCGCAAGATAGATATAGTAAGTCCGCTTGCCTGCAAAGGTTTCGATAACGGCAATCAGCCCGCGCGTTTCGTCGTCGAAAGGCGCCGTCACACAGCTGCTCAGCGTTATGAGCGAGTCGTTGTAATCCCCTTCCGGGAGCCCGTTTTCCCTCACATGCTTCAGCTTGTGCGTCAGCACCAGCAGTCGCGGATACGTCGGCCGAAGTCCCGCGAACTCCGCGACCTTCACGTCCGGCCGGCGCATATAGAGTGGAAAGCCCTCGTACATGGTATTGCCGTTGAGCCAGGTTCGCTTCGATGTCGTCATGGTTTGTTTCCCTTCATCTTTCCGATAACAGCGTCGAGTCGAACCACACGTTCTGCTATCCGTCTTCAAGCAAGCTTCTGCTGCGCCACCCAGCGCTGCACGATCTCCCCCAGCACATCCAGCGGCACCGAACCATTCTTCAGCACCACGTCATGGAAGGCCGGCAGCGAGAACCTGTCGCCCAGCTCGCGCCTGGCCTGGTCGCGCAGTTCGAGGATGCGCAGCATGCCGATCATGTAGGCGCAGGCCTGGCCCGGGCGGGCGATGTAGCGCTCTACTTCCTGGGCGCCGATGCCGTAGTCGATCGCCTGCTGGCGGGTCCAGCCCTTGGTATGCAGGCCGGTGTCGACCACCAGGCGGCGGGCGCGGAACAGTTCGGAGCCGAGGGCGCCGAGCAGGCCCGGGACGTCGCCCTCATACCAGCCCTGCTCCACCGCCAGGCGCTCGGCGTACAGGCCCCAGCCCTCGCTGTGGGCGCTGCCGCCGCCGAAGATGCGCTGGGCGCGGAATTTCGGCAGGCCGGTCTGTTCCTGCTGGATCGCCAGCTGGAAGTGGTGGCCCGGCACCGCCTCGTGGTAGGACAGGCTGCGCATGCGGATCATGTCGAAAGTGGGGCCGCGCATCGGCACCCAGAAGATGCCGGGACGGCTGCCGTCCGGCGCCGGCAGCGAGTAGTGGGCCGAGGCCGAAGGCTCGGTCAGCGGCGGCTCGCGGCGCACCTCGACCGGGGCACGCGGCTTCAGCTTGAACAGGGTGTTGCTGCGCTGTTCGGCGTCCGCCACCATCGCCGCGTACTTCTGCAGGATCTCGGGACGCGGATCCCCTTCTCCCTTCGGCTGGAAGCTGGCATCCAGCTGCTTCATGCGCTGCTCGATGGTGCCGTCGGTATAGCCGAGCGAACGCAGGTGGCGGTCCATCTCGGCTTCGATGCGGGCGACTTCGCGCAGGCCGATCTCGTGGATCTGTTCCGCCGTCAGGTTGGTGCTGGTGTAGGTTTTCAGGGCTTGCTGGTAGGCCGCGAGCCCGCCCGGCAGGCGCGAGATGCCGGCGCTGTCGTTGGTCCGTGGATGGATCTCGGCCAGGAAGGCCTGGATGCGCTGGTAGGCCGGGCGGATCTTCGCGTCGACGATGCGCGCGGCATCCGCCACCGCCTTGCTGCGCGCCGCTTCCGGCACGTCCGGCAGCTTCGCCAGTCGCTGGTCGAGGGTGGTCACCAGCACGTTCTGGCCGGCTTCCGGCTTGAGGAAGAGGTCGACCTGGTACTGGCCGCGTTCGAGGATGAAGCGCGGCGGCAGCATGCCTTTCGCGGCCGCCTCCTTCGCGCGCACCAGGGCTTCGTCGAGGCGCGGACCCACCTGCTCCAGGCGCGCCATATAGCTGGCCAGGTCGGATGCGCGGCGCAGCGGATGCGTGGTGGTCATGAAGTTGACCAGGCCGACCTGGGCGCCGAACTGGCTGAACACGAAGTTGTAGTCTTCGTAGGGTTCGCTGTCGACGGTGTTGGCCAGGCTCCAGCGCATCACCGAGGCCGAGGTGCGCTGTTCCTCGCTCAGCGGGCCGGCCAGGAACTTGTCGAGGCGCGCCACGCCGGTCTTGGCCAGCGCGATCCGCTTCTGGCGCTGGGCGCGCGTCAGCGGGGTCAGCTGGCGGTCGAGGGCGTCCTGTTCGGCGCCCGTGAAATACTGGGTCGAGGTCGCCTCTTGCGGATTGGCGCGCACCCAGTCTTCGGCAAAGCGGTCGGCCCAGGCGTCGAAGGCCTTGTTCGGCTTGACGGCGGGCGCCGCGGCGGCGGCCTTGGCCGGCTTGCCGGCGGCAATGGCTTGCGGCATGGCGGTGGCCAGGGCCAGCGGGAGGAACAGCGAAGCGATGGTGGTGCGCAGGATGCGCTGGCGGGTCTGGGTCATGTCTCTCTTCCGTGTTTTTATTGACTAACGGAAATTTAACATGAAGCCCCTACGCTTGGAAACGTCAATACGAAACGGGTTCCTTCGGGGCCGCTCTCCGCGCGCACGCTGCCGCCATGCAGCTGCATGATGGAGCGCACGATGGCGAGGCCGAGGCCGCCCGATTCGCCGGGTCCGTGCCGCGCCGGATCGCAGCGGTAGAAGCGCTCGAACAGATGCGGCAGGTGTTCGGCCGCGATCGGCGCGCCGAGGTTGTGGACCGACAGTTCGATGCCGCCTCCCGTGACGCCGGCGGCGAGCGTGATCGCGGTGCCGGCCTCGCCATAGCGAAGGGCATTGGCCAGCAGGTTGGCCAGGGCGCGGCGCAGCAGCTCGCGGTCGGCCGCGAGGCTGCCCTGCATGCGGTTCAGCAGCGCCATGCCGCGTTCCTCGGCCATGCCTTCGAAGTAGTCGCACAGCTGGGCGGCCAGTTCGTGCAGGTCGACGGCTTCGCGCGCGATCGCGGACGAGGCTTCGGTGCGGGCCAGGAACAGCATGCTGTCGATCATGCGCGCCAGGCGCTCGTACTCCTCCTGGTTCGACACCAGCACGTCCTGGTAATCCGCGGCGGAGCGGGCCCGGCTCAGGGCTTGCTGGGTCTGTCCCATCAGGTTGTTCAGGGGCGTGCGCATCTCGTGCGCCAGGTCTTCGGAAAAGCGCGCCAGCTGGGCGAAGCCGGCTTCCAGGCGCTCCAGCATCTGGTTCAGCGCCGCGCGCAAGGCCCGCAGCTCGCTCAATTCGCTGGCGTCGACCAGGCGCAGCGACAGGTGCTGGACATCGATCGCGGCGGCGCGTGCGGCCAGCTCGCGCACCGGCCGCAAGCCACGGGTGGCGACCGCCAGTCCGAGCAGGTAGGCGAGGCCGGAACCGGCGGCCAGCGCCAGCCACAGCTTGAGGCGGTAGGCGCCCAGCATCTGTTCGCGCTCGGCCAGCAGCTTGCCGGCGATGAGGGTCAGGCTGCCGTCCGGGCCCGGCACCCGCATCCAGGCCAGGCGCACCGGCTGCCTGCCCTCGATGGTGCGCAGTACGAGCTTGCCGTCGCCGGGCGCCAGGGTGGAGAGCGATGAGGGCAAGGCCACGCCGGCCGGGTCGACCGCGATGCGTACCTGGCCGGCGGCATCGACGATCCACAGCGCGCTGTCGCGGTTGCCGAGCATATTGTCGTACAGGCGCGGACGGCGCCGCAGGACCTCGAGGTCGGCGCTGTCTTCGATCAGGGAACGCGTCCGCTCGATGCGCCCGGCCAGGGCCTGGTCGTCGCGCCAGGCGATCTCGCGTTCCAGCGCGCCGTACAGGAAGATGCAGATGGCGCCGAGCAGCAGCGCGCTGCCGAGCGCGAACAGCAGGGCCAGGCGCTGGCTGAGCGCGCGCGGCCAGCCGCTCAAGCGCGCGCCTCCAGCACGTAGCCGACCCCGCGCACGGCGTGGATCAGTTTCAGGGCATGGCCGTCGTCGATCTTGGCGCGCAGGCGGCGGATGGCGACGTCGACGACGTTGGTGTCGCTGTCGAAGTTCATGCGCCAGACCTGGGACGCAATATAGGTGCGCGACAGCACCTCCCCTTCGCGGCTGAGCAGCAGGTGCAGCAGCGCGAATTCCTTGTTGGTGAGCTCGACGCGCTCGCCGGCGCGGATGGCCTGGCGGCGCAGCAGGTCGAGTTCGAGGTCGGCGGTCTGCAGGCGTTCGGCGTCGCGCGCGGTGCGCCGCAGCAGCGTGCGCACGCGCGCCAGGAACTCGGCATACGAAAAGGGTTTGACGAGGTAGTCGTCGGCGCCCAGCTCGAGTCCCTTGACCCGGTCTTCGACGGCATCGCGCGCGGTCAGGAACATCACCGGCACCTCGGATTCGCGGCGCAGCAGGCGCAGCAGCTCCCAGCCGTCGAGGCCGGGCAGCATCACGTCCAGCACCACCAGGTCATAGCGTTCGCTTTCGATCAGCCTGCGTCCTTCGAACCCGGTGGCCGCCACCTGCACCAGGTAGCCGGACTCCTGCAGGCCCTTGCGCAGGTAGTCCGCGGTCTTCGCTTCGTCTTCCACAATCAGGATCGTCATGCCGCATAGCTTACCGCGCGCGCGCCACCGCTGGCTTACAAATTTGTAATCGAAGCGTCATCCATGCCTGCGACGCGGCTGGCTACCATGGCGCCATCGATACGACTGAAGAGGATTGCGATGAAGAGAATGGCCTGTCTGCTGGCCGCCGGCGCCCTGGCGGGCGCCGCCCATGCGGCCGCACCGAACCCGCTGAGCGTGCACGTGCTGAACCTGCAGGATGGACGGCCGGCGCCCGGCGTGGAAGTGGTGCTGGAAAAGCAGGAGGATGGTCGCTGGACCACGCTGAATACCGCTGCTACCGACGAACAGGGCCGGATCGGCGCCCTCTTCCCGGACGGCCGCGCATGGAGCGCGGGCACCTACAAGGTCACCTTCAAGACCGGCAAGTGGTTCGCCGGGCACCAGGCCGAGACCTTCTTCCCGGAGGTGCCGGTGATCTTCAGGGCGGACGGCAAGCTGCCGCACTACCACATCCCGCTGCTGCTCAGCCCCTACGGCTTCTCGACCTACCGCGGCAACTAGGGATCACGAACGGTCGGCCTCGATCGCCAGTTCCTGCTGGCGCGGCCAGGACCAGCTCTTCGCCAGCCGCCAGTCGCGCCGATTCCCTTCGATGACCACCTGCCAGTGGGTCTGCTCCAGCACCGGCAGCGGCACCGAGAACACGCCGTCGGCATCCGGCTTCACCAGCAGGCTCAGGTCGCGCTCCGGAAGGGTCGGATGCGCAAGCCGGATCGTGAAGGGCGCCGCCAGCGGCCGGCCGAGGCTTTCGATCCGCCCCGTCAGGCGCCCGCCCGCGTAGCGCATGTCCAGGACGATGCGCATCGCGCTGGCCACGCGGTCGCGGCGCAGGTCCTGGTTGATGGCCTTGCCCTGCTTGTAGTAGTCGTCGACCACCATGGCGTCCGGGTGGCCGAGCGCCAGCCAGGTGGCGAAGGAGCCGGCCACCACCACCGTGGCGGGGCCCAGCATCAGGAACCAGGGCCAGCGGTGCGTGTACCAGGGCGCGGCCTGGGCGGTATCGGGCGTGACGTGCATGTCGCTTCCTCTCATTTCGGAATGATGAAAACCGCCTTCTCGCTCACCTGCAGCGAGGGGTCGTCGAGGGCGCTGACCGTGAAGCGGATCGGGTGCGAGCCGCCGGCCGCCTTGCCCGGCTGGACTCTTACCCGCACCGGCACCGCGCGCGTCGAGGCGCCGGCCAGTTCGACCAGGTCCTCGTCGGCGATGCCGGCGGTGGCGATGCCGTCCACGTGGATGCGGTACAGGTGCTCGCGCTCGGCCGTATTCATGATCTGCAGGCGGTAGACGTTCTCGATCATGCCGTCCTCGACTTCGCGCCCCATCGCGCCGCGGTCGCGGATCACGTCCAGCTTGAGCGGGGTGCGCAGGGCCAGCGCGCCGGAGAAGGCGGCGGCGATGGCAAAGAACACCAGGCCGTAGCCGATCACGCGCGGGCGCAGCAGGCGGCGCCTGACCTGGGCCGCGGACCAGCCGCCGGCCAGCGCATTCTCGGTCGCGTAGCGGATCAGGCCGTGCGGCTTGCCCACCTTGTCCATCACGCTGTCGCAGGCGTCGATGCAGGCCGCGCAGCCGATGCATTCGTACTGCAGGCCCTTGCGGATGTCGATGCCGGTCGGGCAAACCTGCACGCACATGCCGCAGTCGATGCAGTCGCCCTTCTGCTCCGTCCTGGAGAGGCCGCGCGGTTCGCCGCGTGCCGCGTCGTAGCTGACGATCAGGGTGTCGCGGTCGAACATCGCACTCTGGAAGCGCGCATAGGGGCACATGTACTTGCAGACCTGCTCGCGCATCCAGCCGGCGTTGCCGTAGGTGGCGAAGGCATAGAACAGCACCCAGAAGGCTTCCCAGGGGCCGAGCGAGAAGCCCAGCGCTTCGTGGCCGAGCTGGGCTACCTCCGTGAAGTAGCCGACGAAGCTGAAACCCGTCCACAGGGCGACGATGCCCCAGGCCAGGTGCTTGGCGCCGCGCTTGCCCAGCTTTTCCGCCGTCCACGGCTGGCGGTCGAGGCGGATGCGCGCGCTGCGGTTGCCCTCGATGCGGCGCTCGATCCACAGGAAGATCTCGGTGTACACCGTCTGCGGGCAGGCATAGCCGCACCACACGCGGCCGGCGACGGTCGTCACCAGGAACAGGCCATAGGCGCAGATGATCAGGAGGCCGGCCAGGTAGATGAAGTCCTGGGGCCACAGCACCAGGCCGAACAGGTGGAACTTGCGGGCGCCGAGGTCGAACAGCACGGCCTGGCGTCCGTTCCATTGCACCCAGGGCAGGCCGTAGAACAGGATCTGCGTGAGCCACACGCAGGCCCAGCGCAAGGTGGCATAGCGGCCCTTCACCTCGCGCGGATGGATCTCCTCGCGCGCGGCGTACATCTTGACGACCGCTTCCTTCACCACGGGCTCCCGCGCATTCATTTTGCCGCCTCCGGCGCGTTCGGATCGTTCGGATCGTTCGACAGGCTCCAGACATAGGCCGCCAGCACGTGCGCCTTGCCCTCGCCGAGGAATTCGCCCCAGGCCGGCATGGTGTTGTTGCGGCCCTTGCGGATGGTCTCCATGATGGTTTCCGCACTGCCGCCGTAGAGCCAGACCTTGTCCGTCAGGTTCGGGGCGCCCAGCGCCGGGTTGCCGTGGGCGTCGGCGCCATGGCAGGCGGCGCAGGCGCCGAACTTCGGCTTGCCGAAGGCGACCTTGACCGGGTCCGCGGTCAGGCCGGACAGGCTGCGCACGTAATGGGCCACGTTCTCGACGTCGCTGTCGGCGCCGAGGGCCGCGCCCATCGGCGGCATCTGGCCGTTACGGCCCTTCATGATGGTTTCCTTGATGACGGAGGGTTCGCCGCCGTACAGCCAGTCCTTGTCCGTCAGGTTCGGATAACCCTTGTTGCCGCGCGCGTCCGAGCCGTGGCATTGGGCGCAGTAGTTCAGGAACAGGCGCTCGCCGATCGCATGGGCCTGCGGGTCGCGCGCCACCATCCTGATGTCCTGCTTCAGGTATTTGTCGAACAGCGGACCGTAGTCGGCATTCGCCTGCTTCACTTCGAGCTGGTAGGCGCCGCTGGACTTCCAGCCCAGCTTGCCCGCGTAGCTGCCCAGGCCCGGATACAGCACCAGGTAGACGACCGCGAACACGATGGTCAGGTAGAACAGCCCCATCCACCAGCGCGGCATCGGGGTGTTCAGCTCCGTCAGGTCTTCATCCCAGACGTGGCCGGTCGTTTTTTCCGGCTGGCCGTCCTCGCCGATCCTGACCTTGTGCTTGGACTGGGACCACAACAGGATCGCGCAGCCGGCGATACCCAGGACCGTGATCAGCACGATGTACCAGTTCCAGAAGCCGCTGGTGAAGTCAGACATAGTCTTCTCCCGGCTCGTTGTCCGCGTCCTTGTCGTCGGCGAACGGCAGCGCGGCGGCCTGGGCGAAATCCTGCTCCTTGCGCAGCACATAGGTCCAGGCCAGGATGCCGGCGAAGGTGGCGAAGCTGATCACGGTCATGATGCGGCTCGCGTCGTCGAAAATGTGTTGGAGTGCCATCTCGGTTCCTTGCTCAATTCCTCGTTTTGATTTGCGTGCCCAGGCCCTGCAGGTAGGCGATCAGGGCGTCCTGCTCGCTCTTGCCTTCCAGTTCGGCGGGAGCATCCTTGACCTCCTGCTCCGAGTACGGCACGTTCAGGCGCTGCATCGCGCGCATCTTCGGCACGATGGATTGCGGATCGAGCTTGTTGTTGGCCAGCCAGGGATAGCCGGGCATATTCGATTCCGGGACCACGTCGCGCGGGTTGTCCAGGTGGGTGCGGTGCCACTCGTCCGAGTAGCGGCCGCCCACGCGCGCCAGGTCCGGGCCGGTGCGCTTGCTGCCCCACTGGAACGGGTGGTCATAGACGAATTCGCCGGCCACGGAATAGTGGCCATAGCGCTCGGTCTCGGCGCGGAAGGGACGGATCATCTGCGAGTGGCAGTTGTAGCAGCCTTCGCGGATGTAGATGTCGCGGCCGGCCAGGCGCAGTGCGGAATACGGTTTCAGGCCGGCGACCGGCTCGGTGGTCGACTTCTGGAAGAACAGCGGCACGATCTCGACCAGGCCGCCGAAGGAGATCACGACCAGCACCAGGCCGATCAGCAGCCAGGGGTTCTTCTCGATCCACTCGTGGGTGAATTTCATGATGGTTCCTTGCTTTGTTTATGCGTGTTCGGGGGCGTGGTTCGAGGCCGGTGCCGGCTGGTGCGGCCGCAGGTCCGGGATGCGCGCATCGACGGAACGGGTGCCGCGCATCGTCAGCCAGGTGTTGTAAGCCATCAGGCACATGCCGCTCAGGTACATCAGGCCGCCGCCGAAGCGGATCACGTAATAGGGATAGGTCGCCTTGACGCCTTCGACGAAGGTATAGGTCAGGGTGCCGTCCGGGTTCACCGCGCGCCACATCAGGCCCTGCATCACGCCGGCGATCCACATCGCGGCGATGTACAGCACGATGCCGATGGTGCCGAGCCAGAAGTGGGCCTCGATCAGGGCCACGCTTTCCATCTGCTTCTTGCCGGCCAGGCGCGGGATCAGGTAATACAGCGACCCCATGGTGATGAAGCCGACCCAGCCCAGCGCGCCGCCGTGGACGTGGGCGATGCCCCAGTCGGTGTAGTGGGACAGCGAGTTGATGGTCTTGATCGACATCATCGGGCCCTCGAAGGTGGCCATGCCGTAGAAGGACAGCGAGACGATCATGAACTTCAGGATCGGATCCGAGCGCAGCTTGTGCCAGGCGCCCGACAGGGTCATCATCCCGTTGATCATGCCGCCCCAGGACGGCGCCAGCAGGATCAGCGAGAACACCATGCCGAGCGACTGGGTCCAGTCGGGCAGCGCGGTGTAGTGCAGGTGGTGGGGGCCGGCCCACATATAGGTGAAGATCAGGGCCCAGAAGTGCACGATCGACAGGCGGTAGGAATACACCGGGCGCTCGGCCTGCTTGGGGATGAAGTAGTACACCATGCCGAGGTAGCCCGCGGTGAGGATGAAGCCGACCGCGTTATGGCCGTACCACCACTGGATCATCGCATCCTGCACCCCGGCGTACATCGAGTAGGACTTCCACAGCGAGGCCGGCATCGACATGCCGTTCACGATGTGCAGCACCGCCACGGCGATGATGTAGCCGCCGAAGAACCAGTTGGCGACGTAGATGTGCTGCACGCGGCGCTTGACGATGGTGCCGAAGAAGACCACCGCATAGGCCACCCAGACGATGGCGATCAGGATCGCGATCGGCCATTCCAGCTCGGCGTACTCCTTGCCGCGCGTAAAACCCATCGGCAGCGTGATCGCGGCCGAGACCAGCACCGCCTGCCAGCCCCAGAAGGTGAAGGCGGCCAGCTTGTCCGAGAACAACCGCACCTGGCAGGTTCGCTGCACCACGTAGTAGGAGGTGGCGAACAGGCCGCAGATGCCGAAGGCGAAGATGACGGCATTCGTGTGCAGCGGACGCAGGCGGCCGTAGGTCAGCCATGGGATGTCGAAGTTCAGCGCCGGCCAGGCCAGCTGGGCCGCGATCCAGACGCCGGCGAGCATGCCGATCACGCCCCAGGCCACGGTGGCGATGGCAAACTGGCGCACGATCTTATAGTTGTAGTTTAGACTGGTGCTCAAGATGCACTCCCTAGAATAAATAAAGGACGACATCAGAAGCGTAAGTTTCTGAACGTGGAAAATCCTTGATGTGAATCAAAATGTCCGGAACGGGCCGTGGTAGGAGACAAAAACCCACACTTGAGGACTTCCCATGCCACCCATCTCACCGACACTGCACGAAGAAATCGGCAAGCGTCTGCGCCAGAGCCGCGAAGACATGCTGGCCACCGTCCGCACCCGCACCGACGGCGACACCGACGACCGCCCGGCGATCTCGCCGATGGCCCACATGGGCTCGAACGACGACGCCCCGGCCGGCGAAATGCTGAGCCACAACGAAGAGCACCTGGCCGAGCACGAAACCAAGCTGCTGCACGACATCGACGCCGCGCTCGGGCGACTGGCGTCGGGCGGCTACGGCATCTGCCTGTCCTGCGGACGCGACATTCCCGAGGAGCGGCTGCTGGCGACGCCTACGGTGCAGACTTGTGTCGAGTGCCAGGAGCGGATCGAGAAGGAACAGCGGACCGGGCGCGGGCCGAGCATGTAACGGAGCGGCCCCATCGCTAGTCATCATCATTCAAAATCCGCAAGGCCGGCCCATCCAGATCCTCGAACTGCCCGCTCTCGGCCGCCCCGAAGAAGACCCACAGCGCAAACGCCACCAGGATCAGGCTCAGCGGAATCAAGAGATACAAGGCTTCCATCAGCCCACCCTCCTCAGCCGCAAGGCATTCAGCACCACCAGCGCCGAGCTGCCGGCCATGCCGAGGCCGGACAGCCAGGGGTTCAGCAGGCCGCTGGCCGCGGCCGGTATCGCCACCAGGTTGTAGAGCATCGCCCAGCCCAGGTTCTGGCGGATGATGCGCACGCAGGCGCCGGCCGTGCGCACCGCTTCGCCGAGCGGCTCGAGGCCGGCGTCGCCGGTGTCCAGCAGCACGCAGTCGGCATGCAGCTGGGCCAGCTGGGCGCCCTGCCCCATCGCGAACGAGACGTCGGCGCCGCCCAGCACGGCGGCGTCGTTGATGCCGTCGCCCACCATCGCCACCACCGCCCCCTCGGCCTGCAGGGCGCGTACCACCTCCAATTTATCCTGCGGCAGCTGGCGGCCGCGCGCATCGCGGATACCGAGCTGGCTGGCCACCGCCTGCACCGCTTCCTCGTCGTCGCCGGACAGCAGCAGCACGGTCTTGCCGCGTGCCCGCAGCTGGCGCACCAGGGCCGGTACTTCGGGCCGCAAGGCGTCGACCAGGTCGAAGCGGGCCAGCCAGCGGTCGCTGCTGCCCAGCCAGACCGCGCTGGCGCCGGCCGGTGCGCCCAGCGGCGCCACGCCGCCGGCCAGGGCGGCCACGAAATCGGCGCTGCCCAGGCGGTAGCGCAGGCCGGCCACTTCGCCCTCGATGCCCTGCCCGACCACGTTCTCGATACTGTCCGCCTCCAGCGCCACCGCATCGGATGCCGCCTGGGCCTCGCGCAGGGCTTGCGCCAGCGGATGCGCGTTGCCCGCTTCGAGCGCCGCCGCGATGCGCAGGCAGTCGGCGCTTTCGGCCATGCCGAGGGTTACGGTATCGCGCAGCACGGGACGGCCGCGGGTCACGGTGCCGGTCTTGTCGAACACCACGTGGGTGGCGCGCTCCAGGGTTTCGAGCACGTGCGGCTTCACGGCCAGCACGCCGTGGCGCAGCAGGCGTTCCAGCGCCGCCGCCAATGCGGTCGGCGTCGCCAGCGACAGCGCGCAGGGGCAGGACACCACCAGCACCGCGATCGCCGCCGGCCAGGCGCGCGCCGGGTCCAGCGCATGCCAGAACGCGAACACGGCCGCCGTCAGCACCAGCAGCACCACCACGAACCAGGCGCCGACGCGGTCGGCCCACCGGGCGAGTTCCGGCTTGTCCTGGCCGGCGCGTTCGCTCAGCCGCACCAGGGTCGCCAGGGTGCTGGCGGCGGCGCTGCTGCTCACCCGCACCGTCACCGCCTGGGCCACGTTGACGGCCCCGCCGGGCAGCTGGTCGCCGGGCGCCATCGGCCGCGTGCGGCTCTCGCCGGTCAGCAGCGACAGGTCGACTTCCGTGCGGCCGTCGAGGATGATGCCGTCCGCCGCCACCGTCTGCCCGGGCGGGACCAGGATCACGTCACCCGGCGCCAGCTTGCCGGCGGCAACGGTTTCGGGTTCGATCGACGCCGGCCAGTGCGGCAGGCGCAGCGCGGTGGCGGGTGCGGCATGCTGCAGGCTTTCCAGCGCGCGCGCGGCCTTGCGGCGGGCGTCGAGTTCCAGCCAGCGGCTGCCCAGCAGCAGGAACACGAACATGGTGATCGAGTCGAAATAGACCGCGCCGCTGCCGCGTACCAGCGACACCGCGCTGCCCGCGAAGGCGGCCAGGATGCCCAGCGCCACCGGGACGTCCATGCCGGGCAGGCCGCGCCGCAGGTCGCTCCAGGCGCCGCGCAGGAAGGGCCAGGCGCAGTAGCTCACCGCGGGCAGCGTGAGCAGGAAGGAAGCCCAGCCCATCAGGGCCGTCATGTCGGCGTCCATGGTGCCGTCGGTGGCCATGTAGACCGGGACGGCGTACATCATCACCTGCATCATCGACAATCCGGCCACGAACAGGCGCCGCATCAGCGCCTTGCGGGCGCGTTCGAGCTGGGCGCCGTGGCGGGTGGCGTCATAGGGATAGGCCGCATAGCCGATGGCGCGCAAGGCCGCGATGATGGCGCTGGGACGGCAGATCGATGCATCCCAGCGCACCTGCAGGCGCTCGGTAGCGACGTTCAGCACGCAGGACCGCACGCCGGGCAGCGCGGCCACGCGGCGTTCGATCAGCCAGACGCAGGCAGCGCAGCGCAGGCCCTCGACGGTGAACACGGCGTCGCCGTCCAGGCCCATCTCGTCGTAGAGCCGTAGGGCGGCATCGCTGCTCTCGTCTTCGTTGGGCGGCGCGGCGAAGGCGGTGCGGCTGTCGTAGTAGCCGTGCAGGCCGGCGTCCGCGATCGCCTGGGCGGCGGCCGCGCAGCCGGGGCAGCACATGGTGCGCGCCTGGCCGCCGATGCTGGCCTGCCAGCGCCCGCCCTCGACGGCCGGCTGGCCGCAGTGATAGCAGGCGGCAAAGTCGGCAATCGCATTCATGCGCCGCCTCCCGGCGCCAGGCAGACGCTTTCCAGCCAGCTGTGCGGCAGGCCCCCCGCCGCGCGCGCCAGGCCGAGCAGGCCGAAACCCAGCACCAGCGCGCCGCAGGCCAGGCGCACCGCGCGCCGGCGCAGGGAAGCGCGCAGGCGTGCGCCCAGCAGGCCGAGGCCGAGCAGCATCGGCAGCGTGCCGAGGCCGAAGGCCAGCATCACCAGCGCGCCGCCGGTGGCGGAGCCGGACAGCATGGCCGTCACCAGCACGCTGTAGACCATCCCGCAGGGCAGCCAGCCCCACAGGAGTCCGGCGGCCAGCATGCGGCCCGGGCCGAAGCCTGCTCCCGGCCCTGGACTCACACGGCGCAGCAGCGGCTGCACGCGGCGCCAGACGATCTGGCCGCCCTGCTCCAGCCGCGCCAGGCCGCGCCAGGCATCCATCAGGTACAGGCCCAGCATGGCCAGCATCAGGTTGGCCATCCAGTAGGCGCCCGTCTGCAGGGCCGGCAGCCGCGCCAGCGCGCCGGCGCCCTGGCCGATCCCGCCGGCCAGCGCACCCGCCAGCATGTAGCTGCCGATGCGGCCGGCGTTATACGCCAGGCCATTCGCCAGCGGCGGAGGGGCCGGGCGCGACCTGTGTACCGTCACCGGCGCCACCGACAGCGCGCCGACGATCCCGCCGCACATGCCGGCGCAATGCACGCTGCCGAGCAGCCCGACCACGAACACCGGCAACAGCCCGATCCCGCCGATACCGCCGATACCCATCTCACACCGTCTTCGAATAGCGTGCCCCGGCGCCGCGGGCGGCCAGGTAGCGGTCGAACACCATGCACACGTTGCGGATCAGGAGGCGGCCGCGGCTAGCGACGCTGATCCAGTCGCCGTTCACGACCACCAGCCCATCCGCTTCCATCGCCGCCAGCTGCGCCAGTTCGGCCGCGAAGTACTGGCGGAACACGACGGGGAAGGCCTGCTCGATGGTGGAGATCGACAGCTCGAACTGGCACATCAGTTTCTGGATCACGGTGCGGCGCAGGACGTCGTCCATGCCCAGGCGGGTACCGCGCGCCACCGGCAGCTCGTTGCGGTCCAGCGCATCGTAATAGGCGTCCAGGGTCTTGACGTTCTGGCTGTAGGTCGCGCCCACCGCGCCGATGGCGGAGACGCCGCAGGACACCAGGTCCGTGTCCGCATGGGTCGAGTAGCCCTGGAAGTTGCGGTGCAGGCGGCCCTGGCGCTGGGCGATGGCGAGGTCGTCTTCCGGCTTGGCGAAATGGTCCATGCCGATGTAGACGTAGCCGGCGGCGGTGAGGCGCTCGATGCACAGCTGGAGCATGCGCAGCTTGGCGTCGCTGTCCGGCATGTCCTGTTCCAGGATCCGCCGCTGCGGCTTGAACAGGTGCGGCAGGTGGGCGTAGTGATACACGGCGATGCGGTCCGGATCCGCGGCCACCACCTTCTCGAGGGTGGCGATCATGGTGTCCGGGGTCTGCTTCGGCAGGCCGTAGATCAGGTCGATGCTGACCGAACGGAAGCCGGCGGCGCGCGCGGCGGCGATCACGGCGCGCGTCTCCTGCTCCGGCTGGATGCGGTTGACGGCCTTCTGGACGTCGGCGTCGAAGTCCTGCACGCCCAGGCTGATGCGGTTGAAGCCTTGCGCGCGCAGGCTGTGCACCCGCTCCACGGACACGGTGCGCGGATCGACTTCGATCGAATACTCGCCGATCGCATCCGGAGCGAAGCGGAAGCAGCGCCGCAGGTGGTCCATCAACTCGCCCATCTGCGCATCCGACAGGTAGGTCGGGGTGCCGCCGCCGAAGTGCAGCTGCTCGACTTCATTCATCCCGGCGAACAGCGCGCCCTGCATCGCGACTTCGCGCTTCAGGTAAGCCAGGTAGGTGGCCGCCTTCTCGCGGTTTTTGGTGACGATCTTGTTGCAGGCGCAGTAGTAGCAAACCGTGTCGCAGAACGGAATGTGCAGGTACAGCGACAGCGGCCGCGCATTGCCGCGCGTGCGGCGGTCGGCCACGGCATGCAGGTAGTCGCGGTAGCCGAAGCTATCCGTGAAGCGGTCGGCGGTCGGGTAAGAGGTGTAGCGCGGGCCGGACTTGCTGAGGCGGGAGATCAGCCCGGCGTCGAAATCGACAGTGGGCTGGAAGGCCAGGATCTTGGCGGGTACTGCTTGCAACTGCTGCGTCATGAGGAACTCCTTGCGGGCGCCACCGATGGGTAGCGCACTGTATGCAAGGAGTCTATTGATTCAGATCAGGAAAATCCTTGACCTGCATCAAAAACGGCCGACCTTAAACACGGACAACGCCTGCGACAGGTGGCTTGCCTGCTCCGCCACATTCGCCGAGGCCGCCGCCGCTTCCTCGACCAGGGCCGCGTTCTCGCGCGTGATGCCGTCCAGGTCGCGCATGGCGGCGTTGACCTGGGCGATGCCGCCGTGCTGCTCGCGCGAGGCGACCGTGATGCCGTGCATAATCCTTGCCGCTTCCTGCACCGAGGCGACCACTTCGCGCATGGTCTGGCCGGCGGCGCCCACCAGTTCGTCGCCCTGCCCGATCTGCTCGACCGAATCCTCGATCAGGCGCTTGATCTCCTTGGCCGCGCCGGCCGAGCGCTGGGCCAGCGAGCGCACCTCGCCGGCGACCACCGCGAAGCCGCGGCCCTGCTCGCCCGCGCGGGCCGCCTCGACGGCCGCGTTCAGGGCCAGGATATTGGTCTGGAAGGCGATGCCGTCGATCAGGCCGATGATGTCGACGATGCGGGTCGCCGATCCGCTGATCTGGCCCATCGTCGCGCCGACCTGCTGGACCGACACGCCGGCGCGGTCGGCCACGCTGGACGCCGTGTCCACCAGGCCGTCGGCGCGCACCGCGCTGTCGGTGTTGTTGCCGGCCGCGGCGGCCACCTGGGCCAGGCTGGCGGCAGTCTGCTCGAGGCTGGCGGCCTGGGATTCGGTGCGGCGCGCCAGGTCCTGGTTGCCGGCGGCGATGCCGCGCGTGGCGGACTCGATCGAGGCGACGTTGGCGCGCACGTCGCCGACGATGGCGGTCAGGTTGACGTTCAGCTGGCGCAGCGCCAGCAGCAGGCGTCCGACTTCGTCGTCGCGGCCCGCCGGCGGCAGGTGCGAGAGGTCGCCGCCGGCCAGCGCGTAGACCGCGTCCTGGGCCTGCTGCAGCGGGCCGACGATGGAGCGCTGCAGCTCGGCCCAGGCCAGCAGCGTGAGCAGCGCGCCGGCGCCGGCCAGCGCGCGCCAGACGGTGCCGTCGGCGCCCGCCGCCAGCGCCGCCAGCAGCGCCGACTGGCTGCCCAGCATCAGACCGAGGCGCCGGCCCAGCGGCAGGTTGCGCAGGGCACGCAGGCGGCCCGGCAGGCCGGCACGGACCACGGCGCCGCGGCGGATCGCCAGGCCCTGCGCTTCCCCGTTGCGGAAGCGGCGGTACAGCGCTTCGGCGGCCTTCACCTGTTCGCGTTCGGGACGGGTACGCACCGACATGTAGCCGACCGTGACGCCGTTCTCCTTGACCGGCACCACGTTCGCGACCACCCAGTAGTAATCGCCGTTCTTGCGGCGGTTCTTGACCATGCCGGTCCAGGGCAGGCCGGCCTTCAGCGTCTGCCACAGGTCGGCAAAAGCCTCGGGCGGCATGTCGGGATGGCGGACGACGTTATGGGCCTTGCCGATCAGTTCTTCGGGTTCGAAGCCGCTGACCTCGATGAAGCTGGGGTTGACGTAGGTGATGCGTCCCTTGGTGTCGGTTTTGGAGACGATGGACTGGCCATCCTTGAGGATGTATTCGATGCCGGTGACCGGCAGGTTGGTGCGCACGACAAACTCCCTTGTTTCTGTACGGCAATACTTCTAACACGCGAAGTGTACAGACGTCAAACAAGTCAATTCCTTGATCTACATCAAAAACATTGGAGAAACATTTTGTAATCCCCAAAGTTCGACAGCTAACCATGGGACAGGCGAAAATACGGTACCCTGCCCTCATGTGCTCGCTCATGCTTTTTTCGATAGATCCCATCCTCCGCCGTCGATGAACGATATTTCCTCCCTGACACGGCATCCCGATGTGCTGTACGGTCCGCACCAGCCCGAGCTGCTGCGTGACGAAATCCTCGCCGACCTGCTGGAAGCCAGTGCCCGCCGCGCGCCGGGGCAGACCGCCCTGATCGCCGGCGACCACCGGCTCAGCTACCGCGAACTCGACGAACTGGCCGACCTGGCCGCCTCGCGCCTGATCGAGGCCGGCATCAAGCCCGGCGACATCGTCGGCCTGTGGATGCCGCGCGGGATCGACCTGCTGCTGATGCAGGCCGCGATCGCCAAGGCCGGCGCCGCCTGGCTGCCGGTCGACGAGGACACGCCGGTCGAACGCCTGCTGGTGTGCATGGAGGACGCCGGTTCGCCGGCCCTGGTGAGCAGCGAACGCATGGGCGAGCGCCTGGCCACGGTCGACCGCCCCATCCACACCGCGGAAAGCCTGCTGGCGCCCGCCCCCGCCGGCTACGAGCTCAAACGCCGCGGCAAGGTGAGCGGCAGCGCTCCCGCCTACGTCATCTACACCTCGGGGTCGACCGGCAAGCCGAAGGGCATCCTGATCGACCAGCGCAGCATCTGCCACTTCCTGCGCAGCGAAAACGAAGTGCTGGGCGTGCGGGCCGACGACACGGTCTACCAGGGCTTCTCGGTCGCCTTCGACATGTCCTTCGAGGAGATCTGGATCTCCTACCTGGTCGGCGCCACCCTGTGGCTGGGACCCAAGGAGACGGCCGGCGATCCCGAAGCCCTGCCGCGCCTGCTGCAGGAAAACGGCGTCACGGTGCTGCACGCGGTGCCGACCCTGCTGGCCCTGTTTGCCGACGACGTGCCCGGCCTGCGCATCATCAACCTGGGCGGCGAGATGTGCCCGGAGACCGTGGTCGAACGCTTTTCGAAGCCCGGCCGCCAGATGTTCAACACCTACGGTCCGACCGAAGCCACGGTCTCGGCCAGCCTGGCCTCCCTCCATCCGGGGCGCCTGATCACGATCGGCAAGCCGCTGCCCAATTACGGGCTGCTGGTGATCTCCACCGAGTCCGAGAAGGGCCTGCAGATCCTGCCGCGCGGCGACACCGGCGAGCTGTGCATCATTGGCCCGGGCCTGTCCGCCGGCTACCTGGGCCGCCCCGACCTGACCGCCGAAAAATTCCAGGCCAATCCCTGGAGCGCCAGCGCCGACGACACCCGCCTGTACCGCACCGGCGACCTGGCGCGCATCGAGCCGGACGGCGAAGTGGTCTGCCTGGGCCGCACCGACGACCAGGTCAAGATCCGCGGTTTCCGCGTCGAGCTGGGCGAAATCGAAGCCGTGCTGGCACAGCAGGACGGTATCGGCACCACCGCGGTGCTCTTGCGCCGCGACGACGGCATCGACCGCCTGGTGGCCTACCTGGTGCCGGCGCTTGGCGCCACCGGCGAGCAGCTGGCCGCCGCCACCTTGCGCAAGGCGCTGGCCGGCCGCCTGCCGCCGTACATGGTGCCGAGCCGCTTCGAAGTCCTGAACGTGATGCCGCGCCTGACCTCGGGCAAGATCGACCGCAAGGCGCTGAAGGCGATGGCATTGAGCGCGCCGCTGCCCAGCGACGCCGCCGAATCGGACGTCGCCGAAACCCCGGCCGAGGAAGCCCTGTTCGCCGCGCTCGCCCAGCTGTTCCCGGGCCAGCCGATCCGCCGCGAGCTCGATTTCTTCAGCGATCTCGGTGGCCACTCCTTCTTCGCCGCGCGGCTGGCCACGGCCCTGCGCAACGATCCGCGCTTCGCCCACATGACGGTGCGCGACATCTACCAGCATCGCCAGGTCGGCGCGATCGCCTCCAGCCTCGACCAGGCCGCCGGCACCGCCCAGGCCGAAGAGGATTGGACCCCGCCGCCGGAAGCGCGGCGCTGGGCCTGCGGCTTGGCCCAGCTGGCCGCGGTGCCGGTGCTGGTGACCCTGCGCATGGCGCAGTGGCTGGCGCCCTTCTTCACCTACCACTTCATGACCGGCGACCCGGGCGACTCGACCCCGCGCGCGGTCGCGGCCTCGATCGGCGTGTTCCTGCTGGCGACCCTGATGGAATTCGTGTTCGCCGCCGCCGGCAAATGGCTGGTGGCCGGCCGCCTCAAGCCCGGCAGCTATCCGCTGTGGGGCGTGACCTATTACCGCTGGTGGCTGTCCGACCGCCTGGTCGAAGCCGCGCCCACCTATCTGCTGGCCGGCTCCTCGCTGTACGCCTGGTGGCTGCGGGTGCTGGGCGCCAAGGTCGGCAAGGACGTCGTGATCGGCTCGATGACATTGCGCTCGCCGGACCTGTTCACCCTCGGCGACAACGTCAGCATCGGCAACGGCGTGAACTTCGAGAACGCGCGCGTCGAACGCGGGCGCCTGCTGCTCGGCCACATCACCCTCGACGACGACGCCTGCGTCTCGTCCTACGCCATCCTCGAAGGGAATACGCGGGTCGGCCGGCGCGGCCACGTGGAAGGCCAGTCGGCCCTCAGCGACGGCGCCATGGTGCCGGACGGCCGCGTGTGGGCCGGCTCGCCGGCGCGCGACGCCGGCGCCTTCGATCCCTCCATCCTGCCGCCGCGGCCGCGCGCTTCCCGCCTGCGGCTGGCCGGCGAAGCCCTGTTCTTCGTATTCGGCATCCTGCTGGTGGCGACCCTGTTCTTCATGCCGGTCTTCCCGAGCTTCGTGCTGATCGACTGGTTCGACGAACGCGGCACCCTGGCCTGGATGCAGGCCAACACCATCCACGGACAACTGATCCGCTACTTCGTGCTGGCGCTGCCGGCCAGCGCGGTGCTGATCTTCCTGACCATGCTGGTGTCGGCGGCGATCCGCTGGGGCTTCCTGCCGCGCATGCAGCCGGGCCGCTCGGCCGTCCACTCGAACACCTATTGCAAGAAGTGGCTGGTCAGCCACATCCAGGAATCGAGCCTGAACGTCCTGCACGGCATCTATGCCACCGTGTTCGCGCCCTTCTGGTACCGCCTGCTGGGCGCCAAGGTGGGCCGCGATGCCGAGATCTCGACCGCATTGGGCGTGGTGCCCGACATGCTGACCCTCGGCGACGAGACCTTCATCGCCGACGCCGTGATGCTGGGCGACGAGCAGATCGACGGCGGCTGGATGACGATGGAACCGACCGTCGTCTCGAACCGCAGCTTCGTCGGCAACGGCAGCTATATCCCGGACGGCACCGTGCTGCCGGAAGGCGTGCTGGTGGGCGTGCACACCCACGCCCCGGTCAACGAACGCATGACCAGCGGCGACACCTGGCTCGGCTCGCCGCCGATCCACCTGCCGGCGCGCGAACAGGTCAGCGGCTATCCGGAACACCTGACCTACCGCCCCTCGTGGGCGCGGCGCCTGGGCCGCACCCTGGTGGAAGCCTTCCGCATCGTCGCGCCGCACGCGGTGGTGATCGCGGTAGGCTATACCGTGGTGCTGGACCTGATGCCGCTGGCCGGCGCCGGCCGCTGGGGCGAAGTGATCTGGTACCTGGCCCTGATCGGCCTCGCCTACGGCATCGGCAACTACGTATTCGTGCTGGCCTTCAAATGGCTGCTGCTGGGCCGCTACAAGAAGCGCGCGGACCCGATGTGGACGCCCTTCGTCTGGCTGTCCGAGGGCGTGACCAATATGTACGAGGGCATCGCCGTGCCCAACTTCATGCGCTACCTGCGCGGCACGCCCTGGCTGCCGCTGGCCTTCAACATGCTCGGCTGCCGCATCGGCAAGGGCGTCTACATGGACACCACCGACATCACGGAATTCGATTGCGTGACGATCGGCGACCACAGCGAACTGAACGCCCTGTCCTGCCCGCAGACCCACCTGTTCGAAGACCGCGTGATGAAGATCGACCGGGTCGAGATCGGCAGCAAGGTGTACGTGGGCCCGCGCAGCGCGGTGCTGTACAGCGCCCGGGTCGGCAACAATGCCCGCCTCGGTCCGCTGACCCTGGTGATGAAGGGCGAGCACATTCCGGATGCGACCGCCTGGTCCGGCCTGCCCGCCGCGCCGCTTCGGACCTGAGGAGAACCTGGGGAGAGATTGATGGAGGATGCCGCTGCCGTTCCGGTTCAATGGATGCTGCTCCCCCCGGCCGCCGCTGCTGGCGGCCGGGGGTTTCTCGCCGACGCTGCCGGCCTTCGTCGGTTAGTTGCAGATTTTGAGGTCAGCGTCATCGGCATCCAGGGCGATGCCGACCGCGACCACGCCCGCCATGCGATCCGCGAAGCCATCGTCGCCGCGCTCGCCCAGCTGAGCGGACTGCCGCCCGAGCGCATCGTCCTGCATGCCGAACCGGGGACGTCGCCCTATGCGGTGCTGGATGCGCCCTCGGGCCTGCGCCGCGCCTGGCTGGCGATCAGCCACGACGGCGCGCTGTCGGTGGCCGCGATCTCGCTGCAGGGCGAGGTCGGCATCGACGTCACGCAGGTCGCCGATGCCGCCGCCTTCCCCGACTGGGAAGCGGTGGCGCGCGACTTCCTCGGCCCCGATGTGGCGGCGGCGCTGGCGCCGCTGCCGCCTCACGAACGCATGCTGGCCTTCGCGCGCGCCTGGACCGAACGCGAGGCGCGCCTGAAATACCTGGGCCGCGAGCTGGTCGAATGGAGCGAGGAAGGCGATGCGCCCTTGGGCGCCAGCCGCTGCCTTTCGCTTGCCCTGCCCGCTGGATATGTGGGCGCACTGGTGCTGCCCCCCAGCTGAGCCATTCCCCATGTATTCCGGGTAAGATTGCAGAATGGACAATCTTACCCACTCCGTCGTCGGTCTCGGCATCGGCGCCCTGATCGATCGCAGCCTGCCCACCGAAGCGCATGTGGAACGCCGCCGCGTGCGCTCGCGCATGCTGCTCACCATCGGCTGCCTTGCCAGCAATTTCCCCGACCTCGACCTGGTGCTGACCGGCCTGCTCGAACCGCCGCTCGGGTATCTGCTGCACCACCGCGGCCACACGCACACGCTCGTGGCCGCCCTCGCCGAGGCTGCCCTGCTGCTGGCCCTGGTATGGCTGCTGTGGCCATCCGCCCGGCGCCTGCTGCGCGAAAGCCCGACGGCGCGGCTCGGCGCCCTGCTGGCCTCCGGCGCCGGCCTGCTGCTGCACATCGGCATGGACAGCCTGAACGTCTACGGCGTGCATCCGTTCTGGCCCTTCGACCCGAACTGGTATTACGGCGACCTGGTCTTCATCGTCGAACCGGTGTTCTGGATTGCCTTCGGCGTGCCGCTGGCGGAGATGATCCGCAGCCGTCCGCTGCGCCGGCTATGGCTGGCCGTGATCGCCCTGGTGCCGCTGGGGGCGGCCCTGCTGGGCTTCATGCAATGGGGTTCGCTGGCGGGCCTGGCGGCGCTGGGCCTGCTGCTGGCCTGGGTCCAGCACAGGAACGATGAACACCGCGGCGAGACCCGCGCCGAACGCGGACGCATGGCGCTCGGCGCCGGACTGGCCGCCGCCCTGCTCTTCGTCGGCGTGCAAGCGCTGGCCTTGCAGCAGGCGCGCGCCATCGTCGTCGCCGAACTGGAACGGATCGATGCCGGCGAGCGCCTGCTGGACACGGCGCTGTCGGCCTATCCGGCCAATCCGCTGTGCTGGTCCTTCGTCACCGTGGCCCGCACCGGTAGCGACGACGCCGGCACCGTCCACCTGCGGCGCGGCATGCTGAGCATCGCGCCTGGCTTGACGCCGGTGTCGCACTGCCCCGCACGCATCGCCGGTCCCGCGCTGGAGGATGCGCCGCCGCGGATTGCCTGGCAGGCCGAGGACCGCCAGCCGGTGGCGGCGCTGCGCCGCCTTGCGTCCACCAACTGCCATGTGAATGCCTGGATGCGGTTTGCGCGCGCGCCTTCGCTGGCCGATGGGGTGGCGACCGATGTGCGCTGGGGTGAGCCGGGTAGCCGGAATTTCTCGACCATGGCGTATGCGGGTTTGGTGCAGGCGCCCTGCCCGGCGCCGGTGCCGGGTTGGGCTTATCCGCGGGCGGATTTGTTGCGGGGGCGTTGAGTTGGTCCGTGCCAGCTCAGGATTCCGGACGGCTTCCCGTTTACGACACCCATTTGTGCGCGGAAGTCACAAACCGTTGCGTTCAGGTAACCTGAGACTATTGCGCATAAGCACTAACTGCTAGACTCTCAGGCTATCCTTTTAGCATCAGGAAAGTCCATGAAGACGTACCGGCTTCGCCCGAACCCCAGCCTGCTGGCCGCCGCTCTGGCCGGCATCGCCTGGCATGCCGCCGGCGCCCAGACCGTAACGCCAGGCGCCGCCGGCGACGGCATCCAGGAAGTGATCGTCACCGCGCAACGCAGCGCCGCCCCCGAATCCCGGACCCCGGTGGCGATGAGCGTGCTGACCGGCGAGCAGCTCGGCAAGCTCGGCCTCGACGATCCGATGGCGATCGGCGACCGCCTGCCGAACACTTATTTCCAATACGGCAACGACGGCCTGCGCATCACGATCCGCGGCGTCTCGAGTGCCGACAATACCGAAAAAGGCGATCCCTCGGCCGCCTTCATGCTCGACGGCGTCTACATCGCGCGTCCGCAGAGCCAGACCGTGTCCTTCTTCGACGTCGACCGCATCGAAGTGCTGCGCGGCCCGCAAGGCACGCTGTACGGCCGCAATACCACGGCCGGCGTGGTCCACGTGATCAGCAAGACGCCGGTGCCCTGGTTCGAGGGCGAGGCGCATGCGGAAATCGGCAGCTACGACAGCCGCAAGCTGGGCGCCACCGTCAACGTGCCGGTGAGCGAGATCCTCGCGCTGCGCGCCGCGGTCGCCGCCAACCGGCGCGATTCCTTCCTGCGCAATGCCCAGGGCACGCCCTACCACCTGGGCCTGGACCGCGACGACTGGGCCGCGCGCCTGTCGGCGAAACTGGCCCTGGGCCGGGACGGCTCGCTGCTGCTGCGCTACGAGCACACGCGGAACGACGCCAGCAACGACGACAGCCTGCCCGACACGAATTTCTACCGTGGCGCCGCGCAGGGTAATCCGGTCTGGTTCGACGCTCCCGCCTCCCAGCGCCTGACGAATTCCTTCATCGCGCCGAACATGCGCCCCGAACAGGGCTACACGCACAAGACCACCTCGGCGCTGTCGGCGGAGCTGAACTGGGACCTGGGCGGGTTCACCGCCACCTGGCTGGGCTCGCACCGCGATTTTTCGAACAACTACCTGTACAACTATTACTACCGGGTGGTGCCCAGCTTCGCGATCGGCCTGCGCCATGACTTCAAGGGCGACTACAACCAGGACTCGCACGAGCTGCGCTTCGCCACCAAGCCGGGCGGCCGCCTGAATGCCCAGGGCGGCCTGTACTGGTTCCGCGAAGACGCCAGCAACCACTACGTCTACCGCGACATGGAGCCGATCGGCCTGACGCCCTACTACGTCTGGGACATCATCCCGTCGGTGTCGCGCAGCCGCGCCGTGTTCGGCCAGGCCACCTACTCGGTGACGGACAGCCTGCGCCTGACCGCCGGCGCCCGCTACAACATGGACGGCAAATCGCGGGTCGGCACCATCGGCTACCAGCAGGCGCGCGTCTTCAATCCGGCCACCGACCTGCGCGCCCTCGACCACGGCGAGCTGTCGATCCACAAGACCACCTGGCGCCTGGGTACGGAGCTCGACCTTGCGCCGGGCAGCATGCTGTACGGGACCGTTGCCACCGGCTTCAAGGCCGGCGGCTTCAACGACGGCTGCGTGGCCGGCGACGAACAGCTCGGCGTGCGCTGCAATGCGCTGAGCCAGGTCCCGGCAGCGGACCTGACCTACGCACCGGAGACGGTGCGCTCTTACGAGGCCGGTGCCAAGACCCGCTTCTGGGGCAATCGCGCCAGCCTGAACGTGGCGGCCTTCCATTACGACTACCGCAACCTGCAACTGTCGGCGGTGGCCTTCCACAACGGCTCGCCGGTCTATGTGACCAGCAATGCCGGCCAGGCCGTGGTCAACGGCCTCGAAGCCGAAGGCCAGCTGCGCCCGACCGCGGCCGACCGCGTCGACTATGCGCTGACGCTCACGGACGCCCATTACATCAGCTACTCGCCGGACGGCAAGCATTCCTGGGCCGGCGTGAAGCTGGACCGCACGCCCACCCGCACCCTGTCGCTGGGCTGGGAACACCGCGTCAAGCTGCCCGGCGGCGCGCTGGTGGCCGGCGTCCACACGCGCGCCAGCAGCCGCGCCCTGCTGACGGTGCCGTCCCAGGCCCTGAAGTACTGGGTCCCTGGCCACACCGAGTCCGATCTGCGCCTGGCCTGGGAACCGCTGGGCGCGCCGTGGACCGTGCAGGCACGCGTGCGCAACCTCGAGAATGAAGTGCGCCCGACCACCGTGAACAGCTTCGGCATGGCGCTGCCGGGCGAGCCGCGCACCGCCGACCTGCGCGTCGACTACCGCTTCTGAGCAAGGAACCCGCCATGCGAACCTGGATCGTCCCGCTCTTCCTGGCCATGCTGGCCCTGCTGCTGCCGGCATCGAAGGCCGCGGCGCCGGCCGCAAGCCAGGCCGCGCTGCTGCTCGACGGCCGCCAGCCCGAGGTCGATCCATGGCCGGCGGTGAGGGTGCTGGTCGATCCCGGCCACCGGCTGGACGTCGGCATCCTGGCGGACGCGCCGGAGCGTTTCAAGGATCCGGGTTCGCCGTTCGCCAGCATCGGCGTGCAGAAGGGGACGGCGTGGCTGCGCTTTCCGGTGCAGGCGACGATGACCGACGACGGCGACTGGGTGCTCGACATCGCCTATGGCCTGATCACCCGCACCGACCTCTGGCTGCTGCGCGACGGCCGCATCGTGCGTCACGCGGCGGGCGGTTCCGGGATCGATCCGGAGGGCGCCCTCGGGCACGGCAATCCCGCCTTCCGGCTGGCGCTGGAGCCCGGGGTGCACTATGAGGTGCTGTTGAAGGTCCAGACCGAGGCGCCGAAGATCCTGCCGGTCATGCTGCGCAAGCCGGAAGCCTCCTACAAAGCGGCGATGGACGAGCAACTCCTGCAAGGCCTGCTGTCCGGCCTCAGCCTGTTCCTGGTGATCTACAGCCTGGCGCAATGGGCCCACCTGCGCGAATCGCTGTACGCCAAGTACGCGCTGTACATCGGCAGCCTGGCCATCTATTCGGCCGCGGTGTACGGCGTCGGCGGCCGCTACCTGTGGCCGGGGAATATGTGGGCGGCGCTGCACGCGAGCGGCATCGCCGCCATGCTGTGTTCCTGCAGCGCCTACCTGTTCGTCGAACACGTGCTGGCCCGTCCCGGCCGCGACCGCATCTTCTCGATCGTGATGAAGTCCTGCGCCGTGCTGTGCCTGCTGAACGCGGCCGCCTTCGGCCTCGACCTGATCCACGACGAGTTCCTGATCATGATGGTCAGCACCCTCGGCATCTTCCCCACCCTGTTCGGCCTGCCGGGCGCCTTCCGCCTGGCACGCCGCCGCGACCCGGTCGGCATCTGGCTGCTGGTCGGCTGGACGATCAGCTTCACCGGCGCCGCCGTGATGACCAAGGTGTGCCACGCCGGCGCCGCCCCGGACTTCTGGAACATGCACGCAGTGCAGTTCGGCGCCGCCCTCGACATGCTGGCCTTCCTGCGCATCGTCGGCCTGCGCAGCCGCGCGACCCGCGACGCCACCCTGCGCGCGGAAGCCGCGACCCGCATGAAGTCGGAGTTCCTGGCGAACATGAGCCACGAGATCCGCACGCCGATGAACGCCATCCTCGGCATGAGCCGGCTGGCCCTGATGACCGAGCCGAATCCGAAGCTGCGCAACTACCTCGGCAAGATCCTCGGCGCTGGCGAGCACCTGCTGGGCATCATCAACGACATCCTCGACTTTTCCAAAATCGAGGCCGGCCGCATGAGCGTCGAGGCGACCCCGTTCACCCTCGACGGCCTGCTCGAGCACCTGGCCGGCATCGCCGGCGTCAAGTCGGACGCCAGGCAGCTCGAACTGGTGTTCCGGGTGGCGCCGGACGTGCCGCCGCACCTGGTGGGCGATCCGCTGCGCCTGGGCCAGGTGCTGATCAACCTGACCAACAATGCCGTCAAGTTCACCGAACGCGGCGAGGTCGTGGTGGCGGTCGAGCTGGCGGCGCCGGTCGACCGCGTGGCCGGCCAGACGCGCCTGCGCTTCACGGTCAGCGACACCGGCATCGGCATGAGCGGCGAACAGCTGGCCGGCCTGTTCCAGGCCTTCGCCCAGGCCGACGGCTCGATCACCCGCAAGTACGGCGGCACCGGCCTTGGCCTGACGATCTCGAAGCAGCTGGTCGAGCTGATGGGCGGCGCGATCAGCGTCACCAGCACGCCGGGCGCCGGCAGCCGCTTCAGCTTCACCGTCACGCTCGGCGTCGGCAGTGCCGACGACCTGCCGTCGACCGCCCTGGGCCAGGCCCGCGTGATGGTGGTAGATGACTGCGCCAGCGCGCGCGACGCCCTGGCCGAGATGCTCGGCGCCTACGGCATCCGCGCCAGCGTGGCCGCCTCCGGCGAGGATGCCCTCGAACTGCTGGCCCAGGCCACCGACGCCGGCACACCCTACGAGCTGGTGCTGATGGATTACCGCATGCCGGGCTGGGACGGCATCGAGACCATCCGCCGCATCCGCCTCGATGCCCGCGTCAAGGCGCCGCCGGCGATCCTGATGGTCAGCGCCTGCACCCGCGAAGGCGTGCTGCAGGAACAAGGCGACCTGCCGCTGGACGGCTTCCTGACCAAGCCGGTGAGCCCGGCCCTGCTCCATCACAGCGTGCTGCAGGCCCTGCATCCGGAACTGGTGCTGCCGCCCGCCGCCGGTCCCGGCACCCTGCCCGACCTGGCCCGCCTGGACGGCGCCCGCATCCTGCTGGTCGACGACAACGCCAACAACCGCGAGGTCGCGCTCGACTTCCTGGCGGCCGCCCGCATGCGGGTCGACACCGCCGCCGACGGCCTGGAAGCCGTGGCGATGGTGAAGGCAGGCGACTACGACCTGGTGCTGATGGACATCCAGATGCCGGTGCTGGACGGCCTGAGCGCCGCGCGCGCGATCCGCGCCCTGCCCGGCCGCGGCACCCTGCCGATCGTCGCCATGACCGCCAACGCGATGTCCGGCGACCGCGAACGGAGCCTGGCGGCAGGCATGAACGACCACGTGGTCAAGCCGATCGAAGCGGAGCTGCTGTTCCACGCGCTGCTGCGCTGGATCGAGCCGGCCCGCCTGCTGGGACGCGCGCTGCCGGAGCCCCTGGACGCTTCGCCCGGCGCCGATGGCGGCGTCGATGGCGCGGCGCTGCCGCCGCTGGCTGGGGTCGACTGGAGCCTGGCGCTGGCCAGCGCCGGCGGCCAACCGGCCCGCCTGCGCCGCCGCCTCGCCAGCTTTGCCCGCGAATATGGCAAGGCGCCGGAACTGATCCGCGGCGCCCTGTCCAGCGGCGCCGACGAGGTCCTGCTCGGGCTGGCGCACAACCTGCGCTCGGGCGCGACCTATATCGGCGCCGCCGCCCTGGCACGCATCGCCGGCGACCTCGAACAGGAATTGCGCGCCGGCCGCCGCGAGCGCCTGCCGCTGCTGGCACCGGAACTCTCGCTGACCCTCGACGCCGTGCTGGAGGGCCTGGCGCGCAGTCAGGCCGCCGGCGGCGACGGAGACGGCCGCGCGGCGCAGGCGCCCGTACCAGGCACCGGCGTGGCGGCGCTGGTGCGGCGCCTGGCCGGCTACCTGCGCGCCGCCGATGCGCGCGCCGACGACACCCTCGCCGAACTGCGGGCCGCCCTGCCCGCGGGCAGCCACGCGGCCCTGCTGGCGGCGCTGCGCAAGGCGGTCGACGAGATCGAATACGACAGTGCGCTGGCCCTGCTCGCGGAACTGGAACAGCTGGAGGAAGCGCAGGCATGAATCCGCTCGAGCCGCAGAAAGTCCTGATCGCCGACGACGATGCGATCAACCGCCAGGTGCTGGCCGACCTGCTCAAGCCCGAGTACACGGTGCTGCTGGCGAAGAACGGCGAACAGGCGCTGGAGCGCACCCAGCGCCACGCGCCCGACCTGGTGCTGCTGGACGTGATGATGCCGGACATGGACGGCTACGAAGTGCTGCGCCGGCTGCGCGCCGATCCGCAGACGGCCCACGCCACGGTCATCTTCATCTCCGGCATGAACCGTCCCGAAGACGAGGCCAACGGCCTCAAGATGGGCGCCGCCGACTACATCGCCAAGCCCTTCAACGCCACCGTGGTGATGGCGCGCGTGGCCCTGCACCTGCAGCTGGTGAGGCAGCGCCGCATGCTGGAGCGCCTGGCCAACGTCGACGGCCTGACCGAGCTGGCCAACCGCCGCCGCTTCGACGAGCTGTACGAGGTCGAATGGCAGCGCGCCCAGCGCAACGGCAGGCCGCTGTCGCTGGCCCTGCTCGACATCGACGCCTTCAAGCAGTACAACGACCACTACGGCCACCCGGCCGGCGACCGCGCCCTGCGCGCGGTGGCGCGCGCCGCCGGCGCCGGCCTGCGCCGCCCCGCCGACCTCGCGGCCCGCTACGGCGGCGAGGAAGTGGTACTGCTGCTGCCCGACACCGACGCCACCCAGGCCAGGCACGTGGTGGACGGCATCCTCAAGGCCATCTTCGAACTGCAGCTGGCGCACGCGGCGTCCGGCGTGGCGCCCTGGCTGACCGTCAGCGTGGGCGGCGCCACGCTGGGTGAACACGGGACCGTACAGCGGCCGGAAACGGCGGCCGAGCTGTTCGAGGCGGCTGATGTTCAGTTGTACCGGGCCAAGCATGGGGGGCGGAATCGGGTGGCGTGGCGGGGGGATTAGCCTCAGTATGAGCTCAGTATAAGTTTACGCTGACATCAAATGGCCAAGTCCACCTTGTAGGAGCGCTTTGTCGCGGGTAGGTTTCCGCACGAATTGGCTGGAGGACGCAAAAAACAACTTTCACCCATCATTATTTGCAATTATTATTATAACGGCGAATAAATGGGGACAGAAATGGAAAAAAATATTCCTTATCTTGATGGTTGGCGCGGCACAGCAATCAGCTGCCTGCTCACAGGTCATTTCTTCGCAGTTCCGGGAATAAACTTGGGTTCTGTCGGGGTGGGTCTGTTTTTCGTTCTCTCGGGTCTCTTGATGGCGAATCTTCTTTTCGTCAAGCAAGTAACGTTTGGAACGTTCTATCGAAGGCGGGTTGCACGGGTTTTCCCATCTGTCGCCGTTTACCTTGGCGTCATCATCGCCATTTGGGCCCTTACCGACCAGCCGATCTCGGCTACGGAATTTTTGTCCGCTCTCACGTTCACGAATAACTATTTTGCGGTCGACCGATGGGTGATGCCTCTTGGGCATATTTGGTCGCTTAGTGTCGAAGAGCATTCATATGTCGTTCTTTCGCTCGCCGCATTGTGGTGTCGTATCCATGCGACTCGCGGCACCTCGGCAATTGGACTTATCTTGGCAGTGATCTTGGCTGCCATCGGGGTCTATACACTGATCCCCTTTGCAAAAGTCAGCGGGTACCACCTCCATACTGAGGTAGCGTCGCTGGGTATTTTTGCGGCTGGCTTTATTTTTTTGAGGAGGACCATGGGCAGCGTCCGCTTGACCCGCCATTGGGTTACACCAATCGCGCTAATGATCGGCGTCGCAACCTATTGGTGGTCGGTGCCGTCATGGATACGATTGATTGCCGGCCCTATTGCGTTTGCTGTAGCTATCAACGCCATGGCCCATGCGCCAGACTGGTATCGTTCGATCTTCGAGTTTGCATGGCTGCGCAGGCTCGGAACCTATTCGTTCTCCCTGTATCTGTGGCAACAACCCTTCTATCAGCTCTACCACCACCATGGGATGTCGCCCTTCCTGTGCCTCACCCTGGCGTTGGCTGCTGGGTGGGCAGCTTTCCACCTGGTCGAGCAGCCAGCGCGCCTGTATTTAAATAAGCACTGGGGCGCTAAACCGAGCTTGGTAATCGATCGGGAACCCGGTACCGTCCAAACTGAAATTTAGTCGATATGCAAGCCGTCTAAAGTAAAGGCGTTCGATCGGGGTAGGGACCGCTAGGTTAACTGACGGCTCCCTCCCACACCACCCGGCAGCGGGTCCGTACCGGGCGCTTCGAGAAGTTGAGGTCGTGAAAGCCTTAGCATGCCGAGGCGGTCAAAGTAGGCAATGGTGAGTATGCTGTTGAGCAGACAGCAGCTGTTGCGTTGCCATCTGCGGCTGTTCGCCGCCACTTGACGGGCTACAGCAGCCGGGGCCCTCATGGCCAGCAATTCACGGTAGATTGTCGGTCCGCGCCGCCATTGTTTGAGTCGGATTGTCCGCATCCGATGACGCATCCATTCGTTCAGCGTGTGCTAGACTTTAGGAGTTTGCACCGGTCCGAAGCAGGCTTTCCATCCTAGTATATACGAGGGTAGACCTTCGACTTGCTGTTCGGTACTGCGGCCGCCGGATCGCCGGATCAGTTCCTGGATGCGCTGCTCGAACGTTTCAAACGCCTGACTTACCGCTTTGCGTTTCACCTCGTCTTTCGGAGCTGCCCAGAAGGCATTGCCCAGAAACTTGCGGCCCAACGCGCTGGCGACCGCACTTTTCGATTCATTGATCTTCAAGCGCAGCTTGTCGTAGTTGCGTCGGAGCAGAGCCATCACCCGCTCGCCAGCTTTCCGGCTGCGCACGTACACGTTGCAGTCGTCGGCATAGCGGACAAAACGATGCCCTCGTCGTTCAAGCTCACGATTCACCTCGTCGAGCAGCACATTGACCAATAATGGAGACGGTGGCCCGCCGTGCTGTCCTTCCCATCCTCTCGGCCACCACGCCGCCATCATTGACTCCCGCATTCAGATAGGCACGAACCAGCCGGATCACTCCAGCGTCGTTCACTCGTCTCCTTAGGCGGTCGATCAGGATGTCATGATTGACGCGGTCGAAGAACTTCGGCAGGTCCACGTCCACCACGATGCGGCGGCCTTCCTGCACATACTGTTGTGCAGCGAGCACGGCATCGTGGGCTCGTCGGCTGGGCCGGAACCCCGTAGCTGTGTTCACTGAAAGTGGGATCGATCAGCGGTTGCAGCACTTAGAGCTTGCGGCGGGACTTTCACCTACAAGAATGCGCTCATGCTGAGCGCACAAGAAAAAGCCGACTATCGAGTGGGCTTGGTTATGAATCGGTTCAGGCGAGGACAGGAATCGAACCTGTCTGGGCGGCGTTGCAAGCCGCTGCATAACCTCTTTGCTACCTCGCCGAAGAGAATCCTACGTCCCTGCCCGATGCACTCCATGCGCTGGCTCAAAGCTCGATCATTGCAGCCACCGGTCGGCAGACTGCCGCGCGCAATGGCATACTGGCTGGCCCGACTCCAGGACCACCATGAATACAGATAAACAATTAAGTTTCGAGGAACTGACGCAGCTGGCGGCGGCATCGGCAGCCGTCACCCAGGACTGCACTTGCGCCATCGACTCCTTCCGCGAATGGACGCGCATCCCGGCAGCCTTCCCGGAGCAGCAGGTGCGCGCCGTCGGCACGCTGGTCGAGGATCCCTACGCCGAAGCGAGCTACGACGAATACCATCCGGACAAGACCAACTACTGGTCGGCGGCGGCGCCGGTCGCCTGGCGCCACTATCCCTACAACCGCTGCGGCGTGTTCCAGTGCAGCGTATGCGGACGCTGCTGCCTGAAGTATGTGGAAGCCGGCGGCTACTACGTCGAGCCGCGCATCCGCGCCCTCGATCCGGCACTGCTGGTGGACGCGCCGCTCAGCGCATGAAGGGCCAGGCCAGCACGCGCTTCATGTGCAGCAGCGGGCGCGCGGTCAGGTAGGCGCCCGCCGCAGCGAAGGCCAGCAGGCAGCGCAGGTCGCCCATGACGGCGAGCCAGACGCCGGCGACGGTGACGAAGGACAGCATCACCATCAGCAGCAGCTCGATGCTGAGGAAAAAAGGCGAGGCCTGGCGCCAGGCGCGCAGGACCAGGGCGCCGGCTTCTTTGATGTTCTTGATCTCTTGACTCATGATCATTGGGCCGGCAAGCGGCGGTGGGCAACCGGCGATTATAGAGCAATCCGCCGACTACTGCCCGGTCTGCCGCGCCAGCGCCACGAAGGCGTGCAGGTAATCGGTGTCCCAGTCCGCCTCGCGCGCGCCGAGGTGGATGTGCTTCTGCATGCCATTCTGCCCGAGCCGCAATGTGTGCAGGCGCAGCTGCGGCGCGTAATCGGTCACCAGCCATTTCGGCAGCGCCGTCACGCCGCGGCCGCTGGCCACCATCTGCAGCATGATGTCGGTGGTCTCGATGGTCTTGTGCCGACGCGGCCTGCAGTTGGCCGGCAGCAGGAACATGGTGTAGATGTCGAGGCGGTCGATCGGCACCGGATAGGTGATCAGGGTCTCTTCGACCAGCTGCTCCGGCCTCACCTCTTCCTGCCCGGCCCAGGGATGGTGTTCGTGCACCACCAGCACCTGCTCGTAGCCGAACACCGGCTCGAAGCGCAGGCCCGGACGCAGCACCGGATCGGGTGTGACCACCAGGTCGATCTCGTAGCCCAGCAAGGCCGCGATGCCGCCGAACTGGAACTTCTGCTTGACGTCGACGTCGACCAGCGGCCACGCTTCCAGATAAGGCGTCACCACTTTCAGCAGCCACTGGTAGCAGGGATGGCACTCCATGCCGATGCGCAGCGTGCCGCGCTCTCCTTGCGCGAACTGGGCCAGCTGCTGCTCCGCCAGCACCAGCTGCGGCAGCAGGCGCTGGGCCACCGCCAGCAGGTAGTCGCCGGCCTGGGTCAGGCGCAGCGAGCGGCCTTCGCGGATCCAGATCTCGGTGCCGGCATGCTGCTCCAGCTTGCGCATGCTGTGGCTCAGCGCCGACTGGGTCAGGTGCAGCACCTCGGCGGCGGCCGTGACCGATCCCCGGCGTTTCACTTCGAGGAGGATTTCCAGATGGGCGCGCTCGAGCATATATGAATGAAATCGATGGATACGTGAAAAATGACCATTTTACTTCATGACTAAGCGCCAATAACATGAATTAAATAAATCATTCATGGAGTTGGCATGACCACCATTCATAATCTGGGATTCCCGCGCATCGGCGCCAAGCGCGAGCTGAAATTCGCGCTAGAGGCCTACTGGAAGGGCCAATCCTCGCGCGAGACGCTCGAGCAACTGGGTGCCGGACTGCGCGCGCGCCACTGGCAAGACCAGGACGGTCTCGACCTCGTGCCGGTGGGCGATTTCTCCTTCTACGACCAGGTGCTCGACATGAGCTTCACCCTCGGCAACCTGCCCGAGCGCGTGCAGGGCTTCCACGGCGACGCGCTCGACAACTACTTCCGCGTGGCGCGCGGCCGCTCGGCGCAATCGGCGCAGTCGGCCGAGGAGCATGCCGGCTGCTGCTGCGGGGTCGCGGCCGGCGAGATGACCAAGTGGTTCGACACCAACTACCACTACATCGTGCCGGAGTTCTCGGCCGCGACCGAATTCAGGCTGGACGCCTCGCGCCTGCTCGCCCAGTTGGCGGAAGCCAGGGCCCAGGGCGTGAAGGCCAAGCCGGTGATCCTCGGTCCCGTCAGTTATCTGGCGCTGGGCAAGGCGAAGGATGGCGCCGACAAGCTGGCCCTGCTGCCGGCACTCCTCGGCGTCTACGCCCAACTGCTGTGCGCCCTCGCCGAACAGGGCGTGACATGGGTACAGGTGGACGAACCGATCCTGGTGACGGAGCTCGACGCCGACTGGCAGCACGCCTTCAATACCGCCTACCACCACCTCAAGGCCTGCCCGGTCAAGCTGCTGCTGGCGACCTACTTCGGCCAGTTGCAGGAAAACCTCTACCTGGCCGCCAACCTGCCGGTGGCCGGCCTGCACGTCGACGCCATCCGCGGCCGCGAGGACGTCCGTCCGCTGCTAAATCTCCTGCCCAACCACAAGGTGCTGTCGCTGGGCGTGATCGACGGCCGCAATATCTGGAAGACCGACCTGAACGCGCTGCTGGACTGGCTGGAGCCGATTGCAAGCAGCCTGGGCGAGCGCCTGTGGATCGCACCTTCCTGCTCGCTGCTGCACGTGCCGGTGGACCTGGGCAGCGAACGGAAGCTCGATGCGGAGATCAAGTCGTGGCTCGCCTTCGCCCTGCAGAAGCTCGACGAGTTGCGGGTGCTGGCCCAGGCCCTGCGCGGCGGCCGCGAGTCCGTGAAGGAGGCGCTGGCGGACAATGCCGCCGCCCTGGCCGCGCGCCGCGCTTCGCCGCGCGTGAACGATCCGGTGGTGCGGGCCGCGGTCAAGGCGGTCGATCCCGCCGTCGGCTGCCGCGACAGCGCCTACGCCGAACGGGCCGCGCTGCAGGCCGCCCTGCTCCGCCTGCCGGCCTACCCGACCACCACCATCGGCTCCTTCCCGCAGACGCCTGAGATCCGCCAGGCGCGCAGCAGCCACAAGGCCGGCCTGCTGGACGATGCCGGCTACCGGGCGGCGATGCGCGCCGAGATCGAGCGCAGCGTGCGCGAACAGGAAGCCCTCGGCCTGGACGTGCTGGTGCACGGCGAGGCCGAGCGCAACGACATGGTCGAGTACTTCGGCGAGCAGCTCGACGGCTACGCCTTCAGCCAGTACGGCTGGGTCCAGTCCTACGGTTCGCGCTGCGTCAAGCCGCCCATCCTGTTCGGCGACATCAAGCGCCCGCGCGCGATGACGGTCGACTGGATCGCCTACGCCCAGTCGCTGACGGACAAGCCGATGAAGGGCATGCTGACCGGCCCGGTGACCATCCTGAACTGGTCCTTCGTGCGCGACGACCAGCCGCGCGCCGAGTCCTGCCGCCAGCTGGCGCTGGCGATCCGCGCGGAAGTGCTGGACCTGGAGCGGGCCGGTGTGCGCGTGATCCAGATCGACGAAGCCGCCCTGCGCGAAGGCCTGCCGCTGCGCCGCGCGCAATGGCAGGACTACCTGGACTGGGCGATCGAGTCCTTCCGCATCGCCGCCAACGGCGTGCGGGACACGACCCAGATCCACACCCATATGTGCTATTCGGAGTTCAACGACATCATCGCGGCGATCGCCGGCATGGATGCGGACGTGATCACCATCGAGACCTCGCGCTCCAGCATGGAGCTGCTGGACGCCTTCGATCACTTCCGCTATCCGAACGAGATCGGCCCGGGCGTCTACGACATCCACTCGCCGAACATCCCGACCACCGAACACATCGTGCAGCTGATGAAGAAGGCGGCCGAGCGCATTCCGGCCGAGCGCCTGTGGGTCAATCCGGATTGCGGCCTGAAGACGCGCCAGTGGGCCGAGGTGATCCCGGCGCTGAGCAATATGGTGGCCGCGGCCAGGGAACTGCGCGCCGCGGCGTAACAGGTCCGTTCAGTCGCTGTTGGAAGCGGCGAAGGCCGAAGCAGCCTCCCCGCGCCCGACCCGCTTCACCAGCAGCTGGTCGACGCGGTAATGGTCGACGTCCAGCACCTCGAAGCGCATGCCCTCGTATTCCACGCTGTCGGTGGGCTTGGGCACCTTGCGCAGCATGTACATCATGAAGCCGGCCGCGGTTTCGTAGTGCTCTTCCTCGGGCAGGGCTTCGATCTCGAGCACCCGCTTCATGTCCGCCACCGGCGTGCTGCCGTCGATCAGCCAGGAGCCGTCCTCGCGCTGCAGGGCCTGCTGGTTGGCTTCCATCGGGCTGCCCCACTTGCCCATCACCGTCACCATGATGTCGCTGAGGGTGATCACGCCGACCACCAGCGCGTACTCGTTGATCACCACCGCGAAGGTCTCCTTGGTGGCGCGGAAGCGGTCCAGCAGCTCGGACAGGGTCAGGGTATCGGGAATCATCAGCACCGTGCGGATGCTCGATTCGTTCAGCTGGAAGCCGGTACGCTTGTTCAGCAGGCTCACCAGGATGTCGCGCGTGTCGACGTAGCCGATCACATGGTCGATCACGCCGTCGCAGACGGGGAATTTCGACAGCGCGTGGGTCGCGATCTTCTGGCGGATGCTGTCTTCCGGTTCGCTCAGGTTGAAGAACACCACGTTCTCGCGGGTCGTCATGGTGGACGTCACCGCGCGCGACTCCAGCTCGAAGACGTTCTCGATGAAGTGCTGTTCCTGCTTCTGCAGCACGCCGGCCTGGGCGCCCGCTTCCACCACCGCCGAGATCTCGTCGAAGGTGATGCGGTCTTCGCGCGTGGTGTCGACGCCGAAGACGCGGAACAGCATGTTCGCGACCTTGTTCAGCGCCCACGAGAAGGGCTTGAAGAAGCGGATGATGAACAGGACCGGGCGAATGACCGCCATCGCCGTGCTCTCCGGCGCGATCATCGCCAGGCGCTTGGGCATCAGGTCGGCGAACAGCACGAACAGGGTCGTGACGAACACGAAGGACAGGGCGAAGGCCACGTTCTCGCGTCCCGGTCCCATGTAGACGACCGACAGCCAGTCGAGGAAGAAGGGTCGCAGCGCCCCCTCGCCGAGGATACCGCCGAGGATGGCGATCGCATTCAGGCCGATCTGCGAGGCCGCGAAGAAGTCGGCCGACTGCGCCTGCAGCGACATGACCTTCTGGGCGCGCTCGTCGCCCGCCTCCGCCAGCAGCTTGAGTTTGATTTTGCGTGCGCCGGCCAGCGAGATCTCCGTCAGGGACAGGAAGCCGGCGGCAAGCACCAGTACGGCCAGCAAGGCCAAATGTTCGAACAAATTCATGGGACACCCGGGACTTTGTTATCACTCTAGCATATGCCCGGGCCGGGACGGCCAGCTCGGTGGGCTAGCCGACCGTGCCCACGATCACGCTCGAGGCCTTGAACATCGCCATCGCCGCCGATCCTTCCGCCAGTTCGAGCGATTCCGCGCTGTCGTTGGTGATCACCGCCGCCACCGTGCCGCCGCCCGGCAGGTCCAGCACCACCTCGGTGTTCACCGCCCCCGGGGTCAGGCGGGAGATCGTCCCCTGCAGGCGGTTGCGGGCCGAGAAGCGCGCGCCATCCGCTTGCGTCACCAGGATCACCGAGGACGACTTGATGAGGGCGAAGGCCTGGCGGCCCGGCTGCAGGCCCAGCGTCTCGGTGCTCTCGCGGGTGACGATGGCGACCAGCTTGTGGCCGCCGGCGATGTCGAGTTCGATCTCGTCGTTGACGGCGCCCGGCTTGACGCCGGTGACGGTGCCGAAGAACTGGTTGCGTGCGCTGGTCTTCATGTTCAGCCTGCTGATCAGGTTCAGGTCGTCGGCCACGCCGGCCGCCTGGCGGTTGAGTTGTTCGACAAAATCGCGGTGCACTTGTTCGAGCCGGCGGAAGTTCTTCACCAGCTGTTCGCCGCGTGCGGTCAGGCGGGTGCCGCCGCCGCCCTTGCCGCCGGTCTGGCGTTCGACCAGGGCTTCGCCGGCCAGGTTGTTCATGGCGTCGATGGCGTCCCAGGCCGCCTTGTAGCTCATCCTGATGGCCTTGGCGGCCTGGCTGATCGATCCGGTCTCGGCCACCTTGGCCAGCAGGTCGACCCGGCCGGGGCCGCCGAAGTTCTCGCCGCCCACCGTCATCCACACCATGCCCTGCAATGCAAATTCCTTGTCCATCGCTCCTCCGGATCCAGCCGGCACGATAACAGATGCCAGGATGAAAATTACGCTATATACTAGAAAATATAACGCTTCGGAGCCATCGATGAAACGACTTGCCGGCCTGCTGGCCACCTTATTGACGACCGCCGGCGCCCATGCCGGCGAGGTGCAGGTGGCCGTCGCCGCGAATTTCACCGCGCCCATGCAGAAGATCGCCGGCGCCTTCGCCCAGGACACCGGCCACAAGGCGGTGCTGGCCTTCGGCGCCACCGGCAAGTTCTATGCGCAGATCACCAACGGCGCGCCGTTCGAGGTCCTGCTGGCAGCCGACGACGACACCCCGGCGAAACTCGAGGCCGAAAAGCAGGCCGTGCCCGGCACCCGCTTCACCTACGCCACCGGCAAGCTGGTGCTGTGGTCGGCCAGGGAAGGCTATGTCGACAGCCAGGGCAAGGTGCTGCAGGACGGGCACTTCGCCCACCTGTCGATCGCCAATCCCAAGGCCGCCCCCTACGGCGCCGCCGCGGTCGAAACGCTCACCAGGCTGAACCTCTACCAGCGCCTGCAGCCCAGGATTGTCCAGGGCGAAAACATCTCCCAGGCCCACCAGTTCGTCAGCACCGGTAACGCGGAACTCGGTTTCGTCGCCCTGTCCCAGGTGTCGCGCGACGGCAGGTTCACGTCCGGCTCGGGCTGGATCGTCCCCGAGTCCATGCACAGCCCGATCCGCCAGGACGCCGTCATCCTGCTCAAGGGCGCCGCCAATCCGGCCGCCAGGGCCCTCGCCGACTATCTCAAATCCGACAAGGCCAAGGCCATCATCCGCGCCTACGGCTACGACATCTGACGCCGGATGGACGCCGCCGACCTCGCCGCCATCTGGCTGACCCTGAAGCTCGCCACCGTCGTCACCCTGCTGCTGCTGGTGCTCGGCACGCCCGTCGCCTGGTGGCTGGCGCGCACCCGCTCGTGCCTGAAGAATGCGGTGGTGGCGGTGGTGGCGCTGCCGCTGGTGCTGCCGCCCACCGTGATCGGCTTCTACCTCCTGATCGTGATGGGGCCGAACGGCTTCCTCGGCAAGCTCACCAGCGCGCTCGGCCTGGGACTGCTGCCCTTCACCTTCACGGGCCTGGTGCTGGCCTCGGTGCTGTATTCGATGCCCTTCGTGGTGCAGCCGCTGCAGAATGCCTTCGAGGCGATCGGCGAGCGTCCGCTGGAAGTGGCGGCGACCCTGCGCGCCAGTCCCTGGGACAGCTTCTGGAGCGTGGCGGTGCCGCTGGCGCGTCCCGGTTTCCTGACCGCGGCCGTGCTGGGCTTCGCGCACACGGTGGGCGAATTCGGCGTCGTGCTCATGATCGGCGGGAACATCCCCGACCGCACGCGCGTGGTCTCGGTGCAGATCTACGACCACGTCGAAGCGCTCGAATACTCGCAGGCGCACTGGCTGTCGGCCGCCATGCTGGCGTTCAGCTTCGCGGTGCTGCTGGCCCTGTACACCTTCAATCCGCCATCGCTGAAGGGACGCCGCTAATGGATGGCATACGTTTGCGCCTGAACCTCAAGCGCGATGCCTTCGCGCTCGATGTCGACCTAGACCTGCCGGACCGTGGCATCACGGCCCTGTTCGGCCCCTCGGGCTCGGGCAAGACCACCTGCCTGCGCGCCATCGCGGGCCTGGAGCGCACGCCGGGCGGCTATGTGGCGGTGGGCGGCGAGGTCTGGCAGGACGAGGCGGCCGGCATCTTCGTCCCGGTGCACAGGCGCGCCCTCGGCGTGGTGTTCCAGGAAGCCAGCCTGTTCGCCCACCTGAGCGTGCGCGCCAACCTGGAATTCGGCCGCAAGCGGGTGCCGCCGGCCGAACGCCGCTTCGAACCGGAAGCGGTGGCCGCCCTGCTCGGCATCGACCAGCTGCTCGAGCGCCGCCCGGACCGCCTGTCCGGCGGCGAGCGCCAGCGCGTGGCGATCGCGCGCGCCCTGCTGGCCTCCCCTCGCCTGCTGCTGATGGACGAGCCGCTGGCCGCCCTCGACTTGCGCCGCAAGCAGGAGATCCTGCCCTACCTGGAACGCCTGCACGACGAGCTGTCGGTGCCGATCGTCTACGTCAGCCACGCACCGGACGAGGTGGCGCGCCTGGCCGACCACCTGGTGCTGCTGGATGCCGGCAAGGTGGTCGCCAGCGGCCCGCTGGGCCCGACCCTGGCGCGCGCCGACCTGCCCCCCAGCTTTGCCGACGATGCCGGCGTGGTGCTCGACACCGTCCTCGAAGGCCACGAGGACGACGCCCTGTCGCGCCTGGCCTTCGCCGGCGGCGTGCTGCGCGTCGGCCGCCGCCATGAAGCGATCGGCAGCCGCCTGCGCTGCCGCATCCATGCGCGCGACGTCAGCCTGGCGCTGTCGCGCCCCCTTGACTCGAGCATCGTCAACCTGCTGCCGGCCGTGGTGACGGCGACCACGGCCACCGATACGCCCGGCCACGTGCTGGTGCAGCTGCGGATGGGCGAAACGCCGCTGCTGGCGCGCATCACCGAGCGTTCGCGGCGCGAGCTGGACATCGCCGCCGGGCGCGCGCTGTGGGTGCAGATCAAGGGCGTGGCGCTGCTGCGCTAAAAAATTTGGCGTCGCATTGAATCCAAAACCGAATCCGCGACGTATATGGGTCAAAGCGCCTGACGGCTGAAGAGCGACGCTCGGAGCTGCAGCGCTTCCACGCGGGGACCATTCCCCGGATCGACCACTTTCTGGAGACCCATATGAAGCGCACCCTCTTCCTGTCCTCGGCATGCCTGTGCGCCGTCTTGTCCGCCTGCGGCGGCGGCAATGACGACAAGCCGATGGCACAATTCCCTCAGAACAATGACATCTGGCTGGCCCTGGGCGGCGACGCCAAGGCCCCGGCGGCGGTCGGCAAGGTCGTCGACGACGCCGTCGCCGGCCTGCTCGCCGATCCGAAGGAAGCGCCCTATTTCGCCGTCGTCGGCAAACCGGGCCACGACTCGCCCGACCGCCTGAAAGCCTGCCTGCGCCTGCAGTTCAACGCCGTACTCGGCGGCCCCTACTCCTATCCCGGCCCCGTCACCGCGGACGGCAGCACCCAGACCTGCGAAGACATGGTCACGGCCCACAAGGACCTCGGCATTCCCGGCTGCGTGTTCGACCAGTTCATCGTCGACCTGGCAGCGGTCATGAAACAGGATGGCGTGCCGGACGCTTACATCAACCGGGTGGCGCCGACCCTGGTCGGACTGAAGGGAGCGATCGTTTCCAGCGCGCCGGTCTACCTTGGCCCGAATACCGCGGCCAACTGCCAGTCATGAACACGCTCGGCCGTCCCCTCAGGCTGGGCGCCGGCATCGGCGCTGCCGTGCTGCTGGCGCTCGGCGCGATCGGCTGGATGCACACGCCTTCCGGCCTGCGCTTCCTCGCCGCCGCCGGCGTTCCCTGCCCGGTGAACACGGTGACGCCGGAACGGGTCGGGCGATTGCGCAGCGTCGGATTGGCCTCGATCCGCGGCGGCGCACCGGCACCGGTTCGTCCGGCGCCGGCGGGCATGCAGCTCGACCGGACCACCGAAGCCGAGGCCCTGGCCCTGCTCGGGCGCGCGCATGCGCAATGCGAGGCGCAAGTGCGCGGCTACCGCCACCTGCGCTGCCGCGGCATCGATGCCGATGCGCTGGCGCTGGACGGGCCGCCGGTCAGCGAACTATGGCTGAGCTTCGGCCCGGCCGGCCGCCTGGTCGGCGTCGACGTCTACCGGCGCGGCATGGATGCCGCCTCGCTGCGCACGGTATGGTCGTCGGCCGCCGCCCGCCTGCGCAGCGCCCTCGGCGCGCCCACCGTGACGCTGGGCGATCCGGCGCCGGAAGCGCTGGCCGCGCTGCCGATCCAGACCGCCCGGCTGCAATACCGCTATGCGGACTATCTCGCGACCGTGACGGCTTCCCACCTGCCACAGAGCGGCCTGTCGGTACGCGAGCAGTACCTGTCCGCGAAGGAGGACACTATCAATTGATGAATTTGACGCAAGCCTGAGATGAAACGCTACAATGGTTTCATAACTTCAATCACAAGGCCGCCGTGAGCAGGGAATTCGACGAAAACGAGGATCTGCGCCGGCTGCTTGCCGCGGTGGCGCTCGGGGACAGGAAGGCCTTCCGCACGCTGTACGACGCGACGTCGGCCAGGCTGTTCGGCTTTGCCCTGCGCATCCTGAGGAAGGATGAGCTGGCGGAAGAAGCGCTGCAGGACGCCTTCGTGTCGATCTGGCACGCGGCTTCGAGCTACCAGCTGCATCTGTCGGCGCCGCTGACCTGGATGGCGGCCATCGTGCGCAACAAGGCCCTGGACGCTCATCGCCGCCTGCGGGCCAGCGGGGAAACCGCTTTCGCGCCGGGCGACTGCGACCCCGTCGAAGCGCTGCAGGACAGCGCCGCCGGACCGCAGGAACGCGCCCAGCTCTCGCGCGAAGCGCTGGCGCTGGCCGCCTGCATGGAAAGGCTGGCCGGCCGCCAGCGCCAGGCGATCGGCATGGCCTACCTGCACGAGCTGTCGCACAGCGAAGTGGCGGCCCGGCTCAGTCTTCCTCTCGGCACCGTGAAGACCTGGATCCGCCGCGGTCTCGATCGCCTGCGCGCCTGTTTGACGAAGGGAGAGACTGCATGAACATCCGGGACAACGCCGTGCTGCGGGAAAGGCTGGCGGCCGAATACGCGCTCGGCACCCTGCGCGGTCCGGCACGGCGCCGCTTCGAGACCTGGCTGTGCGGCGACGCCGCCCTGCGCGCCGCCGTCTCCAGCTGGCAGGGACGGCTGGCCGCGATGGCGGAGATGGGCCGGCCGGTCGCGCCGCCGGCACGCGTCTGGAGCGGCATCGAACGCCGCCTGCAGCTGTCGCCGGCGCCGTGGTGGCGGTTCTGGCGCGTGGACGCGGCAAGGCCCTGGGCCGGGCTGGCTTTCTTCGCCAGCGCCGCCGCCGTCGTCCTGGCCGTGCTGCTGGCCGGGCGCGGCGAAGCGCCGCTGCCGCGGCAGGTCGCGGCCCTCGCCGACGCGCAGGCGCGCACCGCCCTCGTCGTCACCGCGGATCCGGCACACCGGCGCCTGCACGTCCAGGTCGCACAAGACGTACGCGTACCGGACGACCGTACCCTGCAGCTGTGGGCGATTGCCCGCGACGGCAAGCCGCGCTCGCTCGGCATCCTGCCCGACAACCGCAGCGCCGAGCTGGCGCTCGACCAGCGCGCCATCGGTCCGGACGTGATGCTGCTGGCGATCAGCCTGGAGCCGAAAGGCGGTTCGCCGAACCCGGATGCGCCGACCGGACCGGTGCTGTACAAGGGAGGCTGGACGCGGCTTTGAACTGCTGGGGCGGGCGGCGTGTCAGGTTCGAGACAAATGTGCTTGGGCCATGGCGTCGGTCCGGCTGCCGGCATGGACAGCGCAATAATGGTTGGGCTGTGGTCGTCGCCGTCCGTTTTCGGGTCCCATTACGGACCTGGAGACCTTATTGCTTCATTGCTTGCAGCCGACCATACATCAGCGTGCGCCAACACCATTCAATCGGACCAAACCGAAAATGACACAGCCAGAACTTGCTCAGATGCACCTGTGTCAAGTACACGGCAATGCCTAAAGCGAACACTGGCGCCGGGCGCAAGCCGCCGAACTGGCCGAGACCATAGCCAAAAAACACGAAGCCGAAAATGAGCGACTGGGCAATATAGTTAGTAAAAGCCATACGACCGATTGCGGTGAATATGCGCAGGAAGGCACGGGCGGGCGTAAATTCAACCGCGTACAAAACGACCGCGGCAAACGCCAGGGAAAGACAGACAGGCGTCAGATTCGAAAGTATTTCCGACGCGTTCGCAAGGGTGAGGGCAACGCCGATAGTCCCGAGTAAGCATCCCAGGCCGAGTATTTTCGCCTTGTGTTCCGCGGGCCTGGAGAATACTCCGCTGCGCCAGGCCAGCATCCCGAGGGCGAACAATCCCAGGGTTCGGGGAAAAATGTAGACGTGCAGGGGTAACAAGGCAGGAAGCTCATGCAGGCTGAATCGCAGCACCTGAGACCAATGCCCGGCACGATAAAGCTCGTTCGCCTGCTCAACATGGTTTGTCATCCAGGCCAGGGCCGGCCAGGCGACGGGAACGGGAAGTGCTGGTAGCGCAAGATACAGAGCAAGCAGCGCAGCTGCAGTCAATCCTAAAACCATGCGCGACGCGTATAACAGCGGCAACACGACTAGCCCCGCCACAGCATATTCGGTCAGGATGTCGCCATTCCAGATCAGCAGCAGATGAATCAGGCCGAATGAGAGCAGAACAGCCAGCCGTCGCGTCAGCCAGTAGAGCGGCCTTCCCGTATTGGACAGGCGCTCGAACTGCATCGCCAGCCCGACGCCAAACAGGAAAGAGAACAACGCAAAGGCCTTGAGTTCCAAGGCGTAGTGTACGAACTGGATAACGGCACGATTGATCAGGTCCGGTTCGCTCGGCCGCGTCAAGAATTGCTCGAAGATCGAAACCCGAAACTCGGTGACGAGATTGACTGTAAGGACACCGAATAGTGCGAGTCCGCGCATAATGTCAATTGAATCCAAGCGCCGATGATTGACAGTAGCAGCTGGAGCCGGATTCAGGTCGCTGATGTCATCTTCTTTCATTCAGTGCCACTCGCATCGATTGCAATGACGACGAGACCAGGTTTTGTAAGACACGGTCATTCACTGAGCACCACGCAATTCCGCCCAGCCGCCTTGGCGCGGTACAGCGCCGCATCGGCCAGCCGCATCAAGGTATCCGGGCCTCCTGCTTCCCGCCCCGGCTGGACCGCGATGCCGACGCTGATCGTCACCTGGCCCGCGGCCGCGCCCGCGTGGTCGAGGCGCAGGGATTCGATCGCCGCGCGCAGCGCTTCGCCGATGTCGCGCGCTTCGTCCGCGCCGGTGTTGGGCAGCACGATCGAAAACTCTTCGCCGCCGTAGCGCGCGGTCAGGTCGCCCGCGCGCCGGGTACCGGCGGCCAGCGCATGCGCGACCCGCACCAGGCAGGCGTCGCCGGCCTGGTGGCCGTAGCGGTCGTTGAATTTCTTGAAGTGGTCGACGTCGAGCATGACGACGGCCAGCGGCTGGCCGAGACGGGCCACGCGCGCGCATTCGGCGCGCAGCACTTCGTCGAAATGGCGGCGGTTGGCGAGGCCGGTCAAGCCGTCGGTGATGGACAGCGTCGCCAGCTTGCGGTTGGCTTCCTCCAGCTGGGCGGTGCGTTCGGCCACGCGCTGTTCGAGGCTGTCGTGCAGCCTGGCGCTGGCGATCGAGATCATCGCCTGGGCGCCGAGCATGCGCAGGAATTCCACGCGCTCCTCGGTGAAGGAGGCCTCGGCCAGGCGGTTCTCGAAATACAGCACGCCGTCGATGCGGCCGCCGTGGCGGATCGGCAGGCACATCACGGCGCGCGGCTGCAGGCGCTGCACGTAGGGGTCGGCGGCAAAGCGCGAGGCCCCTGCGATATTGTCTTCGATGACTTCCTGGCCGCTGCGGATCACGTAGCGCAGCACCGACAGCGGGAACTGCGGATCGGCGGCGGCGTCCAGGTCGATCGGGCGCGACTGCAGCACCGTGACGCCTTCGCCATCCTTCTCCTCGTCGATGCTGGCTTCCAGCCGGCAGACGCCGTCGGTCAGCAGCAGCAGGCGTGCCACCTGGCCGCCGGAATTCTCCAGCACGATGGAGAGCAGGCGCTGAAGCACATTGCGCAACCCGACCTCGTTCGACAGGATCCGGGTCGCCTTCAGCAGCGAGACCAGGTCGAGGGCGCTGGCGCCGTTGGCGTGGGCCTGCGTGTGGGTACCGGCATGCGGGAGCGTGCTACGTCCGTCCACCTTCGACAGCAGGCTGCCGTGACGGGCGCGCAGCTGTGCGATCTTGCCCTCGGCGCCCCACTGGCCGTAACGCGCGATGGCATCCCGGATGAAGACCGCGGCCACGCGCGGCTGCCCCTGCTCCAGCCAGCATTCGCCGCACAATTCGTTCGCCAGCGCCTGTACGTTGACGTAGCCGGCCAGGCCGGCGGCGTCGATCGCCTGCTGGTAGCAGCGGGTGGCCAGCGGCAGGTCCTGGCGCAGGCGCGCCAGCTCGGCCTGCACCAGCAGGTCTTTCGCGCCGAGGCTCTCCGCGCCGATGCCGGCCCAGCGGGCGAGGCTGGAGCGCAGTGTCTCGATCCGCTCCAGCAGCTCACCCGCATCCGGCCGCGCCGGCTCGCGGCGCAAGGCGCGGATCAGGATCAGCACCGTGTAAAAGGTCGATTCCGGCACCTTGGCCTGGCCGCGCATGATGGCGGTGACGATGCCGAGCTGGCCGGCCAGCGCCTCGGCATCGGCGGCGTCGAACAGGTAGGCGTTGCGGATCTTCCCCTGCAGGAAATAGGCGTGGTAGAGGCGCGAGGCGCCGTACTGCTCGAGGAAGCGCGCCTCGCTGAAGCCTGCGTCGTCGTAGCTGTCGCTGCGCGCCGTCAGGCCCATCAGGGATTTGATCGGCTGGAGGGCGCCGGCGGCGCAGCAGTCGGCCATCGCCTGCTGGCCGTTGGCGCGCATCAGTTCCAGGTCACGCTCGATGGCCTGCATCAGGTCCGGCAGGTAGTCGCCGAGGACGAGCCTGTCGGTCGCGCGCACGGCCGCGACCACACCGACCTGCACGAAATCGCCGATCTCCAGCGCCCAGCCGAAGGCTTCCTCGTACAGGGCGTCGGAACTGCGCAGCGGCCGTGTCCAGTGATTGATCATGGCGGCAAACATCAGGGCGGTCTGGATGCGGATCTGTGGGTTGGTGCGGCTCCTGGACAGCGCCAGCGCCATCGCGCCGAAACGGTAGCTGCGCTCGTAGTCGCCGGTCTGCAGTGTCAAATGCATGGCGTAGGCGACGTAGCCAGCGGCGCTGAAATCGCTGTTCCCCTGCTGTATGGAGAGGTGTGTCATCACCAGTGGCATCAGCCCGCTTACACCCTGGTCTCCCGCGTAATAGGCGGCCATCCACAGGCCGTGCATCATCTGCAGCGCCGCCACCGCATGCGGATCGTCCATCTCATCGGCCGCCAGCAGATCCTCGGGGTCGCGTGCGCCAAGCAGCCGTCCGATGTCGGCCAGGAGTTCGTCGGACCGCGCCTTCTGCTGCCCGGCGTGCCGCGGAATGTCGACGCCCAGCAGCGCCAAGCCGTCGCGCAGCACGGCAATGGCATCCTGCAGGCGGCCCTGCAACTGGTACTGGTGGGCCTGGACGGCAATGCAGCGCACCTGCTCGAGCGGCGTGCGGCTGTGCGCGCGCACCAGCGGGTAGATCGCCTCGGCGGCGTCGAATTGGCCGCACAGGTAACAGGCTTCGGCGGCGCCGAGCTGGAGGTCGAGCCAGAGGCCGGCGTGCTGTTGCCAGGCATCCGCCGGCAGCAGCTCGAGGCCGATGCGCATGTGCTCCAGCGTGGCCTGGAAGGCGGCGGAACGGCGCGCCCTGGCGCCGGCACGCAGGTTCAGCCCGGCCAGCTGCAGGCGCTCGGCGGCGTCCGGGATCAAGCCGCGGCCGGCATTCAGCTGCTCGACGATCTCGAACAGTTTGCCGTCCTGCCGCTCGGGCGCCGTGTCCCGCAGCAGCAGCAGGCGGCCGATGCGCAGGTGGTTGGCGCCGCGCGCGCCGGCGTCGAGCAGCTGGTAGGCCGCCTGCTGCACGCGGTCGTGCTGGAAGCGGTAGCCGATGCCGCTGCTGCCGCCGGCCGCGGGGCCGGCATCGGCAAAGAGGTATTTGTAGCGTTCGTCGAGCGGCTGGATCAGTCCCGCATCGAGCGCCGGCCACAAGTCCTTTTGCGTGCGCCAGGCGGCGCGTTCGACCACCAGGGCGAGCGTGTCGAGCGTGAAGCGGTTGCCGATCGAGGCGGCCAGCTGCAGCAGGTGCTGGGTGGCCGGCGGCAGGCGGCGGATCTTGTCGAGCAGCAGATCGACCACGTTGTCAGTGTATGCGGCCTGCTCGATCGCGGCCAGGTCCCAGTCCCAGCAATCGTCCGCCGCGCGGTAGCGCAGGTGGCCGGCCTCATGGATCGAGCCCAGGAACTGGTTGAGGAAGAAGGGATTGCCGGCGGTCTTGCGGAAGCACAGCCGGCTGAGCGGCGTACAGTCGGCGAGCGGCACCCTCACGGTGGCCGAGACGATGCGCGCCACCTGCTGCTCGGTCAGGGGCCCCAGCACCAGGGTCGTCACCTTGACGCCCTCCGCGAGCAGCTTGTCGCGCAGCCCGACCAGCGGACGGGTGGCTTCGGCTTCGTTGTCGCGGTAGGCGCCGATGACCAGCAGGTGGCGCGAGCGCATGAACAGCTCGACCATCCGCAAGGTCGGCGCGTCGGCCCATTGCAGGTCGTCGAGGAACAGCACCAGCGGATGGGCGGCATCGGCGAATACCTGGGCAAAACGCGGGAATACCCGGCTCAGGCGGAGCTGGGCCTGTTCCGGCGCCAGCAGGGGCACCGCTTCCACCGCACCGACGATCAGTGCCAGCTGGGGGATCAGTTCGGTCATCACGCCAAGCCCGCTGCCCAGGGCCTCACGCAGCTTGTCCGCCCATTGCCGCAGCACGTCGTCGGGCTCGGCGAGCAGCTGGCGCACCAGGCCCTGGAAGGCCTGGATCAGCGAAGCGTAAGGGAGGTCGCGCTGGAACTGGTCGAATTTACCGGACAGGAAGCAGCCGCGCCGGGCGACGATCGGCTTCTGCACTTCGTTCACCACCGCCGACTTGCCGATGCCGGAATAGCCGGCCACCAGCAGCATCTCGCTGCCGCCTTCGGCGCTGCGTTCGAAGGCCGCCAGCAGCGCGGCGATCGCCTTCTCGCGTCCATGCAGGGTCTGCGGCACCAGGAAGCGGCCGTCGTGGCCGGACAGCCGGAGCGGCTGCGCCGGTGTGGCCTGCCCTGCGCGGCAGGCTTCGAGGTCGCGGCGCAGGCCCTCCACACCCTGGTAGCGCTGGTCGGCGTTCTTTTCCAGCAGGCGCTGGACGATCGCCAGCAGCGCACCCGGCACGCCACCCAGCGCCGGGTTCAGCCAGTCCGGGCTGCGCGCGATGTGGCAATGCACCAGCTCCATGCCGTCGCGCGCATCGAAGGGCGGCTGGCCGGCCAGCAGTTCGTAGAAAGTGGCGCCGAGCGCATAGAAGTCGGCGCGGTAGTCGACCCGCCGGTTCATGCGCCCGGTCTGCTCCGGCGCCATGTAGCGCAGCGTGCCTTCCAGCGCATGCGGATGGACGATGCCCTGGCTTTCCTGCGGCAGCTCGCAGGCGATGCCGAAGTCGATCAACTGCAGCAGGCGCCGTTCGGCATTCCACACCAGGTTGGAGGGATTGATGTCCTTGTGGATCACGCCCTGGCGGTGGACCTCTTCCAGCGCCCCGCACAGCTGCAGCGCGATCTCGAAGAAGTCGTCCAGCGCGAGGATGCCCTGGGGCTGGGCGCGCAGGAACTTGTCCAAGGCGAGGCCGCCGGCATCTTCCTGGATCATGGTCCAGCGCCCGCCATGCAGCTCCAGCGCGAGCGGACGCACCACGCCCGGATGGCGGCAGCGGCGCGCGATCGCGTACTCACGCTTGAACTGGGCCAGCTGCTGGAAGGACGGGAACTGCTGGTTCGGCTGCTTGACGATCAGCGCCGTTCCATCACGCGCGCGGGCACGATAGACCAGCGAGCGGGTACTGTCGTGCAGCTGTTCGATGATCTCGTGGTCGAAAAGGGCGCTCATGGGATGAACTTGCAGTGTGGCAAATATTATATCAGCATGCCGCCGCCGGAACCCGTCGAAAATCCGATATCGATGCTCATAATCGGTCGTTTGCTTTCGTCGCGGACGCGGTTAAGGTGGGCTTCCCCATCATTGAACCATACCGCCATGACCGACACACTCTCGCCCAGCCGCACGGCGGCATCCTGTCGCAGCGCTGCCGACCTTCCGGCGCCGGCGGCGCTTCCCGTTTACCTGGACTATGCGGCAACGACGCCCGTCGATCCGCGAGTCGCGCAGAAAATGCTGGTCTACATGACCGAAAAATTCGGCAACCCGGCGAGCAGCTCCCACGCTTTCGGCATCGAGGGCGCTGGCGCGGTGCAGCGGGCGCGCGCCCAGGTCGCGGCCCTGATCGGCGCGGCCGCCGGCGACATCGTCTGGACCTCCGGCGCCACCGAATCGAACAACCTCGCCCTGAAAGGCGCGGCCCATGCGAACCGTGCAAAAGGGCGGCACCTGGTCACGGTGACGACCGAGCACAAGGCCGTGCTGGACACCATGCGCCGGCTGGAGAGCGAAGGCTACGACGTCACTTACCTGCAGCCGCAGCCGAACGGCCTGCTCGACCCGGCCGCCTTCGAAGCGGCGCTGCGGCCCGACACCATCCTGGCCTCGGTCATGATGGTCAATAACGAGATCGGCGTCATCCAGCCGATCGGCGAACTGGGACGCATCTGCCGCGCCCGCGGCGTCCTGCTGCACGTGGACGCAGCGCAGGCGGCCGGCAAGGTCGCGATCGACGTCGGCCGCCTGCAGGTCGACCTGCTGTCGCTGAGCGCCCACAAGGTCTACGGTCCCAAGGGCATCGGCGCCCTGTATGTGCGCAGCGATCCGCGGGTGCGCCTGGAAGCGCAGATGGATGGCGGCGGGCACGAGAAGGGCCTGCGTTCCGGCACCCTGCCCAGCCACCAGATCGTGGGGATGGGCGAGGCCTTCGAGCTGGCGCGCCTGGACATGGCGAACGAATCCGCGCGCATCGGCGCGCTGCGGGAGCGCCTGCGCAGCGGGCTCGCCGCCCTGCCCGGCGTCCGCTTCAACGGCGACATGGAACAGCGTATTCCGCACAACCTGAACATCAGTTTCAGCGGCGCCGGGGCCGATGCCCTGACGGACAAGCTGCCGGGGATCGCGGTGTCGGCCGGTTCCGCCTGCAACTCGGCCAGCGCCGCCCCCTCCCACGTCTTGCGCGCGCTCGGCCTGAGCGAGGCGCTGGCCCGCGGCGCGATGCGCATCACCCTGGGCCGCTACACCGGCGCCGCCGACGTCGACTATCTGCTGCTGCAACTCCGGCTGGCGCTGCGCCTTCAGTAACCGACGGTGAAGCGCTGGCGCGAATGGGCCGGCTTCTCGAGTTCGTCGACCATCGCGATGGCGAAGTCCTCGTAGGAGATCGAGCTGCCTTTTTCGCCCGTCAGCAGTTCGTCCTTGCCGAGCCGGAAGCGGCCCGTGCGTTCGCCGGGCACGAACATCGCCGACGGCGACAGAAAGGTCCAGTCCAGGTCCTGGACCTGCCGCAGGGCGTCGAGGAAAGCGGCGCCGCGCGTCGCCTCGGCCTTGTAGGCTTCCGGGAAATCCGGCTGGTCGAGCAGGCGCTTGCCGGGTGCCACCAGCAGGCTCGCGGCACCACCCACCACGAGGTAGCGCGGCACGCCGGCGCTGCGTACCGCCGCCAGCAGGACGTCGGGGTCGCTGTCCAGGAAGCGCACCGCGCTGATCACGGCATCGTGTCCGCGCAGTACGGCGGCGAGGCCGGCTTCGTCATTGATGTCCGCACGCGCGGCGCTGACACCAGGGCGCGCCGCGACCTTGGCGGGATCGCGGCCGATGGCGGTGACCTGGTGGCCGCGTGAAACGAGTTCGTCGAGCAGGCGGGAACCGACGTTGCCGGTGGCGCCGATGAGGGCAATACGTGCCATACAAAATTCTCCGTGTAGACCACGCGCCATCCTATGCTAGGCTGTCGTCCTTTACAAGAAGTCACCGCGGCGTGATCTGGTCAGTGCGGCCTGACCATGCCGGACCGATTCCCATGCGCGACACACCGATTTCCCATCCCTGCCTGGACGCCGACAGCGCGGACGGCTGCCCGATCCGCGACATCCTCGACCGCATCGGCGACCAGTGGACGCTGCTGGTCCTGCATTCCCTCGATGGCGGCACCCTGCGCTTCAATGAACTGATGCGTGCGATCGGCGACGTGTCGAAGCAGATGCTGTCGACCACGCTCAAGCGCCTCGAGGAAGACGGCTTCGTGCTGCGGACCGTGTATCCGGAAGTGCCGCCGCGGGTCGAATACGAACTCACGCCGCTCGCGCGTTCCTTCATGGTGCCGATGCGCGGCCTGGTGGAATGGGCCAACCGGCATCACGAAACGATTCGCGACGCCAGGCGCCAGTACCGCCTGCCTGGGTGAGTGATGATCGCCGGGTGCCCGGCCGGGATGGATGGACGAAAAAAAGCCCAGGCGCCGCTTCAAGTCTTGCCGAAGCGAACGCCCGAGCGCCGATCCGCCTGGTTTACTTCTTTGCGTTGAAGCGGCGGCGCATTGCGCCGAAGGCCATCGCGCCTACGCCCAGCAGGGCCAGCGAACCCGGTTCCGGCACCTCGTTGGGGCGCCTGAAGGCGCCGACGGACACGGTTTCCGGGGTCGCTTCGGTCGTGCCGTACGCGAACTGGATACCGCCGCCAACAATGCATTCGTGCAGGGTCTTGCAGAAGCCTGCCGCATCCGCAGCCTGGGCCTTGTCCAGAATGAAGCGGTTCAAGCCGGCCTGACCGGTACCGCCGGAATCGCCGAGCACCAGGGGCCCTCCCTCGTAGTTATAGTATCGCGTCGTACCGTCCGTCGTGTTGTACAGGCTGAGAAAGAGATTGGTCAGCGTTGCCGTGTTGCCCGGTCCGCCTTCGCTGACGTTCACTACGAAGCCTAGTTGGCCTGCGCTGGTAAGACCGGTGATGCTATCGAGGTAATAGGTACTGTTACCTGCGTTCCCGGAATGGTTATCGCCACCTTCGGGGGCAGTCGGCATTATCAGATCTGCTGCCGTCGGGCAAGTTTCCGCCGGAGTGGCCGGATTGCCTCCGGTATAGGTCACGCAACCAGACTCGATGCCGTTATCCTTTCCCCCTTTGTTATTGTCCTGGACCGTCACCACTGTGTTAACCGCTCCTAGACCAGTACCTGAATTCTGCACGCCATTGACATAAACCAGGCTTGCGAATGACGGTGCCGCGCCTGTCAAAACTGCCGTTGCCATTGCGATTTTCAGAACTTTAGATTTCATCATTTTCTCCCCAGAAGTTACTTTGTTTACGTCTAGAAAGCCCAAGTAATACAAATGTTAGTTACAGCAAAATGCATTCCAGCTCAAATTAATTCTTTAGAATCAATGGCTTAACTGAACATTAATTGTAACCTTAAGGAAATATATAAAATATACCGAAAGTTTCCACGCCGCCAGCTTTAGCTCGATCATAAAAAATGGCGCCCAAAAGGCGCCATTCCCTGAACCATGCAGGGGCCGGGCTGCTGAGACTGGAGCCCTGGACCCGGTGCCTCAAGCGTTGCCGACGCCGCCGCTGCCGTACATCCGTTCGAACTCGCCGATCGGCATCGGCCGGCCGAGCAGGTAGCCCTGCAGCGTGCCGCAGCCGCCATCGACCAGGAAGTTGCGCTGCGCTTCGTGTTCGACGCCCTCGGCAACGATGTCGAGCTTGAGCGTGCGCGCCAGCGCAATGATGGCCTTGACGATCGGCACTGCATCCGGATTGATGTGGACGTCGTGCACGAAGGAGCGGTCGATCTTCAGCGCGGTCAGCGGAAAGCGTTTCAGGTAGGCAAGCGAGGAATAGCCGGTACCGAAATCGTCCAGCGAGAAATGCAGGCCGTAGCTGCGCAGTGCGCGCATGCGCTCTATCGTGTCCGCGACATTTTCGGCGAGCACGCTTTCGGTCAGTTCCAGGCACAGCTTGCCGGGCGGCGCGCCGGTTTCCTCGAGGATGTCAACCATGTTGGATACGAAATCGGCGCTGCGCAGCTGATGCGCGCTGACGTTGACCGCCAGCTCGAGTTGGCCGAGTGCGCGGTCGCCGCGCCAGCGTGCCAGCGCACGGCAGCTTTCCTCCAGTACATGCTGGCCGAGCGGCACGATCATGCCCGAGGACTCGGCCAGGCCGATGAACTCGGTAGGGCCGAGCAGCGAGCCGTCGGCGCGGCGCCAGCGCAGCAGGACTTCGGCGCCGACCAGCTGGCCCTCCCTGTCGAACTGGGGCTGGCAGAACAGCACGAACTGGTGGTCCAGCAAGCCTTCCCGCAGGGCCCGCTCCAGCCTTGCCTGGTATTCGGCCGAGGCCTGCATGCGCGGATCGAAGAAGCGCGCGGTATTGCGTCCTTCCGCCTTGGCCCGGTACATGGCGAGGTCGGCCTGCTTGAGCAGGGTCTCGATCCCGGTTGCGGCGCCGTCGAATAAGGTGACGCCGATGCTGGGTGTGCTGACGAACAGGCGCCCATCCAGGTAATAAGGCTGGCCGAGCGTGAACAGCAGCTTTTCCAGGACGTGCTGGGCCTCGATCACCGACTCGCGCGGGTCGTCGCCCAGGTCTTCCAGCACCAGCACGAACTCGTCGCCGCCCAGCCTGGCCAGCTGGTCGCAGTGGCGCAAGGTATGGCGCAGGCGCTCGGCCACCTGGCGCAGCAACATGTCGCCGAAGTCGTGGCCCATCGTATCGTTGAGCAGCTTGAAATTGTCCAGGTCGAGAAAGACCACCGCACCGAGGCGCCCCGTGCGTTCGCTGCGCGCCAGCGCCTTGTCCAGTTCCTCGCCGAGCAGGCGGCGGTTCGGCAGGCCGGTGAGATGGTCGTAATACGCCAGTTCGTAGATGCGGCGCTCCGCCCGTTTGCGCTCGGTCAGGTCGGTATTCGTCCCCGAAACACGCAGGGCCTTGCCGGCCGCATCGCGCGTGACCAGGCCGCGCGACAGCACCGGCACGTAGTGGCCGTCGCGATGACGCAGGCGCCATTCGACACTGTAGGTGCCGCGCTGGCTGCCGAGCAGTTCGTCCCAGTAGCCGGCGACACGCGCCCTGTCGTCGGGGTGGGCAAGGTCCAGCCAGAGGCTGCTGTCGGTCCCCAGTTCGCCGGGACGATAGCCGAGCATTTCCCACCAGCGCTCCGAGTAATAGACCTCGTTCTTGACGAGATCGTAGTCCCACGGCGCATCGGTCGAGCCTTCCAGTATCAGCCGCAGCCGTTCTTCGGACTTCTGCAGTCCCTGCTCCGCCCGCTTCATCGCGGTACAGTCCGTGAAGCAGACGATGACACGGCAAAGTTCGCCCTTGGAATCGAATTCCGGATACGCGTTACAGATCAGCCAGCGCACCGATTCCGGCTGCGGGTCGGCAATACCGAGGATGACTTCCGAGACCTTGCTGCCGGTGCGCAGCACGACGTTGGCAGGAAGCTCGTCGGGCGGCAAGGGCGTGCCGTCGGCGCGCAGCAGGGGCCGGGCCTTCCCGCTGACCTTGTTCTTCAATTGCTCGACGCTCATGCCGATCAGTTCGCAGGCGAGCCGGTTGGCGTTCAGGATGCGGCCGTCGACGCCGTGGACGACGACGCCCGCGGGAATGTGTTCGAGCAGATCGTCGAGCTGGGGCTGGATTGCCTGGGCGTTGTCGGTAGCCATGATGTGACCTGCTCTGCGAAACCGGAAGTTACAGCCGATGGTAGCACGGGCCTGTCGATGGATGTGCAGGACTTTGCGATAAGTAAATTAGACCGTATCAACGCGCAAGATCGACACGGATCCGTCGCTGCCGTCTATGCTGCGAGCCCAGTCACCGTCGACGGCACCGAACCGGTGGCGGCTTTGCGAAATGTCGAGGGCGAGACACCGGTGTGCTCCTTGAAGAAGCGCGAAAAATTGCTCGGCGCCGAGAATCCGAGATCGAGTGCGACCGAGGTCAGGGAGACACGTTCGCGCACGAGGCGGCGCATCGCCTCCTCCACGCGGATTGCACTCCAGAAGACTTGCGGCGTGGTGTTGAGCTGGTCGCGGAATAGCGTAAAGAGATGGGCGCGCGAGAGGCCGGCCCGCGAGGCGATTTCGTCGACTGCGAATTTCTCGCTGACGTGCGTGCGCATGAGCCCGATCGCGGTCCGCAGCCGATGGTCGAGCAGGGGCGGGAGCAGCACCTTGGCATCGGCCGCCCGCGCCTTGCTGACGGCATCGATGGCGGCAATGATCAGCTGCTCGACCAGCCCGTCGAGGGTCTCGGGTGTTTCATTACTTGAAAAAATCAGGTCGAGAACCTGCCAGCATGCCTGGCGCAGGGTGGCGTCGATCGGAATCCGCGGCGAAGGGAAGACAAACGGACGTCCGGTCGCCCTGCGGCGTTCGTTCAGCCAGGGCCTCGAAATCATGAAGACCAGGAAGATCGCCGGCCCGCTATCGTCCAGCAGCACCATGTCGTGCGACTCGTTGGCATTCGTACCCAATCCGGTGTTTTCGCCGTAGCGCACGGTTTCGGTCCCGACGCTGGCTTGCGCCTTTGCCCCACCCAGCCAGAACACGATCTGCGACTCGGAATGGGAGTGCGCAACGAGATCGCTGCCGGCCTCCAGCACGATCGCCTGGCCGAACGCTCCTTCACGAAACGCGTATGCCTCTGCCATTGAATGTCTCCTCGCCGGTATGTTCCGGTCATCTTTAGGGCGATTTTAATCGCGGCCGCGATGATGGCGGGCATTCGTCGAAAATAGATCAGACGGATTGATAAGCGCTCCAACACATTGATAAGCCCCCTCACCGGGCGATAAGCAGCTTTCCCACCTCCTTCCTACACTCCCTACGGTCCTCGCTGCGCATGAGGCGGAGCAGAACACCCTTCGGAGAAATCATATGCAACTCGCAAGCTACCAAGTGGATGGACGCCGTTTTGTCGGGCTCGTCAGCGACGACCGGCAGTCCGTTACGCCTTTGAACCTGAGCCAGGACGCCGCCGCAACCGGCGTCCTGGCCGTCATCGAACTGCTCGCGCAGGGCGAAGCGCTGCCCGCAAGCGCCGGTCCGTCCCTGCCGCTGTCCTCGGTCCAGCTGGAAGCGCCCTTGCCGCAACCGCGCCGCAATCTCTGGTGCGTCGGGCGCAACTATCACGCCCACGCCAGGGAATTGCAGGCCTCGGTCTTCAAGGACAACGATGCCAACCCCGAATCGTGGCCGATCGTCTTCACCAAGGTGCCGGAATGCGTGGTCGGTCCCTACGACGATATCGCGCTGCCGGGCGCCGCGATCTCCGAGCAGATCGACTACGAAGCCGAGCTGGCGGTCGTGATCGGCAAAGGCGGAAAGAACATCGGCCGCGGCGACGCGATGGACCACGTGTTCGGCTATACCGTCGTCAACGACATCACCGCACGCGACGTCCAGATGCGCCACCAGCAGTGGGACATGGGCAAATCCTTCGATACCTTCTGTCCGATGGGGCCCTGGATCGTTACCGCCGACCAGCTGGACGGCACCCGCACCCGCGTACGCTGCTGGGTCAACGGCGAGCTGCGCCAGGACGGCCCGACCGAGAACCTGATCTTCGATATCCCGACACTGATCGAGACCATCTCGCGCGGGATCACCCTCTACCCCGGCGACGTGATCGCGACCGGCACCCCTGCCGGCGTCGGCCTGGGCATGAAGCCGCCACGCTTCCTCACGGCCGGGGATGTGGTCAGGATCGAGATCGATGGCATCGGTGCGATCGAAAACACCTTCGTCTGAGGATACGGCCATGACTACACACCACATCGAGGGACTCGCCGTCGAAGTCGAAGGCGAGGGCCCGGCCGTCGTCTGCGTGCACGGCCTGGGCGGCACCAGCAATACCTGGACGCCTCTGTTGCAAGCCCTGCAGGGCCACCGGGTCATTCGCATCGACTTGCCAGGGAGCGGCCGCTCTCCCCTGCCCGCGCCGGAACTCGGCATCGGCAGCATGGCGGATGCGGTGGAAACCGTGTGCCGCCACCTGGAAGTGAAGGACGCCATCTTCCTGGGACATTCGATGGGCACCATCGTCTGCCAGCACCTTGCCACGCGCGATCCGTCGCTGGTCAAGGGCCTTGCGCTATTCGGACCGCTTCTGTGCCCGGCCGAGGCGGGCCGGCCCGGCATCCTGGCGCGTGCCGACAAGGCGGCAAGCGGTGGTGCGGCAGCCATGCAGGAGATCGCCGACGCCATCGTGGCGGGCGCGACCTCGCGCGAAACGAAAGCGGCCCAGCCTGCCGTGCTGGCCTTGGTGCGCGAGAGCGTAATGCGCCAGACGCCTGACGGATATGCGCAAAGCTGCATCGCGCTGGCACGCGCCCAGGCTGCGACGGTCGAGGAAATCAGGGTACCGACCCTGCTGGTCACCGGCGACCAGGATGGCGTCGCCCCCGCTGCCGCCGTCGAGGCCATGGCAGCGCGCATCGAGGGCAGCCGGGTGCTGGTGCTGGCTGGCTGCGGGCATTGGACGACTTTCGAGCGGCCGCTGGAATGCGCCCGTGAGCTCGAACAATTTTTACGTTCGGTCAAATAAACCTTTCAAGGAAGCGGGGAGACAGACATGAAAAAGACAGCAATCAGCAACGTGACGGTTTTCGATGGCAGCGGCGGCGCGGTATTCAAGGGCGCGGTTCTGGTGGACGGCGCCCGTATCGTCGAAGTGACGCGCTACCCGGACCAGCTCGTGGGGCAGGCGGACGAACTCATCGACGGCAAGGGCAAATTCCTGATGCCGGGCATGACGGAAGCCCATACGCACTTTTCCTGGAATGACCAGCCATCCCTCGCCGCGATCCAGATGATGCCGCCTGAAGAGCATATTCTCTGGTGCGTCGAAGTCGCGAGGCGCTACCTCGACATGGGGTGGACGTCGGCCATCGGCGCCGCCGCCGCCAAGGCGCGCCTGGACGTCGTGCTGCGCAATGCCATCAATGCCGGCCAGTGCGCCGGCCCGCGCTATCTGGCGGGTAGCCAGGAAATCACGACCTTGGGAGGACTGGGCGACAATTCCTTGCCACACCTGCCCTTCCCCGAGCTCAGCTTCGGACATATCGTCAACGGGCCGGAAGAAGTCCGCAAGGCGGTGCGCCTGTTCGTGAAGTACGGCGTCGACCATTTGAAGATCAATCTCTCGGGCGAATACATCGCAGGGATTCCCGCGGAGCTGTCCCCTATCTCCGAGGAAGAAATCGCCATGCTGGCGACCGAGGCCAGGCGCTACGGCAAGCGGGTCGCCGCCCACGCGCGTTCGAGCGAATCGGTCAAGCAGTGCGTACGCCATGGTATCGAGATGATCTTCCATGCTAGCTTTGCCGACGAGGAAGCGCTCGACATGCTCGAAGCGAACAGGGAGAAGCACTTTGTCGCACCAGGCATCGGCTGGCTGGTACGCACCAGTTTCCATGCCTCCGACTACGGCATCACGCCGGCGGTGGCGGAAAAGATGGGCTACCGGCGCGAGCTCGAAGCTGCCGCGGAATCCCTGAGCAAGATGCACAAGCGCGGCATCCGGATACTACCTGGCGGCGACTACGGATTCGCCTGGATGCCCCACGGGACCAATGCGAACGACCTGCAGTATTTCGTCGATTACATCGGCATGACGCCGGCCGAAGCCCTGGTCTCGGCAACCCGGCTGGGCGGCGAGGTCATGATGCGCGGCCACGAACTCGGACAGATCCAGCCCGGCTACATCGCCGACCTGGTCATGGTCGATGGCGATCCCCTCCAGGACCTCGGCATCCTCACGGACCCATCCCGGATCGTCATGGTGATGCAGGATGGTGTCGTCCACAAGCACCTGCGCGACGCCGCACCAGCCGACGCCGCGCTCCACCTTCCGAAAAGCGAGCATCCCCTGCTCGACCAGGGCGTTCGGGAAGCCGTTCCGGCCTGATCCTGCGACAACATGGGCCGGCCACTGGGCGGGCCCGCATGGAGACAAAATGACGACAAAATATCGCATGGCTTGTGCGGCAGCCGCTGCCTGCCTGGCCGGCGCCACCGCTGCCGCAGCGGCAGCCGACTTCCAGGTCGCAAGCCTGAGCGCACTCTACACAAAAGATGCCAAGACCGATCCGGTTCTCGGCACCGGAACCGGCAACGAACACCTGTCCACCTACCAGTTCGAATACTTCGGCGGATTCAAATACGGCGACGTCTACGTCGACGCCGAAGTATTCCACGGGACGGATGTCGGCGGCGCCGGCGCCGGCTCCTTCGGCGGCAGCAGCGGCGTTCAGCAGATGCTGGTCTTCAATCCGCGCCTGAGTCTCGGCAAGTTGAGCGGCCGCGATCTGTCCTTCGGCCCGATCAGCGATATTGCCCTGATTGCGCGCTACGAGCGTGCCAGCTACGCCGACTTCCGTTCCTACAACCACGGCCTCTCGCTCGACCTGAAGGTGCCGGGATTCGCCTACTTCGAATCCGGCCTGCTGCGCCGGCACACGAATTTTTATCGCGGCGAATGGCTCTGGCGCTCGGTGCTGATGTCGAACGCGCTGCCGGTCGCGGGCCAGAAGTTCCACTTCAATTTGCTGTCCCTGGTGAACGGCGCCGGCGACAACGGCGCCGAAGTCTTTCTCAGGCCCGAGCTGCTGTGGGAGCTCGACGGCAAAGGTGCGTGGCAACTGGGCGTGCGGGACGAGATCCATCGCTACAAGATCGAGGGCCGGAATTACTCCCGTCATTCCCCCAGCCTGATGCTGAAGTGGACCATGTGAGCGGGCATCCATCCGGCTCGCTCCCGTGCGATAAGTAAATTAGATCACATCAGCAGCATTTCGCACCCATCCATTCCGTGGTTGCCTGACAATCAGGCAATCTCGGCCGTGGTTACATGGTCTCCATGTCCTGCCGCCCAAGAGGTTTGTTGTGGAGTTTGATCCCGGCCCTCTCCACGGGCCATGCAGTGACAATAAAGGAGACAAGATGTCCCATCCAATCGACCGCCAACGCCGCCACCTGCTGCTGGGCAGCGGCGCCGCCCTGGCCGCCGGCCTGCTTCCCTCGTTCGCGCGCGCCGCCGGCGCCACCCCGCTGAAGGTCGGCCTGATCGTGCCGATGTCCGGCCCCTTCGCCTCCACCGGCCGCCAGGTCGACGCGGCGGTGAGGCTGTTCATCCAGCAGCACGGCGACACCGTGGCCGGCCGCAAGATCGAAGTCATCCTGAAGGACGACGGCGGGGTCTCGCCCGACGTCACCAAGCGCCTGGCCCAGGAACTGGTGGCGCGCGACAAGGTCGAGGTGCTGACCGGCTTCGGCCTGACGCCGCTGGCCCTGGCCGCGGCCCCCATCGCCACCCAGGCCAAGGTACCGATGATCGTGATGGCGGCCGCCACCTCCATCATCCCGCAGCGCTCGCCCTACATCGTGCGCACCGGCCTCACCCTGCCGCAGGTCACGGCGCCCCTCGCCGAATGGGCGCCGAAGAACAAGATCAAGACCGTGGTGACCCTGGTGTCCGACTATGGTCCGGGGCTCGACTCCGAGAAGACCTTCGTCACGCGCTTCACCAAGGCCGGCGGCAAGATCCTGGAAAGCCTGCGCGTCCCGCTGCGCAATCCGGACTATGCGCCCTTCCTGGCGCGGGTGCGCGACGCCAGGCCGGATGCGCTGTTCGTCTTCGTGCCCTCGGGCGAAGGTGCGGCGGTGATGAAGCAGTTCACCGACCGCGGCCTGGCCAACGCCGGCATCCGCCTGATCGGCACCGGCGACGTGGTCGACGACGACCTGATGGAAACCATCGGCGCGGCTTCGGAAGGCGTGGTCTCGAGCTTCAATTACTCGGCCGCCCATCCCTCGCCGGAAAACAAGGCTTATGTGGAGGCCTTCGAGAAGGCCAACAAGGGCATGCGCCCGAACATGCATTCGGTCGGCGCCTACGACGGCATGCAGCTGCTCTACCTGGCCCTCGCCAAGACCGGCGGCGACAGCAATGGCGACAAGCTGCTGGCGGCGATGAAGGGCATGGCCTGGACCAGCCCGCGCGGCCCGATGGAGATCGACCCGGCAACCCGCGACACGATCCAGAACGTTTATCTGCGCAAGGCCGAGAAGGTGAACGGCGGCTGGTACAACGTGGAATTCGACAAGGTCGAGAAGTTCCGCGATCCGGGCGCCTGAGCCCGGCCGGGGCAAGCGGCCAGCGGCGCCGCTTGCCCCTTCTTCCCTGGCCTTAGAACGCGTGCTTGATACCGGTGATCACGCCGGTCTGCGACAGGCCCGCGCCGACCGAACCGCCCGAGCTCAGGGCCACCGCGGCGCTACCGTCGTTGACGATATGGCCGGCCGCCACGTACACGGTGGTGCGCTTCGAGAAGTTGTACATGGCGCGCAGCAGGACCTGGGCCGAATCGTTCGGGCTGTCCTTGAAATCGAGTTTCGCAAGCTGCCCGTCGATCACCAGTTGCGGAGTCACCGAGTAAGCGGCATCGACGTAGGCCAGCTTGCTCTTCGGCTGGGTCTTGCTGCCTTCGTTATTCCGGTGCAGCACGCCGGCGCCGAACTTCCATGCTCCCACGTTGGCGTAGCCTGCTACATGCAGGCGTGCATCCGACAGGTCCGCACTCGTCAGCCCGCCGGCGGCACCGGCGCCGCCGCGCAGATTGTCGTAGGCGACCAGGACGCCGAATGCCGATCCCGGCGCGTCGTAGCGCAGCAGTCCGGAATACTCGCGGCAGGCCTGGGCGCTGGCGGCGGATTCGCCGGGGCAGTTGGTGGCCGAGGGCCCGCCGGCGGCCGAGACGTCGCGGCCGAGGCTATAGGTGGCGCCGACCGTGATGCGGTCGAAGGTTCCCTTGTACGAAATCGAGTTATCGTGGCGCCCGTTGGGGATGAAGGCATCCAGGGTGCCGATGCCGTAGACGCTTGGGCCGAAGGGGTCGACGTCGAAGGTCGAGATGTACAGCATATTGTAGGTACGGCCGACGGTGAGCGCGCCCCATTTGCCGGACAGGCCGACCCAGGCCTGGCGGCCGAACAGGCGGCCGCCCTGGTTCACGTTGCCGGTATCGGGCTGGAAACCGTTCTCCAGCGTGAAGATGGCCGACAGGCCGTTGCCCAGGTCTTCGCTGCCGCGGAAACCCAGGCGCGAGGGGAACATGCCGCCGGTCAGGCCGGGCATGCGGGTGACGCCCGCGCCGGACGCATTGGCGTTGTCGTAGTGTTCGATGGCGGCATCGATCAGGCCGTAGACCGTGACGCCGGACTGGGCATGGGCGGCGCCCGACAGGACCGCGATGGCCGCGGCGAGTGCATGAGTCTTCTTCATTTCGTCTCCAGGATGATATTTATATGGGCGCGGCTCAGGCCAGCGCGGTGCGCGCCGCGCTGCGGGATGCGACGATGGACAGGGCCGCGAACATCGCCGGCACGGCGAGGATGCCGATCACGGCCGCGAAGCTCCAGCCCATGGTCAGCAGCAGGCCGCCGAGGAAGGAACCGAGGATGCTGCCGAAGCGGCCGACGCCGAGCATCCACGACACGCCGGTGGCGCGCACCGCGGTCGGGTAGCAGGACGGCGCGAAGGCGTTCAGGCCGGTCTGGGCGCCGCTCATGCAAAAACCGGTCATGAAGACATACAGCGAGAACAGGGCCGAGGACACGCTGCTCATGGCGAGGACGAGGATGAAGGCGGCGCCGGCGGCATAGGCGGCGGCGATCGCGCGCTTCGGCGTCCAGCGGTCCATCAGGATCCCGACCAAAACGGCGCCGATGGTGCCGCCGACCTGGAACATGGCGCCCATGTTGGCGGCGCGTTCGATCGGCAGGCCGGCATCCTTGATCAGGGTCGGCAGCCAGCCGGACAGCAGGTAGATCACCAGCAGGCCCATGAAGTAGGTCGTCCACAAGGCCATCGTGATGCCGCGGTAGCTCGGGGATACCAGCACCTTGCCCGGCGCCGCGTCCTGGACCGGCGGCTCGCTGACGACGAAGCGGGTGTCGTCGCCGAATTCGCCGCCGCAGACGCGGCGCAAGGTGCGTGCGATGCGCTCCGCCGCGTACTTGCGCACCACCATGAAGCGCGCCGATTCCGGCACCAGCAGCATGTACAGCGGCAGGCAGGCGAGCGGAATCAGGCCGCCGGCCACCAGCACGCCGCGCCAGCCGTAGTGCGGCAGGATCAGGGCCGTGCCGAAGCCGCCCAGGCCCGAGCCCAGGTTGAAGCCGGTGAACATGATGGCGATGAGGGTGCTGCGCCGCGCTTCCGGAACGTATTCCGACAGCAGGGTGGTCGTATTCGGCATCGCCGCGCCGAGGCCGAGGCCGGTGAGGAAGCGCAGCACGCACAGCGACAGCACGTCGGTCGCCAGTGCGCTCAGGACGCTGAAGGCGCCGAACAGCGCGATCGACAGCAGCAGCATGGTCTTGCGGCCGTAGCGGTCGGACAGCGGGCCGATCATCAGGGCGCCGGCGGCCAGGCCGACGGGCGCCGCGCTCATCACCAGGCCGAAGGCGGCGCGCGAGATGCCCCAATCCTTCGTGATCGCCGGCGCCAGGAAGCCCATGATGGCAACGTCGATGCCGTCGGTGGCCACGATGAGGAAGCACAGCACCAGCAAGAGCCACTGGGTGCCGGACATCTTGCGGCCATTGATATGGACTCGAATATCGAGTGTTTGAACTGCAGTCATTACCGTCTCCTGTTTTGTGTGACTAGACTCTACACACGGCCAGTTGACGTGGGATTGCTTTCAACACCGATTGCGTTCCAATTTACTTATCGTGAAAATCGACCGCGGCGGCCGCCGAATGCAGCTCGGCCAGCAGGGCCCTGGCCCCCGGCGACAGGTGGGCGCCCTCGCGGGTGGTGACGCCGATCTGCCGCTCGAGGCCGGGCATCTGCAGCTGCAGCACGGCCAGCTGGCCGGTTTCGATTTCGTAATGCAGCTGGTGCGGCGACAGCACGGTCAGCATGTCCGAGGACAGCAGCAGGCCGCGCAGCAGCGCCAGGTCGCCGGTCTCGACGGCCGGCTGCGGCGGCGGCTGGCCATGCTCGTTGTAGAAGTGTTCGAGCGCCATGCGCAGCGGCGAGCCCGCGCGCGACAGCACCCAGGCATAGGGTTCGAGGTCCTCGAAGGACAATCCAGCCTTGCCGGCGAGCGGGTGGTCGACCCGCGCGATCAGGGCCGGATGATCCTGCATCAGCGGCGTGCTGTCGAGGCCCTGGCTGGCCGACTTGCGCAGCGCGCCGATGATGAAATCGACCCGTCCGCTCAACAGCCCGGCCGCCAGTTCCTCGTAAGGGCTTTCGAGGGACCGCACCCGCAGCCGCGGATATTTCCTGACCAGCACGGCGATCGCCGCCGGCAGCACCAGGGTACGCGCCAGCGGCAGCGCCCCGATCGTCACCACGCCTTCGAGCACGCCGTTGAGAGCCGCGATATCGGCGTGGATGTGCTCGAGCTCGACCAGCACCCGGTTGAAGCGCAGGATCCAGCGGCTGCCCGCATCCGAGGGCAGCATGCCGTGGGCGGTGCGCCGGAACAGGCTTTGCCCGAGCCCCTCTTCGAGCTTGGCCAGGGCCTGGCTGACGCCGGACTGCGACATCTCCATCGCCTGGGCCACGGTCGGCATGTGGTGGACCTCGGCCAGCATGGTCGCCACCTGCAGCCGGCGTTCGTTGAACAGGGCTTCCATGCTGGTGACCAGGTAGCCTTCGCGCGCGCCGAGCCGGGCGGCATCGTCGCGCACTTCGCGCAATTCGGCCTCGATGATCTGGGCGCGCAGCCGCACCACCTCGCCCGCCGTCGTCAGCAGCATGCCCCGGCCCTTGCGCTCGAACAGCTGGGTGCCCAGGTTGTCTTCGAGCGCGGCGACGGAGCGCGTGACGGCGCTGGATGCGCGGTACAGCATGTCCGCGGAACGCCGGATGCCGCCGGTGGCGGCAACGGTGTTGAAAGCGCGCAGATGGTGGAGATTAATGATCGACATGGGTGGGAAGGATAGGGGTTTTGACTCCGCTGCTGGAGCGCCGATAAGTATTTTGGAACGGTTTTCGCGCATAAGGCAACCCAAATATGCGCCCGGCTGCCGATACTTGACCCATCCGAGTGGAGCAGATTCCAGATGATCACCCAGACCGACAACGACGACGACGACGACTACCGTCCCCTCCCCTGCACGCTGATGCGCGGGGGGACTTCCCGCGGCCCCTTCTTCCTGGCCTCCGACCTGCCGGCCGATGTCGCCAGCCGCGACCGCGTGCTGCTGGCCGTCATGGGCTCCCCCGACAAGCGCCAGATCGACGGCCTGGGCGGCGCGCATCCGCTGACCAGCAAGGTCGGCATCGTCAGCGCGAGCGGCACCCCGGGCGTGGACCTGGATTTCCTGTTCGCCCAGCTGCAGCCGGAGTCCGACAAGGTCGACACCACGCCCAACTGCGGCAATATGCTGGCGGCGGTGCTGCCCTTCGCCATCGAGCGCGGCCTGGTGCGGGCGGGCCCCGGCACCACCACGGCGCGCATCCTGACCCTCAACACCGGCATGCAGTGCGACGTCACCGTGCAGACGCCGGGCGGGCGCATGCGCTATGCGGGCGACACCCGCATCGACGGCGTGCCGGGCAGCGCGTCCGCCGTGAAGATCAACTTCCTCGATACGGCCGGATCGGTCTGCCCTGCCATGTTACCGACCGGGAACACGCTGGACCGCGTGACCTTCGCCGCAGCCGGCGGCGCCACCGAGGAAGTGGACGCCACCCTGATCGACAACGGCATGCCGATGGTGCTGGTGCGCGCCGCCGATTTCGGCATCACGGGACGCGAGAGCGCGGCGGAGCTGAACGCCGACGAGGAGCTGAAGGCCAGGCTGGAAGCGCTGCGCCTCGCCGCCGGACCGGCGATGGGCCTGGGCGACGTCGCGGCGAAGAACTACCCGAAGATGTGCCTGGTGTCCGCGCCCAGCGCCGGCGGCGCCGTCTCGACCCGCTGCTTCATTCCCCACGTCTGCCACGACGCCATCGGGGTGCTGGCGGCAGTGACGGTGGCCACGGCCTGCGTGCTGGAAGGCGCGGTGACCCGGGGCCTGGCCCAGGCCGGCAGCGGCTTGCGGCGCACCGTCTCGGTCGAACATCCGACCGGCGAGTTCAGCGTCGAGCTGGAGCTCGACCCTCGGGATCAACAGAAAGTCGCCAGCGCCGCCCTGCTGCGCACGGCGCGTCCCATCATGCGCGGCGAAGTCCTGGTACCCGCTGCCCTTCTGCACGAGAAAGCACAATGAAAAAGCCTTTGATCATCGACTGCCACGGCCACTACACCACGGCGCCGAAAGCCCTGGAAGACTGGCGCAACGCCCAGGTCGCGAACCTGAACACGCCCGAACTGGGCCCGCGCGTCTCCGACCTTCGCATCAGCGACGACGAGTTACGCGCCTCGATCGAGGCCAACCAGCTGCGCCTGATGAAGGAGCGCGGTTCCGATCTGACGATCTTCTCGCCGCGCGCCAGCTTCATGGCCCACCACATCGGCAACTTCGAGACCAGCGCCACCTGGGCCGCGATCTGCAACGAACTGTGCTATCGCGTCTCCCGGCTCTTCCCCGACAACTTCATCGGCGCGGCCATGCTGCCGCAGTCGCCGGGCGTCGATCCGCGCAGCTGCATTCCCGAGCTGGAGCGCTGCATCAGGGAATACGGCATGGTCGGCATCAACCTGAACCCGGACCCGTCCGGCGGCCACTGGAACTCGCCGCCGCTGTCCGACCGCTTCTGGTATCCGATCTACGAAAAGATGGTCGAGTACGACATCCCGGCGATGATCCACGTCTCGACCAGCTGCAATCCCTGCTTCCACACCACCGGCGCCCACTACCTGAACGCGGACACCACCGCCTTCATGCAATGCCTTACCAGCGAGCTGTTCAAGGACTTCCCGACCCTGAAGTTCCTGATCCCGCATGGCGGCGGCGCCGTCCCCTACCACTGGGGACGCTTCCGCGGCCTGGCCCAGGAGATGAAGAAGCCCCTGCTCGAAGAGCACCTGTTGAACAACATCTTCTTCGACACCTGCGTCTACCACCAGCCGGGCATCGACCTGCTGACCAAGGTGATCCCGGTGAAGAACGTGTTGTTCGCCTCCGAAATGATCGGCGCGGTGCGCGGCATCGACCCGCAGACCGGCCACTACTACGACGACACCAGGCGCTATATCGAGGCCGCCGCGCTGTCCATCGAGGACCGCTTCCAGATCTTCGAAGGCAATGCGCGCAGGGTCTATCCGCGCCTGGATGCCGCACTCAGGAACAAAGGACTGTAAGATGACCACGCCTCATATGAACCAGCTCGGCATCGTCAAGCGCAACATCGAGCGCGCCGACCGCGGCATCGTCGAACGCCTGACGGCCTTCGGCAGCGCCACCGTGCACGAAGCCATGGGCCGGGTCGGCCTGATGAAGCCGTACATGCGTCCGATCTACCCGGGCGCCCAGGCGGGCGGCAGCGCCGTCACCGTGCTGCTGCACCCCGGCGACAACTGGATGCTGCACGTGGCGGCGGAACAGATCCAGCCCGGCGACGTGGTGGTGGCCGCCTTGAGCGCCGAGTGCACGGACGGCTTCTTCGGCGACCTGCTGGCGACCAGCTTCATGGCGCGCGGCGCGAAGGCCCTGATCATCGACGCCGGCGTACGCGACGTGCGCGTGCTGAAGGAGATGGGCTTTCCGGTGTGGAGCAAGGCGATCAGCGCGAAAGGCACGATCAAGGCGACCCTCGGCTCGGTGAACATCCCGGTGATCTGCGCCGGCGCCCTGGTCAATCCGGGCGACGCCGTGATCGCCGACGACGACGGCGTGGTCGTGGTGCCGGGCGGGGATGCCGCAAGGGTTGCGGAAGCCGCGCAGAAGCGCGAAGACCTCGAAGGCGAGAAGCGCGCGAAACTGGCCTCCGGCGTGCTGGGCCTGGACATGTACGCCATGCGCGAGCCGCTCGCCAAGGCGGGCCTGAAATACATCGACTGACATGGAAAAAACGATTTATCTGCTGTGCGGCCTGCTGTGCGACGCCGCCGTCTGGGAAGCCCAGGCCGCGGCCCTGCGGCCGGACTACGATGTCCGCACGATCAGCTTCGAGGGCCTGGATTCGATGCAGGCCATGGCGAGCAAGGTGCTGGCGAATGCGCCCGAGCGCTTTGCCCTGGCCGGCCACTCGATGGGTGGCAGGGTGGCGCTGGAAATCGTCCGGCGCGCGCCGCAGCGCGTCGAGAGGCTGGCCCTGCTGGATACCGGCTTCGAGGCGGCCGCGCCCGGCGAACGGGAAAGGCGGATGGTCCTGGTGAACCAGGCGCTGACGGAAGGTATCGCCTCGATCGCGGCGACCTGGGGATTGCCGATGCTGGCCCCCGCCAACCGTGACGATCCACAGCTGGTAAAGGCGGTGGTCGACATGGTGGGACGGATGTCGGCCGAGATCTACGCGGGCCAGACCCGCGCCCTCCTAGGCCGCCCGGATGCCACCGATGTGTTGACCGGCATCGCCTGCCCGACGATGGTGATCTGCGGGATGGAAGACGGCTGGAGCCCGCCCGAACGCCATGAGCGCATGGCCGGGTTGATCCCGGGCGCCGCGCTGCGCCTGATCGACCGCAGCGGCCATATGGCGATGATGGAAGAACCCGAAGCGGTCCTGCGCGCCTTGCGCGAATGGCTGGACATGAAGTCGAATTGAATCAGGGAGTCGAGAGAACATGGCGAAGATTATTGGCGGTATCGGGACCTCGCACGTCCCCACCATCGGACTGGCATACGACAAGAAGCGGCAGAACGACCCGGCCTGGGCGCCGCTGTTCGAGAACTACAAGCCGGTCGCGAAATGGCTGGAAGAGCAGAAGCCGGACGTGCTGCTGTTCTTCTACAACGACCACGCGAACAGCTTCTTCTTCGATTGCTATCCGACCTTCGCGGTCGGCGTCTCGCCGAACTTCGAGATGGCCGACGAGGGCGCGGGCAAGCGCCCCCTGCCCGACATCGAGGGCCATCCGAAGCTGGCCATCCACGTCATGGAATCCCTGGTCAACGACGAATTCGACATGGCCATGTTCCAGGACCGTCCGCTCGACCATGGCTGCAATTCGCCGCTGGGCCTGATGTGGCCGCACGAGCCCAGCTGGCCGGGCGCCATCGTGCCGATTGCGATCAATGTCCTGCAATACCCGCTGCCCACCGCCGCGCGCTGCTACAAGCTGGGCAAGGCGGTGCGGCGCGCCATCGAATCCTATCCGGAAGACCTGAAGGTCGCGGTGGTCGGCACCGGCGGCCTGTCGCACCAGATCCATGGCGAGCGTACCGGTTTCAACAACATCGAATGGGACGAGGAATTCCTGCGCCTGATCGTCGAGGAACCGGAAAAGCTGGCGAAGATGCGCCACGCGGAACTGGTGGAACTCGGCGGCGCCGAAAGCGCCGAGGTGATCATGTGGCTGGCCATGCGCGGTGCCCTGAACGACAACATCCGCTGCATCCACCAGAGCCACTACCTGGCCACCACCACGAACATGGCGGTCGCCCTCTACGAACAGGGCGGCGACGAACACGCCCCCGCCGCGCCGGTGTACGGCAATCCGCAGACCGCCGGCCTGGAGGATCTCGAAGGCACCTATCCCTTCGACCTGAACGCCAGCATCCACGCCGCGCGCCTGAACCGCTTCTTCTGGCGCCATCGCGAACCGGCCTTCCGCGAACTGGTCGCGCGCGACCTCGACGCCGCCTTCGACGAGCTGCAACTGAACGAAGAAGAGCGCGGCCTGGTGAGCGGCCAGGACTGGCTCGGGCTGGTGAAGTATGGCGTCAGCTTCTTTGTGCTGGAAAAATTCGCCCGCGTGGTCAGGATGTCCAACCTGGCGGTCTACGCCAGGATGCGCGGCGAGAGCCTCGAAGACTTCCTGAAGACCCGGCGCGTGCCGGAATCGGCTTGAGGGCATGACGATGTCCACCAGCGACCACGCCGCCATAGAAAGGGCCTGTGCCCGCCTGATCTCGGAATACGCCTACCTGAACGACCAGCGGCGTTACGAAGAACTCGCGGCCTTGTTCACGCCGGACGCCCTGCTCTTCCGGCCCTCGGCGCCGGACCAGGCCATCGCCGGCACTGATGCCATCCTCGCCGCCTTCCGCAAGCGGCCGCTTGACGTCATGACCTTCCACGTCTGCACCGACATCATCGTCACTGTCGACGATGCCGAATCGGCGCGCGGGCAATCGCGGATCCTGCTGTTGTCCGCCAGGCGTCCCGCCGAGGGCGGCCCCAGGCCAGCCGCCGCCGACACGCCGGTGCCCGGCGTCTTTTACGACAGGTTCAGGCTGACCGACAGCGGCTGGAAGTTTGCCGAGCGCCGCGGGTCGTTCTGGATTTGATTCGTGACGAAATTACTGGCGCAGAAAATGGCTCTGCGCCAGTCGTACAGCCATTCATGCAATTAGCTGGATTTACGACGCCGGGTCGAAGCGAGTCCCGCGAAAGCCAGACCGAACAAGGCAAGAGTAGCGGGTTCCGGAACATCGGTATTGGGGCCGCCTGGATTGTTTTCGGAGCGGCCAAAACGTAAATCATCGAACGCGACGATATCATTCGCGGCATTGAAAGTTACGCTTGCAATCAGGTTGCCGTAGTCGATAAACCCGACGAAAGCCCCTCCCCCACCCGTTGCGGACGGTACGTTAATCGTCTGGGTGACTGACGAGCCATCGACATAGACGATAGTTTGTTGCTGCACTGCCTCCGTCTGCAGGCCGGTAATGTAAAAACCGAAAGCATCGACCGGATTAACGAAGCTGAACGTCACCGAACCGCCAACCAGGCTCCGGAAGTATTGTCCGCCGGCCGTCGTGTTAAACCCGCATAAGGCACCGCATCCCGAGTTGTTGGTCGTGACGCCGCCGGTGATGGTCAGGTTGGCCGGCAAGGCCGATTCAAAATCAACCGTATTGAGATTTCCAGCCACCGAAAGAAAAGCTGCGGCTGCCGCAGTTGAGTTGACCATTTGCGCAAGCGAGGACACGCTATTGTCACCGCCAAGGTAGGTAACAGGTGCGGCTTGCGCTGCAAGGGAAGCGCCCGACAGAATTGCGACAACGGCGAATTTGGATGCAATAGACATGAAATCTCCTTCATTTGTGATTGAAATGTTGCGCTCACAATTGAGCATTTTTCATGCCACCATAAGTTTTTTCAGATCTTTCAATAACTTGCGGTTATTTTCCTCAATTTTATTTTTGGTATTGTAAAAAACACTGACAGAAACTGGTTCATGCAAGGCGGATTATTAATTCGGAATCGATCGTAAATGCCTGCGCCGGAATTCGATAAGCGATTTGCATGAAATGCCAGCCGCTCGCGGGTTATCGCGACAGGTCGATAAAAATCAGCGGTAAGCGGTCGTTCAGCGATGTGGCACATCGCCCTCTTATCGGCAGTTTGAAAACTCATTGGACGCGTGCGCCTGCGCGATTGAACCGTTTTGACATCGCGTTTGCCATGGATCGCTTGGCCGCCTGTTCAATGCAGGACAGGCGAAAAGTGCCTCAGCCGGCCAGTTCGGCCGCCACCAAGCGGTCCATGTCGGAGGCTGCCATCGGCGGGCTGAGCAGATAGCCCTGGCCGCAGTCGAAGCCGAGATTCTTGACGGCGGCCAGCTGGTCCGCCGTTTCGATGCCGTCGGCGCAGACCGTGATCTTGACGTCGCGCGCGACCCCGACCAGGGCCGACAGCATGGCCGAGGCATTGTCGTGGCGCGACAGCCGGCGCACCAGTTCCTGGCCCGGCTTGACGATGTCGAGCGGGAATTTCTGCAGCGAGGACAGGGCCGCCAGCTCGGCGCCGAAATCGTCCAGTCCCAGCCTCACGCCGCGCTTGCGCACCTCCTGCAGCGCCTGGGCCGAGAATTTCGGATCCAGCAGCACGCTCTCGCGCATCTCCAGGCGCAGCAGCGAGGGCGGCAGGCCGGTGTCGTCGAGCACCCGGTTCAAGATCGCCGGAAAGCGCGGATGGCGCATCTGCTTCGAGGACACGTTCAAGGTCAGCGGCACCACGAGCCCCTCGCGCACCCAGCGGGCCTGGGCCGAGCAGGCGGTGCGCAGCGCCCATTCGCCGACCGGCAGCATCAGGTTGGCGTTTTCCACTTCCTGGATGAAGTCGGAGGCGGTCAGCAGGCCGCGCTCCGGATGCAGCCAGCGGATCAGGGCCTCGATGCCGACGATGCGCCCGCTTTCGAGGTCGTATTGCGGCTGGTAGTGCAGGCAGAGTTCTTCCTCGCGCAGCGCGCGCTCCAGCTCGCGCTCGAAGCGCTTGGCTTCCTGGGCCGCCTTGCCCAGCGATTCGCGGTACACCTGGTAGTTCAGGCGCCCCTGGTTCTTGGCTTCGTAGAGGGCCAGGTCGGCCAGCTTCACCAGCTGGCCCGGCTCGTGCGCGTCGTTCGGATACACGGCGATGCCGATGCTGGTGCCGCTGTAGACTTCCTGGCCGTCCAGCAGGTAAGGCAGGCTCAGCTCGACCACGATCTTGTCGGCCAGTACTTCGGCGGCGCCCGCCTCCGCCAGGTGGGTCTGGACGATCACGAACTCGTCGCCGCCGAGGCGGGCGGCAAGGTCGGTTTCGCGGATGTGGGTGCGCAGGCGCCGCGCGACTTCCTTCAGCAGCAGGTCGCCGGCGTGGTGGCCGAGGGTGTCGTTGATCGACTTGAAGCGGTCCAGGTCGAGCATGTGCACGGCGACCAGGTGGCCGTCGCGCTGGGCGTACTTGAGCGCATCCTTCAGGCGCTCGTTGAAGCTGGCGCGGTTGGCCAGGCCGGTCAGGGTGTCGTGGCTGGCCAGGTGGTAGGAATACTCGACCGCGCCGCGCAAGGCTTCCTCGGCCTTCTTGCGCCCCGTGACGTCCTCGACGATCTCGAGCACGCGCGGACCGTCGCCGCTGCTGCGCAGCGAGCAGGTGACGTTGACCCAGAATTGCGAGCGGTCCTTGCGCAGGTAGCGCTGCTCCGCCACCGTCACGGCCTGCTGGCCGGTCAGCAGCTTGTGGAAATTGTGGATCGAGGTTTCCTGGTCGGCCGGATGGGTGATGTCCTGGTTCGACAGGGTTTCCAGCTCGTCCATGGTATAGCCCAGCATCGCCAGCATGGTCGTGTTGGCGGCCACGAAGCGGCCGTCCGGCGCGCACTCGGCGATGCCGAGCGGCGCATGCTCGAAGGTCGTGCGGAAGCGCTCCTCGCTGCGGCGCAGCGCTTCCTCGGCGTGCATGGCGTCGGTGATGTCGAAGAACAGCACGATGCCGTACAGCGGCTGGCCGGCATCGTCGCGGAACATTTTCGCGGTCAGGCGGATCCAGCGCGTGCTGCCGTCCTTGCGCAGCAGGCGGCGGTCGCGCTGGATCTCGATGGCGCCGGACAGCAACTGTTCGGTGAACTGGCGGCTGCGCTCGCGCTCCTCGGGCGGGGCCAGCTCGAGATTGTCGCGGCCGACCAGTTCTTCCTGCGTGTAGCCGGCGATCGCCGCGAAGGCACGATTCACATAGATCCACTTACCGTCGAGGTCGATGTGGCCGATGCCGATCGGCGCATGATCGTAGAGCATGCGGAAGCGCTGCTCGCTTTCGCGCAATAGCGCTTCCGCATTCTTGCTGTCGCTGACGTCGTGGACGTTCATGCTGGTGACCGGCCGGCCGTCGCCGTCCGTGAATACCCTGGCGGCGACCCGCGCCTCGAAGCGCTCGCCGCTGCGGCGCGCGAAGGCCAGCTCGGACGTGCCCTTGCCGGCCGCGGCACGCTGCGCCAGCGCGGCCACCAGGTCGGGGTCCTTGTTGTCGAGCAGGTCGCCGATATTGCGCGCCAGCAATTCATCCTGCGTATAGCCAAACAGCTGGCATGCGGCGACGTTGGCGGACAGGATCCGGCCATCCAGTCCGGTCAGGAACAGGGCGTCGTTGCAATGCTCGAAGGCCGCGCGATAGCGGGCTTCGCTTGCCTGGCCGTCGAGATTCCCGTCGTTGTCGGATTGAGCGTTTTTCTCTGGCATATCGAAGCCCGGTTCGAACATGCGCACAAATGTGTGCGAGCTCAGGATGGCTCATCCTGCCATGACAAAGATGACAACACAAGACGCGCACTGCTGGTATATGCAAGCTCGGCACCTTTGGTTACGCGGATGGGGTAGGATAATAAAAATCGACAACACCGGAGCGGTTTCGACATGCGAAAAATGTACTTCTCGTTGACGACCAGCTGTTCGACGTTGCCCTGACCCGGCAAGCCCTGGAAGACTGCAGTATCGAGCACGACATCGTCTTGCCGAGTTCAAGCACAAGCTGAAGACTGCGCTCGGCCGCCACCGCTTCTGCTGAAGGCCGGGCGGCATCCTGCCTCGTCGAGGGCTCAGCGCAGTACCGGCAGCTCGATATAGCTCGCCGCATCCGGCGCGTGATGGACGGCGTTGTCGGCGACCACGCCCTCCTTCTCGCTCTCGTTCGGCCCGCCGGTGTTGAGGTTACGGACGAATTTCGGGAAATTCGACGAGGTGACTTCGACCCGGATGCGGTGGCCCACGCCGAACTGGATCGCGGTCGCGATCGGCGTCGGGTGAATGGTCACCACCTCGCCCGGGGTCAGGGGGGCGGGCTTGTCGTAGCCGTTGCGGTAGCGGGCGCGGAAGATGGTGTCGCCGACGATCCAGGCGGTGCCGTCGGGCGCGACGTCGACCAGCTTGAGCGCGAAGTCGGTGTCCTTCGCATTCGACGAGACCTTCAGCACGGCATCCACGAAACCGGCCACGTCGACCGCCCTGGTGAGCGGCTCGCTGCTGTAGACCAATACGTCGTTGCGCGCCTCGATCGGGCGCTGGTCGAAGGCGCCCGGCACCACCACGCCGCCGTTGCAGCAGTCGCCGCCGCCGATGGTCTGCACCGGGTTCATGGGGTCGTAACGGTAGCGGTCCGGCGCCTCGCCCGCCGGCGGTGCCTCGCCGAGCAGGCGGCCGTCGCCGTACAGGCTGTTCGCATGCCCTGTCGAACGCAGGTAGAGGCGCATCGGCTTGGCGTTCTCCGGCGGCCACTGGGCCGCGCTCTGCCAGCGGTTGGCGCCCATCATGTAGTAGCGCACGCGCGGCGTCGTTTGCGCGAAGGCCTTCTGGTCGCCCTTCAGCCAGCGGTCGAACCAGCCGTAGACGGCGCCGTCGACGTCGAAGCTGGTGTCGCCCATGGCGCGTTCGCCGACCACGGTATCGGGACCGAGCCGCGCGTACTGGCAATGCGGCACCGGCGCCACCACCGCGTACTGGTTGGCGCTCGCCTCCTTGTCGGTGTTGGCCGTGCGCGCCAGGTTGAACAGTTCGAGGTTCGGCCCGATCGAGACGTCGTACCAGCTGTTGAACCACAGCGCGGGCACGCCCCAGCCCATGCCTTCGTGATACAGGCCGCCCTGGCGCCAGGCGGGATCGGCCGGGCCGCGCTTGATGAATTGCTCGAAGGTGGACGGCGGCTCGCCGAGCGAAGCCAGCATCTGGTCGACCGGCAGGTGCCTGATCTGCTTGTTCCACTCGACCTTGGGCTTGCTCGCATCCAGGTCGTTATAGGCTTCGATGCGGGCGCGCAGCTTTTCGTCGGCAAGCAGCGCGTTCGGCAGTTCCGCGCGCAGCGGATTCTCGACCCCGTACAGCCAGACGAAGAAGAGGTTGCGCGGCACCCCGCCCGTGTACCAGTTGCCCTGCTCCTGGAAGCGCCCGACCTTGCCGATGCCGGCGCCGGCCGACATCGGCACCATGGCCGCATGCGCCGGGTGATTCAGCGCGGCCAGGGCCAGTTGCCATTCGGCCGAGGACGAGCAGCCCAGGGTGCCGACCTTGCCGTTCGACCAGGGCTGCTGCGCGATCCAGCTCAGTGTGTCGTAGCCGTCGGTCTGCGGATGGCCGAGGATCTCCCATCGTCCTTGCGAAAAATAGCGCCCGCGCTCGTTCTGCACGATGAACACATAGCCGCGCTTGACCGATTCGAGCACGTAGCGCAGGGTGCCGCCACGCAGCTTGTGCTCGTTGTACGGCGTTTTCCACAGAATGGTGGGCAGCGGCCCCTTGGCGTTCTTCGGCGTGTAGACATCGGTCGACAGCGCGACGCCATCGCGCATCGGCACCATCACGCCCAGCCGCGCCACCGCGTTGCGGGCCAGCTCCTTGTCCAGTGCCTCCTGGCTGTACTTCGAATAATCCTGCGCCAGGACCAGGGTCGAGGCGTCGGATGCGATCAGGGCAATGGCAACGAGGCTGGCGGTCAAACGTTTCACGTCGGCTCCTTCGGTGGGATGGAATGTGCTTGCTGAGCGAACTCAAGCATACTCCATTCTCTTGCCTTCCGGATCGGCGGAATCAGCCGCGTGGCGTCGACGCGTTCAGCACATACACGCCCGGAGCGAGACCGCGCACGCGCAGCTGCCAGGTGGCGCCCTGGTCGCCCAGCTCGGGCTGGCTGCACTTCCAGGCGCCGGCGCCGGGCGCCAGATAGCAGACCGAGAGTGTCTGTGGCGCGGGATAGCGCTGTTTGTCGAGGGCGAACCAGGCCTGGCCGTCGGCAGGCGTGAAATTGCCGACGAATTCGAAACCGTCGATCTGGTAGCCGGACAGTTGCGCCATCGGCACCGCCTCGTTCCAGAAGCTGCGCCAGTACAGGCCCGTGCCCGTCGACGACGGCCTCATTTTTGCCAGCTGGACCACGCAGGCAACCGATTTCGCACGCATGGTGCCGGACAGTGCCGCGCCCATGACCCAGTTCGGATTCGCATACCCGGAGGGCACGATCTGGGCGCCGCTGGCCAGCCCGCGATAATCATGAATGCCGACCTTGAGCGTGACCGGTCCGAGCCCTTCGGCGCTGCTGCCGTTTGCCGAAACGATCGCATTGGATTCGAAGGTATAGCTGCCGTTGCCGGTGTAGCCGGAACTCATGACCCAGCCGTCGCGCACCGGCTCGCCCGGTCCCGGCGGCGTCGCCTGGCAGTAGGAAGCCATTTGCTGGTACAGCCCGGTGTCCACCGGCGGCCTGTCCTCCGCCCCATCCGCCGCCCCTGCACCGCAGCCGGAAAGCAGCGCCGCCAGGACCGTCGCGCCGAGAACCACCGTAGCCATCTGTGTCGATTTCATTGTTTGCCTCGCCTCGTTGTGAAAAGTATTTGATGAGGCAAGTCTGAAGCAGGACGGGAGCCGCCACGAGGGAAGGCAACGCAGGAAATCTGTCGACTATTCGACAGGCTGCCAGGCGAGATCCTGCATCCATGCGCTTGAAACGCGAACGCAGGGCGCTCCTTGCGGACACGCCCTGCGTTCACGTCGACGATGCGCTGCGTCGGTACCGGCCTTGCCGGTCTTGCCGGTCTTACTGGGCGCCGCCGGCGGCTCCCGCGGCAGCGTCGTAGTCCTTCAGGAATTTGCCGGCATCGCCGATCTGCTGGTGGTCGAAGGCCAGGCTGGCCTGGATCTGGACGGTACCGTCGGGCGCCTGGCTGGCGTCGAACTTCGACAGGCCGAGGGCGCGGTGGAAGGCGGTCGCCTTCTTGCCACTGTCCAGATCGAGCACGTAGACATCGGCCACGCCGTTTTCCAGCGTGACGGCGATCGGCCCGGTCGGGGTCGCGTACCAGTTCGCTTTCCAGAAGTAGTGGCTGTAGTTGCGGTCGTTGCCGGCGGTGTACAGCGATTCGACGCTGTTGGCGGTGGCGCAGTCGTTGACGAAGAAGTTGCGCTTACGGCAGTTGCTCATGAAGGTGTAGATCTTGCCGTCGACCTGGATGTTGAGCGGATAGAGCTTGCCGTTATCCAGGTTCATCAGGGCGTAATCCTCCTTCTTGGCCAGGCCGGCGGTGGCGCCGAGCGCCTTGGCGGTATCGAACAGGCCGCCGAGGGCGCCAAGCGCGCCGCCACTCTGGCCTGCCGGCGGCTGCTCGCGTTCGAGCAGGATGAAATGGGTGGCGCCGACGTTACCGCGCTGGAACTGGGCCATGACCCAGCCGGCAGGCAGCGGTACGCCCTTGCTGCTCTTGCCTGGCTCGTACCGGAACACGGAGCCCGAGCGGGACACCATCAGGCCTTTCGCCAGCGGCGTCACGGCATCGCCGCTCAGGGTCTTGCCGGTGACGGTCGTGACCTGCCAACCGGTTTGCAGTTGCTGGGCGGTGGCCAGGGTGATGGGGTCGGCGCTGCTGCCGGCGCGCAGGTACTTGAAGACCACCCCTTCGGCGGTGCGGATCGTATAGGTGATGTCACCGGTCAGGGCGTCGAAGGCGTAGGAACGGATCTGGCCCTCGGGATCGAGGAAGCTCTCGCCGTCGATGCGCAGGCCGTCGCGTGCGCCCTCGATGCGCACCTTGGTCTTGGCGCCGCCCATGGCGTCCAGGCTGCGCGCGAGCGCCTCTTCGGTCATGGCGATGCCGTTGCCCTGGGCCGGCAGCGTGCGCTGGAGCTGCGGCTGCGGCTGCGGGCCGCCGGCGATCGGGCCGCCCGCGCCACCCAGGCGGGTTGCGGAGCGCAGCATCTCGAGCATCGCGCGTTCCTCGGCGGCCGAAGGCGCGCGGCCGGCCTGCTTGACATACGACTGGCGCATCGCCGTCAGCGCCGCCTGTTCCTGGGGAGTGACATCGGCCGCGAAGGCATTGGCGACGACGGCAAGGAGGGTGCAGAGAAGAAGTTTTTTCATTTCTTATGGAATGTTTGTTGGATGGTGTAACACGAAAAATGAATGTAATCAGCAGCTGGGCGCCGGGTAGACCCACTGGTTCTGGAAGCCGTCGAAGCGCGGCTGGACCTGCACGCGGATCTGGCAGCCGTTTTCATAAGTGATGGTGCAGTCACCGTTGTGGCATTGCGAGGTGCAGCTGATCGTCCGCGTATTCGGGCGGCAGCTGTTTTCGGATGGCTGGCGGACCAGGGCGGGTTTCGGGGCCGGCTTGTCGATCCTGCCTGGTATGACACCGGAGAAGACCAGGCGGCACTCCTTGGCGCTCTGTTCCTGGCAACGCTCGATCGCTCTCTTGTCGGCCGCATCGCTGTCATCGAATCCATATGCCAGGTGATAGACGCCGTTGCCATCCTCCTGTTGCGTACGGGCCAGCGAAAAGAAGCCGGGATCGGTGACCACCAGGTTGACCTTGCATGCCTTGTTGCCACACCCCTTGAGGGCAGATTTTTTTGTCTCTGCAATACCTTCCCTGTCGATTGAATAGGAGGTTCTTCCCCCACCTTCGGCACGGACCACGGCCTGAAAAGAGAACAGCTTGCAGTCTTTCTTGGATGCTTGCTCGTTACACAACCTCAAGGCTTCGCTGTTCGCGACTTTCTGGCTGTCGCGGCTCGCCCATCCCCAGCTACCGTCGGAGCCGGCCGCCATCGCGCCAACGACCGCCATGGCGAAGCCGGGAGCGCCGGCCAACAGCAGCGCCAGCGCGCTGGCGGCGTAAATTTTATTGATTTTCATAAGTCATCGATTCAAGGTTGGTAGGAATTCGCAGGTTCAGGCATGCCAATGATGAGGCCAGGCGACAAGGACGGATATCCGACGGGTCACCGGTTTTTTGTCGAAAATTCGACGCCACACCTTGCCTGCCTCCCTTGCATTCGTCAGCGCATCCCGCTGACCACGAAAGCGGCCCAGTAATACGGATGCGGATGGTCCTTCCTGACGCCCAGCTTGGCCTGTCTCAGCGCGCGGCTCTTGCCGGCCCCGCTGGCGAGCGCATCGTAGAAGCCGGTCATCAGGCTGCGGGTTTCGGCATCCGGCACCGGCCACAAAGAGGTGACGGTGCTCGCCACGCCGGCCACGTCGAGCGCCTGGCGCAGGCTGTCGACGCCTTCGCCGAGCGAGATCGCGCCGACCGAGGTGTCGCAGGCGGACAGCACCGCTAGCTCGGTTCCGTCCAGGTCGAGCTGGCGCAACTGGGCCGCATAGACGATGCCGTCGCCGGCGCCCGTGGCCAGCGCAGGATTGGCGCCCGCCAGCGCCAGCCCGCTGCTGCGGCCCTGCGCGTAGCTTTCCGCGACATAGCGCCGGCCGTCGAAGCCCGTCACCTGCTTGCGCCAGGTGCCCGCCTCGTCGACGAAGAAGCCGTGCGTCGCAATATGCAGGTAGCGCGGCGCGTGCAGCGTGGCCAGCGCCTCCATGCCGGCGCCGGCGCCGGCGCGGAAATCGACCTCGATGCCGCCGCGCCGCAGGCTGGCGGCGACGGCCTTGCCCTCCTCCAGCGTCTGCGGCAATGGATCGAAGCGCATCCCCTGCAGCGCCGCGCCGCGGCCAAGGGCTGGCGTGGCACCGGCCGACGGCGGCGCTTCCAGGTCGTAGGCCGGATCGGCCAGCACCACCGCCCGGCCGGTCGCCGGCGCGGCCGCCGCGCTGCGCATCAGCACCCGGGCCGAACCGACGTAGCGCCACTCGGTATCCTCGATCAGGTAGCGGCCGCTGCCGTCCGCCAGCGCCTCCATCGGCAGCAGGGACATCGCGCCGTCGAGGTCGGCAACGTAGGCGCCGCGCGCGGCACGTGCGCCGATCAGCGGCTTCAGCAGCGCGTCGTAGCCGCCGCGCGCCGACTTCAGCACCGCCCGCGCCTGGCTGGCCTGCGGCCGCTGCGCGAGGTCGGCGCGCAAGCCGGCGCCGAGCCCGTCGAGGGTCTCGGCGCTGCCGAGGTCGGCCACCCGGATGCCGTCCCTGCTCACCTTCGCCCCGAGGTAGCGCTTCGGCCCGAACTGCTGCCTGCCGAAATCGAAGGGCGTGAACACGAACAGGGACAGCAGGGTTTCGCCGTCCAGGCGCCGCTGCAGGTCGCCGATGAAGCGATCTCCGGCCTGGAATTCCAGCGGCGGCAACAGCTTGCCCACCTTTTGCTGCAGTTCGACGGCGAGATTGGCGCGCCGCAGGTACTGCTGTTCACTGCCCGCCACGTCAATGGCTTCCATCGCCGCCGCCAGGCCGCGGATCTCGGCATCCTTCGAGCGGCCGACCACGCGGGCGCGGCGCGCCAGGAAGTCGCTTTGCAGGCCCTTGCTCTGCAACAGGTCGCCGAGGGTGGCCCGCCAGGCCGCGGCATCCGCGCGCTCGGCAAGGCGCTGGGAGATTGCGAGATCGAGAATCTGGCGCCGCCCCGAAAAGAACCCCGGCAGTTGCTCGGGTGGGACCTGAACGGCGGCGGCGCTCAAACGCCGCGCGTTCAGGCGCAAGGCGCTGTCGAACGCCTGCCGGGCGAGCTCGTACTGCTTGAGCCCGGCCAGCCAGGCGCCGAAGCGCGCGTACTGCTTCTCTAGTTCCGCCGGCGGCCCCAGCCCGGCGTCCATACGCTCGGCACGCGCCGCGTATTCGCTGAAACTGACCAGGTAAAGCACGTTCAGCGCGGCAGCGTCGCCCCGGCGGTAATACAGGAACGCCAGGTCGGTCAGCGGCCCCTCGACGTCGAGCACGGTGGGCAGGACCTGCGGCTTGCCGGTGACGGACGACAGTACTTCGCCGTTGCTGTCCAGGATCGCGTGCTCCGCCGCCAGGGACTTGCCGATGCCTTCGAGCAGCCCCGACACGGCGCTCATCGCCGCCATCGCGTTGACATAACCGGAGGACTGGCCGGCGGAACCGGCCGCCTGCTCCTGCGACGCCGCATTCGCGCGGATCGCCAGCAACAGGCTCGACTCCGCCAGCGCGTCGTCGCCGAGCCGCAGCGCCGCCGTCCCCAGCCCGGCATATACCTTGGCGGAAGGCGCTCCCGCCGTCCGGCCGGCCAGCAAGGCCTGGTAGCTGCGCTTCGCCCCCTCGAAATCGCCGGCCTTGAGCTGCAGCTCGCCGATGCGCAAGCGGAGCGCGGCATCGCCGGCCGCGCCGAACCCGGCGGCAGCAGGCAGGGTTGCCAGCAGCATCTGCTGGAGTTCGATAGCGCGCGCATAGTTGCCGTCGCGTTCGTGCAGGTTGGCGGCGATGCCGAGCGATTGCCGCAACAGGCTGCCCCGAGGCGACAGTGGCGAAGCGTCGCCGGCTTTGCGGTCTTCGGCCACCAGGGCGTCGGCAAGGCGCAGGGCTTCCTTGATGTCGCCGGCGGCATTCTTTTGCAGGATGGCGTTGACCGCCTCGGCATGCTGCCGGAACCCGGCCGCATCGGCCGCCGCCGGCCCCGGCGACAGCAGGCGCATCAGGTTGAACTGGGCCTGCGCAGGCAGGGCAAGTCCGAAGGCCAGGGCCAGCGAGCAGATAAGTCGTGTCGTATTCATCGTGGTGGGTACAGTCCATCGATTTCAGGTGCGATCTGGCGCGCCAGGCTGCGCACGCCCAGGCTGCGCAGGTAGAGCGCGAACAGCACGCGGGCGGCGACGGGCGCGTCGGCGGGCGGCAGCAGGCGCATCAGCTGGGCGTCGTCGGCCGCGCTCAGGGCCTGCAGCGGAACGCCGTCGACCTGCACGCTGCCGTCGCGCCGCTGCCAGCGCAGCTCGCGCCGGTAGCGGTGCTCCGGCTGAAGGCGTACGCTGTCCGGCAAGGTCAGCTCGGTGCCGGCGACCGTGCCGTCGAACACGGTGCGCTCGCCGTCCAGCAGGCGCAGCCGCCATTCGCCGAGGTGGGCCTGCATCCGCCAACCGAGCACGGGCATCGAGGGCGCAATGCGTTCGCCCCCCGGCGAACCGCCCAAGTCGATTCCAGCGCGCATGACCGCGCCAGCCACCACCTGGTCCGAACGGCGCAGCGCGCGCCCGAACGCCGGGTCCTGGCCTTCGAGGCGCAGGCTGCCGCTGCCGCCCTGGCGAACCATGGCGCCGTCGTCGCCGACCAGGAAGCGGGCCGGCCCGCCCAGGGTGAACTGGCGGAGCCGGGCCGGATCGAAGACCACCAGCTCTGCGCCCGCGGCCACCTCGATGGTGTCGCCGGGCCTGAGCGCATCAAGCAGGACGAGCTGGCGCTTCGCAAGCAGCACCGCGCCCCGCACCTGGGTGACGACAGCCGGCTCGTCGGCCGCGACCGCGCCAGCGCCCCCCATCATGCCTGCGTACAGCGCTGCGCCGATCAGCCAAAGCTTAAGCATGCTTCTCCTCCACTTCCTGGTAGGCGGCCAATTCCGTCGGGCCATGTTTTTCGAGTTCGACCGCAATGTTTGCGAAGCGCCGGCGCTGCGCCGGCGGCAGGCCCGCCAGCTCAAGGGCGGCGCGCTCGACCAGCAAGGCGTGCGGGACCTGCTTGCAATGCTGCTGGATATGGGCCGCCAGCGTGGTGGCGGATCCAGTGGCGGTATAGTCGTGGCGCTGCGGCGATCCGACATTGCCCAGCACCGCGTCGCCATAGGCGATCCCGATGCCGACCGCCACCGCCGCTTCGCCCTCGGCGGCCAGTTCGGCATTGAAGGCCTCGAGTGCCTCGAGCATCGCGAGCGCGGCGCTAACGGCGTCGCGCGCCGGATTCTCGCTGGGCTGGGGGGCGCCGAAGAAGACCATGATGCCGTCGCCGCTGAACTTGTCGATGGTGCCGCCGAAGCGGTGCAAGGCGGGAGTGATGGCGCCGTAATAGCGGTTCAGGAAGGCGATCACCTTTTCCGGCGGCGTCGCCGCGCAGAACGCGGTAAAGCCGCGAATGTCGGCAAACAGGAAGGCCAGCGACTGCCGGCTGCCGGTCCGGCCCTCTTTCAGCGCCCCGCTTAGAATGGTGTCCAGGATCGCCGGACTCACATACCCCGAAAAAATCGCGCGCAGCCGGCGCTGTTCCGCGAGCTGGCGGGCATATGCCTGCGCACCCACCAGCCCGGCGCTGAAGGCCAGCGCCAGCAGGGCCGCCGGCACCGGCATCTCGATACCGGCCGAGAGCAGCGGCACGCTTCCGGCCAGGACCGCGGCGGCGGCGCCGAGCGCCCCCGCAACCGCCGCCGCGAGACGGCGCCGCAAAACCCAGACCAGGGCGACCGCCAGCAGGGCCGCCAGGTCTCCGGCCTGCGGCAGGCTGCGGATCATCGCGCCCTGCATCAGGCTGCGCATGGCCTGGGCCTGGAATACCACGCCGCCAACGGTGTGGCCGTCCTCCCAGGCGGCCAGCGCCACCGGCAGGCGCTGGCGATCCTGGTCGGGCAGGATGGCGCCCAACAGCACTACCTTGCCGGCAAAGCGCTCGCGCAATCCCGCGCGGTCGCCGCGCTTCACCAGTTCGAGGACCGACTGCATGGGCGCATACGAAAATTTCCCGCCGATCGAAAAATCGACGATGCCGCCGGCCGGCCGCTGCCCGAGCCTGGCGGCCAGGCGCGGCGCCAGCAGGGCTTGCACCTCGCTGCCGGCATTCTTGCCGAGACGGCGCAAGCTGCCGTCCGGGTCGGCCGGCACCAGCAGCAGCCCTTCGCCTCCCGCTCCCGCCATCGCGGCATACAAACCGCCGGCGCCCGCCGCGCCCTGCCCCGCGTCGAGGCGGCCGAGGACGACCGGCGCCGTCGCGCGCAGCCCGCCGATCGCCAGCGCCAGCCGGCGCGCCGATCCCGGCACCAGTGTATCGAAGGTATTCGCCGGGAACACCATGTCGACGCCCAGAGCACGCGCGCCGCCAAGGCGCAGGCCGTCCAGGACCAGCGCGAACTCGTCGAGCATCAGCGCGAACGGCTTGCCGCTGGCGCCGATCGAGGGCGCATCCACGCCGACGATCGCGACCTCGGCGGAGGCCGGCTTGCCGCCGGCCAGGCGCAACATGTGGAACGAGGCGTCGAGCCATTGACCCTGCAGGCGCTCGAGTGACGCGGTCCTCGCCAGCGCCATGCCGAGACAGGCGGCGGCGAGCGGGGCCAGCCATGCCGGCGCCAGCCTGCGTGCCGGAGCTGGCGACATTACCACTTTGCCGGCAGTGGACGTAGCAGGGTGATGCGCTTGTTCTGGTGCTGCAGGTACTCCCCTTTGACCAGCTCCTTGAACAGCTTGGACACCATGTCGCGCGACGTGCCGATGCGGTCGCCGATGTCCTGCTGGCTCATCGCTTCGGGAATGACCCGCAGCCCATCCTGCTCGACGGCCAGGTGGTTGAACAGGGCGACCAGGCGCTGGTATGCGGATTCCAGCGCGAGCTGGCGCGAAAACGTCGTCGTATTGCGACTGCGCTGGATCAGCACACGGATCAGCTCCATGGTGAAATCGGGATCCTCGACGATTTGCCGGCGCAACTGGTCGATCGGAACGATCGCGCAGCGGACGTCGGTCAAGGCCTCGACCGACGCGCTGCGCGGCAGTCCGTCGAGCGCCATTTCGCCCAGGATGGTGCCGCTGTCATAGGTACCAAAGAGGAATTCCTTGCCGGCGGCATCGCTGGTGAAGACTTTGACGCGGCCGGACAGGATGATGTAGACCGAGGTACCGACATCCCCTTCCGCAATGAAGCGTGTACGTTTGGGAAAATGACGTGTTGTGCCTGCAGCCGCGAGCTGACGGAGCGATGCGGGCAAATGGTCGAAACTGCTGGGAGAGGACATGGGGTATTTTCTCGCTTCTTCCCCACGATTATATGCTGTTTGATTTCCTCAGTGACATGTTTTGTGCAGAAAAAGCAACTAGTTGCCACAAAAACAGGAGGATTTGGCAGGCACGATTATTCAGTGCCGTCGGAATTTGAGCGCTCGTCTACCCACTCGAGCCAGTTGCAGCGTGGGCAGCGGCTGATCAGGATCACGGCGACAAAGGTGGCCAAGCCAAACACGAGTATGGCGGCATGCAGCAGGAGCCGCGGTTCGAAATCGTTGAGCAGGTTCAGCATGGCATCACCTCTACACAATTTCCTCCAATTTACTCCAAGAATCGGGAGGAAGCCATTGCCGCACGATTGATCAGCGCGCTTCCCAGCCCTTCGGGGTCGACCTGACGTAGAGCTTTTCCTTCTGATTGTGTTCGCCGTCGACGTTCCGTCCCAGCACCGGGAAGGCTTCCTTGACCTGCGGTTTCCTGGCCCACTCGGCCACGTTCGACAGCTTGTAGGTGTAGATCACGCTGGCTTCCTCATGGTCGCCCGCCTTGACCGGGTCGGTCCAGCTTGCCACTTTCTCCAGCGACTTGCGGCCCCAGCAGATGCGCGGCGCCGGTCCGGCGTCCGCGCGCAGGAACGGCTTGGCGGCGTCGGCCATCGTATAGCGCCTGACCTTCACCTTCGGCCCATTGCCCGGCAATTCGACGTCCTCGCCCCTGGCCAGGCCCGCCGCTTCCAGCGCCGCCATCTGGCCGGCGACGCCGTCCGGATACAGCTTCCGCTGGCGCAGGTCGGTCTCATAGACGTCCACCGGCCACTTCACCGGATCCAGGCACATGTCGCCCTTCTTGTCGAGGTACTGGGTGACGGCGATGCCGAAGTTCTTTTCGCTGGCCGAGGTCTTGCTGTTGCAGGCGGCCAGGGTGGCGGACAGCATGGTCGCGCCGAGGATGAGGGTGATGGCGGGCTTGTTCATGGTGATGTCATTGTACCAAGGCGCCGGCCGGCGTGTCGCTTCGTCCGCGACGCTCAGGTCCTTGCAGGAAGCGACTCCCCTTGCCCCTGGTCGTCCTTCCAGCCCCCGCCGAGCGCCTTGTACAAGGACACCGTCGCCTGCAGCCGCTTCAGTTTCAGTTTCCCCATATCGTTCTGCACATCCGACAAGGCGCGCTGCGTATCCAGGACCGTCATCAGGTCTTCGGCCCCGGCCTTGTAGCGGATTTCCGCCAGGTCGTAGGCCTGGCGCGCTTCTTCCAGCTCGGTGGTCTTCAGGCGCCGCTGCTCGTCCAGGCTGCGGATCTGGCCCAGCGCCGTATCCACTTCGGACAAGGCGGCAATCACGGTCGCCCGGTACACCTGGACCAGTTCCTGTTTGCGGGCGATGGCGAGATCGCGTTCCCGCTTCAGCCGGCCGCCGTCGAAGATCGGCGCGATCAGCGAGGCGCTGACGTTCGCGAGCAGGTTCGGCGCATTCAGCAGCGACAGCAAGGCGCTGCTCTGGGTGCCCATCGCGCCGGTCAGGTTAATGCTGGGGAAGAGGTTCGCCCGCGCGACGGCGACGTCGGCATTGGCGGCGGCCAGGCTGGCCTCGGCGCGGCGGATATCGGGGCGGCGCGACAGCAGCTCGGACGGCAAGCCGGGAGACACCTCGGGCAAGGTGATCGTGTCCAGCCCCTTCTGGCCGACCGAGAAGGTCTGCGGCGTCTTGCCGAGCAGGATGGCGAGGGCGGATTGCGCTTCGCGCTCCTGCTGCATCAGGTCCGGAATTTCCGATTTCTGCTGGGCCACGACGGAGCGCTGGCGCGCCAGGTCGAGCGAGGAAGCGGCGCCCGCGTTCTTCTGGGCCTGCACCAGGGTCAGGACGTGCTCGGCATTCGCGACGTGGGCGCGCGCGACGGCAAGCCGGTCGCGCAGCGACAGCACCTGCAGATAGGTCGAGACGATGCCGCTGGTGACCGTCAATGCCACGGTCTGGCGGTCGAAACGGTTGGCCTCGAGCGAGGCTTCCGCCGAGGCCACGCCGGCCTTGTTCTTGCCCCAGAAATCGACTTCGTAGGAGACCTGCAGCCCGCTGTCGGCGGAGGTGCTCGCGCTGCCGCGCCTGATCGGTACCGAACGGTTGGCGTCGCTGTAGAAAGTTGCCGTGGGCAGCAGGGAGACACCGGCAATGCGCGCCTCGGCCTCCGCCTGGCGCACGCGCGCGAGTGCGCCCGCGAGTTCGAGGTTGCCGGACTGCCCTTCATCGACCAGACGGCTCAGTTCAGGGCTGCCGAAGCGCTGCCACCAGTTCTTGTCGGGCCACTCCTGATGGCCAGGGGTCGCGGCGGCGCCCCAGGCGGCCGGCAAGTCGACCCTGGGCGGCGGTTCCGCGATCGGGGCGCGGCTGGCGCAGCCCGCCAGCGCCGCGCAAACCAGGCCGGCCAGAAGCGGCGATGTGAAAGTGCGATGCGTCATGGGCCTGCCTCAGGAGCCCGATGCCGATGCCGGCGCCGCCAGCGCATCGGGCACGGGACCGACCAGCACCTTGTCGCCTGCCGCCAGGCCGGACAGGATCTGCGCCTGCTGCGCATTGCGCAGTCCCACCTTCACCTTGCGGACAGCGACGCGCTGGCCGGCGTCGACCACGTTCACCTTGACCAGGCCGTCTTCGTCCGGCGCACCGAGGCAGTTGGCCGGCAGCAGCACGGCATCGCGCGCCTGGCCGACAAGGAATTGCACATGGGCACTCATACCGCTCATCAGTTCGTGATCCGGATTCTTGACTTCGAACAGGACGATATAAAAGGCCTGCTTGCCCTGCTCGCCCGTGCCGTCGGCCGGGATGGGAATCACCTGGCGCAGCTTGCCCGACCAACGCTTGCCGGGATAGCCGGGTGTGGTGAAACTGGCGGCCATGCCCGGCCGCAAGCGCGTGACATCGCTTTCCGCCACGCGCGCGGCCACCGTCATTTCCGACAGGTCGGCAATCCGCAGCAAAGGTGCGGCAAGCTGCGAGGCCGCGAGGATTTGTCCCGGGCGCGCGGCCAGCGACACCACGGTGCCGGCAATCGGCGACTTGACCAGGGTTTTCTGGCGCGCTTCCTCGTCGATCTTCAGGGTCGCTTCGAGTTCGCGGATCTGCGCCGTGATCGCATCGAGGCGCGCGCTGGCCGACGAGGCGTTCATGCGCGCCGATTCGAAAGCCTCCTCGCGGGTCGCGTTCTGCGCTTTCAGCTGGGTCTGGCGCTTGAACTGGAGCTGGGCGAAATCGAGTTGCGCGCGCTGGTCGGCGAGCTCGGCCTGCAGCCGGGCCATCTGGGCGCGATTGCTCTCGACCTTGGTGGCTTGCTGGGCCGGGGCGATTTCGAGCAAGGCCTGGTCGGCCTGGACCGTGTCGCCGACCGCAACCGGCACGTCTTTCACCTGCCCGGCAATCTGGGCATAGGCATCGGCCCATTTGTGGAGCTGGAGCTTGCCGGCGGCATCGACCGTCAGCTGGATGTCGCCGCGGCGCGCGGTGACGGTGTCGAGCTTGACCGGTGCGGCAGCCGCCGCGGGCGCTACCGGCTTGGCGGCCTGTGCCGACACGGGATTGGCGCCCAGCATAGCGGCCAGCGACAGCAGCGCCGCAGTGACGTCGCGCAAGCGGCCTGCCAGGAAGGAGGTTCTATCTTGTTGATCAGCAGCCATGGAACTACACCAGCAAAATGCCGAGTATACACATTTACCGGCAAGCCCCGCCTACTCCTGTTCCAGCGGGAGCACGGTCAAGGCCTGGTTGAAGACCGCGCCCGTGTCGATGTAGTGCACATTGCCGAGCAAGAGGTCGCGGTCCACCGGCGTATGGCCGACGAAGATCTTCGTGATGCCGGCGACGCGGGAAGCGATGCGGGCGCCGAAACGCTCGCGGCTCCACATGGCGATGCGGGCGATGACCTCGGCGTCTTCATCGCCCAGCTCGGCGATCAGCTCCTGCCAGCTGTCGAAGGGGCAGTCGGCATGCACGATCCCGACCGCGCCGAGGCGCGTCTCGACTTCGATGGCGATCGGCAGCGCGCCGAACATGCGGGCAATCTCGGCCTGCCGCCCGGCGGGCAGGTCGATGAACCAGCGGCCGCCGTTCACCCGGTACTCGAGGCACTCCTGCTCGCCCGCGACGTAGTCGATCGCCATCTGCTCGTGGTTGCCCCGTACCGGATGAAACCACGGCTGCGCCAGCCATTCGACGACCTGCGCCGACTGCGGCCCGCGGTCGACGAGATCGCCGACACTGAACAACCGGTCGGATTGCGGATCGAAACGGATATCGCGCAATGCCTTCGACAACAGGTCGAAGCAGCCATGGATATCGCCGACCACGAAGTCGCGACCCTTCGTATTGACGGGATAGTGGGTAGATAAAGACAAAGGCGCTCCTCGATTGCATTCGAGGTCGATTATCGGTCATGCAGCGACAATCCATGTCGCGCCGGTTTGGCGGACGGCGCGAACGGAATGGACGAATCGAAGATGACGGGCACGGTGTTGGGCCGTTCATTCGCAGCCACCGTGCTCAAGTAAAATATTGCCAACAGTCAATCAATTGAATATGATGGATCAGTATATTTTTTAAAGCTACCAAGCTTCCACGCCATAAGGGCAGCCATGCCAAAAGATTTCAATCACGACCAATCCTTCACAAGCGAACTCGAACACATCGTCAGCAAACCGGAGTTCGAGCAGCTCAGCAAGAAACTGACCAGATTTACTCCTTTCCGGGTGCTGCGGGTCGAGCAATATGAGATTCGGCATACGAATACACTGGCCTGGCTGCTGGATCCGGACGGCTCGCACGGCATGGGCCGCGCTTTCCTGGATCGCTTCCTGCGGCGGATCGTGGGTAAGGTTCCAGCGATGGAAACGGCGTTCGTCGAAGTCCATACCGAACTTGTTTTGCGTGCAGGTGTTTTCGTCGAAAACAGCAAGGAGTCCGGCGCCGACAAAGCCAGTTCGACAGACCGGCTCGACATCCTGGTCGAGGGCCGCAGCAGCAGCGGGGATAAATGGGCGGTCGCGATCGAAGCCAAGATCAACAGCCACGAAGGCGATGAACAACTGAGCCGCTATGACGACGCCCTGGCACGCCAATTCCAGAACGTGGATATCAAGAAGTGCTATCTCACCCTCGATTCGGACGAGACTGTCAGCAGCCCGCATTGGCAGCAGATCCGTTGGGGCGAGGAAGTCGGAAAAGCCTTGGACGAAGCGCTCGAAGACCGTCCTCCTGCCGACCAGCGGGTGAAAGAATTCCTTGCGGACTACCAGGAGCTGATCCGTACGCTGTCCGGCCAAGAGGATGCCGAGACGACCCAAGTGGCGGAGCTGGCGAACCGCGACGATGTCGCCCCCGTATTGCGCGCGCTGAACGAGCGCGTGCGGGCCATGCCTGCCGTGTACAGCTGGGATGGCCCTTGGGCCGAGATCTACCGCAAGCACCAGGCGGCGTTCGACGCTTGCCGCGACGCGGTGCGCGAACAGGGCGCAGCCTTGGTGTGGGGGCTGATCGACAAGATGCTGGCCAAGAATGCGGCGGAGTGGGAGAGGATTTCGCCGGAAGACGGCAAGACGCTGAGTGTCCGCTTTGTCCCGCGCATTTGGGACCAGGTCGACGGGATCCGGAGCGAAAATGGTCATTGGAACCTGTTCTACCATGCTGAGTTCCGCAGGGAACAGAAGGATGTCGAAATCAAGCTGTACGTTGCACCGCCGGGTGATCGGGTACTGCAAAAGGCAATGATGCGGCGCATTTTCGGCAGCGAGCCGGTACTGCGCCCTGACGACCTGCTCAAACCGACTTTGTCCAAGCTGAAGAATTTCATGTCGGGCTCGGGCAAGACCGTCAAACTCTACAGGCAATTCATCAGCTGGCAAGAGCTGCAGGACGGCAAACTGTCGGTGGAAGACCAGTTCGACAGCGCGGAGGCGCAGTTCGAGAACGCCGTCAAGCGGCATACCACGGCGTTGCTGCAAGGGGCAAAGTAAGAATGGATAAAGACATCATCGCGGCCGAAGCAAATGACCGCATCAGCGATCCGGATAGGTTCACGCTCAATGACTTGCACCTGGCGGGAGTTTACTGGCCTATTCTGATGCAGGTTGCGAAGGACAACCAGCATCGACACATTCGCGATTTCACTCTGATCCAGTATGCTGACCTGGTAGCTTTAGCGAAACGCAACAACACTGACGATCTTGTCGTAAAAAACGCCATCAATACGTCGATTGGCCGAAAACTGGATCCCATCAATTGGTTTTGCCGCAAGCATCGCTTGCCGAACCTGAGCTGTCTCGCAGTCAATGCAAATGGCGAACCGGGGACTGGCTATTTGAAAAACAATAACTGGGAATCGGAAAAAGCCGAAGTGGCGGCTTTTGATTGGAGTAGCTGCAATCTGCAATTCAATGAAACGATCAAGGAACGTGCTGAACTGCGCTTGACCAAAGCGGCAGCACAGCGCAAGGAGATGGACGAACAGAAAGCGCGTAATTTGCTCTGGGACTGGTGGGACCCGAAACGTCACCTCTACCCTGATCTCGTCCAACAAAAGGAAGAAGTCCTCGCACTGATCCGCAAGTGGATTCCTGTTGAAGAAGCGGTTGCGGCAGTACTTGGTATTGAATAGGAATCAATGGGATAGCCGAGAACGACGGCCCGGCTGACCACAAGCGAACCGGCTCATCCGGTTCGCGACGCAAGACATGTCATTTCTCGAGGTGGACCGCGCTGTTTGCCAGCGACGACGCCGCTAGGGTTTCCCCGGATCTTTCTGATTTGGAAACTGGTCGAATTCGATGTTGAACAGCTGCCCATCGACTTTCTCGACCCGCCGCACGTATTCCGTCTGCACCACGTCGCGCGTGGCGGCGTCCAGCATGATCGGGCCGCGCGGACTGTTCAGCTGCATGCCCTTCAGGATTGCCATGGCCTTGTCGCCATCGATGTCGCCGTTCAGCTTGCGCGCGACCTCATAGATGGCCGCCATGCCGTCGTAGCCGCCGACGGCCATGAAGTTCGGCCGGCCCGCGCCAGGATTGGCGCTCGTGAAACTCTTGAGGAAGGCGGCATTTTCAGGCGATTTGTGGGCCGCCGAATAATGAAAAGTGGTGATCACGCCCAGCGTCGCGTCGCCCATCGCCGCCAGCATATGATCGTCGGTCAGGTCTCCGGTGCCGATGACCTTGATACCAGCTTCGGCCAGGCCGCGCTCGCGGTAGCCCTTCATGAAAGCGATGGTGTGCTCGCCGGGCGGCACGAAGACGAAAACGGCGTCCGGCCTGGCGTCCTTGATGCGCTGGATGTAAGGTGCGAAGTCGGGATTCTTCAGCGGTACGCGTATCGCCTCCTGGACCTTGCCGCCGCCTTCGGTCAGGGCCGTCCTGAACGCCGTTTCGGCATCGATACCCGGCGCGTAATCGGCTACCAGCGTGACCACGTTCCGGATCTTGTTCTTGAGCGCCCACTTCGCCATCGGCGCGGAGCTTTGCGGCAGCGTCATCGACACGCGTGCGATGTAATTCGACTTGGTCGTAATGGACGAACTGGCCGCATTCATGATGATCATCGGCTTTTTTGCCTGCTCGGCCAGGGGCGCGACCGCCAGCGCCTCGGGCGTCAGGCCGAAGCCGGCCAGGAAATCGACCTTGTCCCGCACGACGAGTTCCTGGGCCAGCCGCTTCGCGATTTCGGGCGAGGGCCCGGTGGTGTCCTTGACGATGACCTCGATTTTCTTTCCGGCGACGGTGCTGCCATGTTGCGCCATATAGGCCTTGATTCCGCCTTCCATCTGCTTTCCGTAATCGGCGAACGGCCCGGAAAACGGTGCGATCAGTCCGACCTTGATGGTGTCCGGACCGGCGGCCTGGGCCAGCATCGTGGCGCATAGCGCACTTGCCGCAAGAACTACCCTGGATACTGCTTTTTTCATGCTTTTAGTCTCCTTTTATGCTGTTCTTGTTTCTTTCTCGCTCACAGTGTGCCTAAGTTTGCCGGCACTGAATACTTGCTGGAAATTGATTCACATAATCAGGTTTTTAAATAATGGTGGATTTGATGAGCTGGCTGGGCACTTGCTGCCTCAGGCAGGAAGGCCGTGCCGCTGCGCACGCCCGGTATTTGCGTTGTGGTGTGGGAGGCGTCGCCGGACCGCCCGCGGGGACACTGGCCGAGCGCTGCGCCGGCGACGCCATATTGCGTTCTGATGAACGACTACTGGCCGGATACGCTGGGCGCAGCCGGCCTTGTCGCGGTCGAGGCTAGCTTCGCGACCAGTCTGTGGTTCAAGATCCTGCTGACATGGCCGCATATCTGGCACACGCTAGCGCGATGTCCACATAGGGCGTAGGGCGGCGGCATCGGGCCGCGCTTCGGCGAACGGTTCGTCGCCTCACGCTTCCGCTAACGCTTCGCCGCCAAGGGCCGCTTCCAGTCTTATCTCGCGCGGCTCTCGCCGGACACGGCAACGACCTGCCGAAGTTTCCCGGCCAAGGCGATCAGCGTGGCCAGGGTTTCCCTGGACGTCCACGTCCCGGGCACCAACTCCCACACCTGGCCGGGACTGCCGGGACTTGGGACATGAAAGCCGAGCACTTCGCCGGCACGCCGGGTGCAGCGGGCCAGCGAGTCCACGCCTTGCGAGACGCGGGTCATCAGGATGGCGCCCGGCTTGGTGACCTGGTCGAGCCGATGAAACAGGCTCTCCCTGGCGCCGGTGTCCGTGCGCGCCGCGTCGATCACCAGATCGCAATCCTTCAAGTGATGGAAGTTGACGGTGCCCGCCAGCAGCGCCATACGCCTCTCCCGCATGTGGGGCGCAAGCCTTCCCTGTGCGACGGCTTCCTGGTAAGTCGACCGCACCAGCGCGATTGCCTCCGCGAGCGAAGCGCGCTCCCGCTCCCACAGCGTGACCGGGACGTCGGCATCGGCCAGGCGCATGGCAATGCCGACGCTCATGCGCGTGGCACCGATGATGCCGACCCGGCCAATCGACTGCTGCCGGACGTCCTCGAGCGCAAGAACGTCCTGATTGTCATCGTTCATGTTAATCATCTGATTTCCTTGGTATCCCGCAGGTACGCATCGTGCAAAAAGGCCTTAGAACTGGTTCATGGTGTTGAGCTTGCCGGAAGCCTTCAGCGCCGCCTCACCGCTGAAGTATTCCTTGTGGTCGTCACCCAGGTCCGAGCCCGACATGTTCTGGTGCTTGACGCAGGCGATGCCCTGGCGAATCTCCTTGCGCTGCACGCCGGCCACGTAACCCAGCATGCCCTGCTCGCCGAAATATTCCTTGGCCAGGTTATCGGTCGACAGCGCGGCGGTATGGTAGGTGGGCAGCGTGATCAGGTGATGGAAAATGCCGGCTTCGCGCGCCGCGTCGGCCTGGAAGGTGCGGATGCGTTCGTCGGCTTCGCGCGCCAGTGCCGAGTCGTCGTATTCGGCGCTCATCAGCTGCGAGCGCTCGTAGTGCGACACGTCGGCGCCCTCGGCCTTCATCCTGTCGAAGACCTGCTGGCGGAAATTCAGGGTCCAGTTGAACGAGGGGCTGTTGTTGTACACCAGCTTCGCATTCGGGATCACCTTGCGGATTTCCTTCACCATGCCGCCGATCTGGGCGATGTGCGGTTTTTCCGTTTCGATCCACAGCAGGTCGGCGCCATTCTGCAGCGAGGTGATGCAGTCGAGTACGCAGCGCGCCTCGCCGGTGCCTTCGCGGAACTGGAACAGGTTGCTGGGCAGGCGCTTCGGGCGCAGCAGCTTGCCGTCGCGCTTGATGACGACGTCGCCGTTCGCCATCGCATCGAGCGACACCTCTTCGACGTCGAGGAAGCTGTTGTACTGGTCGCCGAGGTCGCCCGGCTCGCGGGTGTAGGCGATCTGCTTGGTCAGGCCGGCCCCGAGCGAATCGGTACGCGCCACGATGAGCCCATCGTCCACGCCCAGTTCGAGGAAGGCGTAGCGCACCGCGCGGATCTTGGCGAGGAAGTCTTCGTGCGGCACGGTGACCTTGCCGTCCTGGTGGCCGCACTGCTTCTCGTCCGACACCTGGTTCTCGATCTGGATGCAGCAGGCGCCGGCTTCGATCATCTGCTTGGCCAGCAGGTAGGTTGCCTCGGCATTGCCGAAGCCGGCATCGATGTCGGCGATGATCGGCACCACGTGGGTGACGAAATTGTCGATCTTGTCCTGGATGGCGGCGCGCGCCGGGCCTTCGGCGGCGTCGAGCTGGCGGAACAGGCCGCCGAGCTCGCGCGCATCGGCCTGGCGCAGGAAGGTGTACAGCTCCTTGATCAGCGCAGGCACTGCCGTTTTCTCATGCATCGACTGGTCGGGCAGTGGGCCGAATTCCGAACGCAGCGCGGCAATCATCCAACCCGACAGGTACAGGTAACGGCGGTCGGTATCGTTGAAGTGCTTTTTGATGGAAATCATTTTTTGCTGACCGATGAAACCATGCCAGCATCCCAGCGACTGGGTGTATCGGGATGGATCGGCATCGTAGTTCGCCATGTCGCGACGCATGATCCCGGCCGTATAGCGGGCGATATCGAGGCCGGTCTGGAAACGGTTCTGGGCACGCATGCGGGCCGCGGATTCGGGGTTGATCGCATGCCAGCCCTCGCCCTGCTGTTGCTTGAGACTGGTGATGGCCTGGATATCGTTCTGGTACTGGGACATGATGAACTCCATAAAAAAGAATCGAAATCTCCTGCGTTCGCCGCTGACGGTGATGCGCAGCGAATCGTAGTCGGATGGGTTCATCATAGAGCCGGCACGCGGCTGCATCTTCTATCTTATATAAGACTTAAGCGAATATTTAGCGCATTAAATTCAAAGGCTTACGTAATTTATTCCATTATGTGAAAAGCAATACTGCGAAACGAAATTTCATGACGAAAGCGGCCGGCCGTAAAATTCACGATGTGAAATCCAGTTTGGCGGTGTGAAAAATGATGACCTGCCGGCGATGCTTATACGGTCTTTGTGTTTTCGCGAGAATCCGGAACCGGCGACATGAGACCAGTGGGCCGTTTCACACCACGACGCAGCGAGCCAGGCCTTCGACAGGTGCTTCGACAATGTCGATGTGGTCGGCGCTGGAGTTGCCGATCAGCTATGGCCCGACGGTCGAGCGTCGAATCGCCGGCGCTGGACACCTGATGGAGACCGACCGCTGCGCGTTCGACTGCGGTCGCTCCTGACGGGTCTCGAAGATCACGGCGTGGAGCCGTCACATTGCAAGTCCGATGTCGCCTTCAAGCACCGACGTCTTCAGCCGTGGGCGGGCTCCGCCCTTCCATAGTGCGGCAGTGTGCACGACCCGATACCTGATGTCGCCGCCATCCGGTCGTTCGCTGCGTGTGATCGGGCGTGGGATGCAGACAAACTCGGTGCGCATCTCGTCGGCCGACAATCGAACCTTCGAATAGCCGTGTCCTCCCAGATCGACGAATTCGAGGTGCGGCGCCAGATCCGGATTGGACAGCGCTCGTGCGCGCTCCAGGTCGAAGCTCTTTGCATATTCCAGGCATGAACGCACGCCGTGCTTCAGCAGCATGTTGTGGGTCCAGTCCGGCTTCGCTCCGTTCCCCTTGTCCGCCAGGAACAGCGCGCGCAAAGGCGCGTTCTTCGGCAGCTTGTGCTCATAGGCTTCCATGGTCCCGGCACTGGTGAGCGAGCCGCCCACGAAGCTCAAGCCGACCGGCTCGAACTTGCCGGGCGGCAGCTCCGCAGCTGCATATCCTGCCCAGAAGCTGTGACGGTCGCCCGAGACGATCGCGAAGCCCGTGATGTTCGCGTCGCGCACAAGTTGGTAGATTTCAGCGCGTTCCGCCCACGCCGAGCCGTAATCATATGCGCTCAGCGCCGCATAGGTATGAGGCGGCCACGGCTCTTTGGTCAGGCCGGCAGGCAGGTTCTGCGGATCGGCGCGAGAATCGAGTGCACCCATCGTATTGCCCCAGATTTTCCACGTCGCCGTCGATGTCTGCAGCTTGTCCTTGAACCATGCCTTCTGCTCCATTCCCAGGATCGTTTGCGGCGGCGCATTGCGTTGCGGATTGGGCACCTCGATACCATTGTGGCTGACGACCGCAGGAGGATTGCCACCGTTACAGGCGCGCCCACCGTCCAGGATCTGCATCATCGGCTCCGGCAACATGCCCATGTACTCCTTGCCGAACAGTTTATCGAGCGACGGATCGCCGAAGGAGTCCGCACTTCGATAGCTATGCTGGTCGGTGATGATCAGGTCCAGGTGCCGGCCGTAGCGCAGCGCCCGGTAGCCCTTGAGGCTGTTGATCGCCGCCAGGTTGTTCGGTTCCGTCCCCAGCCCATGCTCGTCGAACTCCTTGATCGGCACGTTGTCGACGGCGGGCGGATCGAAACGTTCGAGCGGGCGGTTTCCGCGCGTGACGCGCGCAGGAAGATACTCGAACCAGGCTTGATTCGCCGCCACCTTGACGCTCTGGCCAGGCTGCTCGAACGCGCCCACTTTAAGAACACCCTGCCAACCCTGGAAAGAGAATTCGTGGTTATCCCACATGGCGACAAACGGCCAGCGTGCGCGCGCATCCTGCAGGTCGGGATCGAGCAGATAGCCTTTATAGATCGCACGGTAGCCATCGACGGTCAGCGGAATGTGGAAGTTGCCGATCTTGTGGCCGTCCGGGATGCGCGCCACCTCATAGATCGTGCGATCGTAGCGGGTTTTCACTTCCTCCGGGTACTGGACCATCTCGTAGATGAAATCGCCCAGGTGCAGGACGAAGCCGAGCTGTTCGGCGGCAGGCGCGCGTTCGTCTTCGTAGATCATCCTGCGGTAGGCATTCAGCTTGCCCTCGTTGAGATGCTGGCAGCTCACGAATGCGAAGTTCACCGGGCGCGGATCATTGGGCAAGGGTGCGGTGATTGTGCGGCCAATCCGGCTGCCGTTTCCGTCGGCGTCGGTGAACCTGTACCAATAGACGCGCGCTGGGTTGAGGCCGCCAAGCAGTACGCGCGCGGTCCAGTCCTCGCCGCTTGTGACCGGCACCTTGGCCTGCGCAATGACCCGGTGGAATGCCTCGTCCTCCGCCACCTCGACAGTCAGGACTTGGCGCGCCTCCCCCGCAAACGGACGCCGGGTCCAGAGAATGACGCTGTGCGGGTCGGGATCGCCCGAGGCAACGCCTTGCGGATACAGATCACGCCGTTCATGCCATCGCACACGCGAAGCCCGGGCCGGGCCGACCCATGCCAGAGAAGCGCCAATTGCCGCAGCAGCTTTGAGAAAGGATCGACGGCTAGTCGTCATTGTTTTCTACTCCGTTTTAATTTTGGGACCAGCGCAGGTGACGCGCCTGTGACTTATACGAACCAACCGGGTTCGCCGCTGGCTCGAGACAGGCGGCTGCGCAGTGCGGCGTTAATCAGCGTCTGATAGCCGGTGCCATAGCGTTTCGCCAGCGCCCGGAAATGGTCGATGACTTCGTCGTCCAGGTAGATCGTGATTCGAGTCTTGTGCCGGGCCGGGCGGTGGTACGCCAGGGTAGGCCTATCGTTGGCGCTATGGTTGTAGCTATCGTTGGCGCTATCGTCGTTGTCGCTAATGTTGTCGCTGCTGTATGGTGCGAAATCCATCTCGTCTCCTTCGATTTATTCCAACTACCTGTGTGTAGTCGGAGATGCAGCACTATACGTTTTACCTGTGCTGCCACACGCGCGGCGCGACGAGTTGCAAAAAACACGTATCGAAGCTGCAAAAAAAGGCGCTGAGCCGTGTGCGCCCCCCAGGCAAGCCGGGGGGCATCGATCAGACAGCGCCTGAGATGGGCCCATGCGGGCCCTTCGGTCAGAACGCCTGGTTGTAACGCACGTAGATAAAGCGGTCGATCGGCAGGTTGGCGTCGACGCGCGACGCCGAGGCAGCGCCGAGGATGGTGCTGCGCGGCTGCTTGTCGAACACGTTGTTGGCGCCGACCATGATCTGGCCCTTCCACGGGGTCTTGTAGGCGACGCTCAGGTCGTTGTAGACCATCGCGCCCATCTGGTTGTAGCCCGTACCCCAGTTGGCCTGGCCGGTCGGGTTGGTGCACTCGATCGGGGCGCTCACATCATGGCTGTAGCACTGGTCGCGCAGCGGGCTGAAGTAACGCGCGGTCCACGAAGCGCTCCATTTCCCGAGGGTCCAGTCCAGCGTCAGGTTCGACTTGATGCGATAGTAGGCGAGGACACCGCCGGCGTCGTATTCGCCGACCTGATTGACCCATTCGGCATCGTTGGTCGCCTGCGTACGCAGTTTGCTGACGAAGGTCGAGTCCGAGCGCAGGCCGAACTGGCCGTACCGGGTGGCCGGGAAGCGGTAGTTCAGGGACAGATCCAAGCCTGCGGTTTCCAGGCCACCGGCGTTGACGTTGCCGTGCGACAGGCTGTTGATCTGGCCGCTGACCGGATCGCGCTTGATCGCATCGCAGTACGACTGAATGCCTTGGACGTAGCAGTAGTTGGCCGTCTGGTTCGCGCTCACACCCGTGATCAGGTTGCTGATCTTGATGTCGTACCAGTCCAGCGACCCGGACAGGCCGGGCAGGAACGACGGACTGTACACGATGCCGAAGGTCGTGGTCTTGGCGCGCTCCGGCTGCAGCGATGAGTTACCCAGGCCGGAGATGAACGCCACGATGCCTTGGGTGCCATCGGTGCTGGTCACCGGCGTGCCGGTCTGGTCGACCTGGCGGAAACCCGGACGGGCGCCGGCGGCGGTGCAGCGTGCGTCCACGCCCGCGGTGCCGCGCTGGCCGAACTTGCTGTCGCAGGGGTCCATGATGTCGTCGAACGATTGCGCGCCGCCGCCGAAGGTGTCGCCGACGGCCGGGGCGCGGAAGCCTTGCGCGTAGGTGCCGCGGGCAAGCAAGTCGCGAACCGGCTTCCACATGAAGCTGGCCTTGCTGTTGTTGGTGCTGCCGAAGTTGCTGTAGTCCGAGTGGCGGGTCGCCAGATCGAAGCTCAACAGCTTGGCCAACGGGGCGTTCTTCAAGACCGGGATGTTAAGCTCAAGGTAGGCTTCCTTGACCGTATAGCGGCCGTGGGTAGGGTTGCCTGCCAAGTTGCTGGAGTAGCCGGACTGCTCGAACTGTCCGGGCTGGTCGTCGCCCCTCACCTCGCGGCGCTCCAGGCCTGCGGCGACGCCGAGGGCGCCTGCCGGCAACTGGTAGACTTCGCCGCTGAGGTTGGCGGTGGCGCTATTGATGGTGCTGCCGTAAGTCGCCTGGCCGGTCGACATCACGTAGTTCCGCACCTGCGGGCTAAACGCGGGTGGGCCGCTGATCAGGTCCCAAGGGGTGCACTCCTGCAGCGGGATCGGGGCTGACAGGGTGCCGCACTGGACCACGCCCTGGGCGTTCATGAACGATGGGCCGAGCGCTTTCTTCAGGTTCAGCAGGTTCAGGTTGCCGGTCGAGTAGATATAGCCGTCCTGCGCGCTGTGGTTATAGCCGACATCCCAGTTCCAGGCCAGGCCGCGCATCGTGAAGTTGCCGGACAGGGTGGAATCGACGTGGAAGGTGCGATTCTGGTTGTCCGTCACGCGCGGCACTTCGGCGGTGCGGCGCAGGAAGTACAGGTCCTGGCCGAACCCGTTGTAGTAACTGTTCTTGTCGATGTAGACCTTGTAGCCCGGCTGGGTGTCGCTGGTCAGCGGTTGACCCGCGATCTGCGTGCTCGATTTGCGCTGCGAGTACATTGCCGTCGTGGTCAGCTGCATATCGTAAGGCAGGTCGACGGTGCCCTTCGTGAACAGGGTGTCCAGCTTGTTCGGCATCTGGAACATCATGTCCTTGGCCGTGTTGTACTTGTCGTCAATGCTGCCGGTCTTGTCATGATAGCTGCTCGGGAAGCGCGGATCGGAGCGCACGCCGCCACCGTGGTTCAACACACGCTCCCAGCCCCCCGTGGCAGGGTCGTTGTTTTGTCCACCAGTGACTGGATCGACCGGACTGATGTCCCCATACGGGCCCATACCCCAGCCTGCAGTCGGGTGGTTGATGCCACGCGGATAGCGGGTGATATCACGCTCGGCGGGCCAGACGACGCCCTGCTCGGTGTGCGACAGGCCGACCATCAGTCGGCCCTTGTCATTGCTGGCGCCGTAGGACAGAGAGAAATCCTTGCTGCGGCCGTCACCCTTCTGGTTTGCGCCGGTGTACAGGCTGAGCTGGGCGCCGTCCAGCTTTTTCTTCAGGATGATGTTGACCACACCGGCAATCGCGTCGGAACCGTAAATCGAAGAGGCGCCGTCCTTCAGCACTTCGACCCGCTCGATCATCGCCGACGGCACGGTCGACAGGTCGGTATAGCCGTTGACGGTCTGGGTCCAGCGTTTGCCGTCGACGAGCACCAGCAGGCGGTTGGAGCCGAGGTTACGCAGGGTAATATACTGCCCGCCGTTTTCGATATTCGAGGTCAGCGAGCCGCCGCGGCTGAACTCGGGCGTGCCGGCCGAGGACAGTTGGGTAAGAATGTCGCCCACGGTGACCAGGCCCGTCTTCTGAATCTGTTCCTGGGTCATCACCTGGACCGGCTGCGCCGTTTCCCTGTCGACCTGGCGGATGCGCGAACCGGTCACTTCAACGCGCTGCATCGACCCTTCCTGGCCGTCCTGCGCGTATACCGCACTCATACCGAATGCCATACCCCCGAGGCAGATCATGCGAATCGATCGGGACAAAACTTTCTCCATCATTTTCTTATTCTCCTGTGTTGAATGCGGCTGGCGTAGAAACAGCCGGCCGCAAGGTGCCGTATATGCAGCAATCTTGAACGAAAGCCCAATGCTTTCTTTCAAGCCGGCAATGGGATCACCTGTGTATTTTTAGGGTCAAATAAAAAAATGTATCGTTTTGTATTCGTTGTATATAGACTTATTTATGCTACAACGCGTAGTTTTTCGAAAGACGAAAACCAATAATCAATGTATAATAGAATACATATACTATGCAGATACATATGCTCCGGTACAAAAAGATAAGATGATTCGCGGGACGGATCGCACACCGGTTTAGCTTCTTTACGGGATTTTTTCGTTTTAATGAACGGAGAATTTCTGACTCTGCCGCCAGCTCTGCAATCGGCCAAACGCCAGCCTGCAGCGACTCACCCGACCGGCATTGGTGCCGTCGCGGCCCCAGTTATACATATAATATATACAATCTGTAATATTCATTCGTATTTTGAATCATTAGAATGGGAGGCACTACAACAACTGGAGGAGAAAGACCGGCATGAAACGATTCGCACTGAGCGCGCTGGCTCTGGCACTGACCGCCGCATTCGCCCACGCCGCCGAAGGATCGGCCAAGAACACAGCCGTACACGGCGGCCAGACACTGGCATCCGGCATCGCCACACAATATGTCGACCCGTCCGTGCGTGCGCAGGACAACTTCTTCGAGCACCTGAACGGCAAGTGGCTCAAGACCATCGAGATCCCGGCCGATAAGTCGAGCTGGGGCTCGTTCATGGAATTGCGCGAAAATACCCAGCCGCAACTGCGCGCCATCATTGAGAAAGCCGCCGCACAGCATGCCGCCAAGGGCACCGACGAACAGCGCATCGGCGACTTCTACACCAGCTTTATGGACGAGGCGCGCCTCGAGCAGCTGGGCATGACCCCACTGAACGGTGAACTCGCAAAGATCGCCGCAATCAAGGACAAGTCCGAACTGCCGGCCGTGTTCGCGCACATGAACCAGCTGGGCGTGAACACCCCGTACGATTTCGGCATCCACCTGGACAACAAGGACGCTACCAAGTACGTCGCCGACATCAGCCAGGGCGGCCTGGGCATGCCGGACCGCGACTACTACCTGAAGGCCGACGACCAGAAGCTGTCCGACACCCGCGCCAACTACCTGGCCCACGTCAGGAACCTGCTGGTCATGGCCGGCGACCAGCATGCTGCCGAAAATGCCAAGGCGATCGTGGCGCTGGAAACCGAGATCGCGCGCGCACAATGGACCAAGGTCGAGCTGCGCGATCCGGTCAAGGCCTACAACAAGGTCGACCTGGCCAGGTTGGGCGACGTGGCGCCGGGCTGGGACTGGAACACCTGGCTGAAGGGAACCGGCATCGAAGGCAAGGTGAGCTACGTGATCGTCAGCCAACCGACCTACCTGAAAGGCTTTGCCGAAATCGCGGCCAGGACGCCGCTCGAGACCTGGAAATCCTACCTGCAGGCCCACCTTATCGACAGCTACGCCAGCTACCTGAACAAGGCGTTCGCGGACGAGCACTTCGCCTTCTACAGCAAGACCCTGTCGGGCGTGGCGGAGATGGCGCCGCGCTGGAAGCGTGGCGTCGGTGCGGTCGATGGCGCGATGGGCGAATCGGTCGGCAAGCTGTACGTCGCCGAATATTTTCCGGCCGAGCGCAAGGCGCGCATCGAAAGGCTGGTGAACAACCTGCTGGCCGCGATGAAGCAGGACATCGACACGCTCGACTGGATGAGTCCCGCGACCAAGAAGGAAGCACAGGTCAAGCTGTCCAAGTTCACCGTCAAGATCGGCTACCCGAACCAGTGGAAGGACTATTCAAGGCTGGTGGTCGACAAGAGTGACTTGGTCGGCAACGTGATGCGCGCTCGCGCCCTGCACTTCGACCGCGAACTGAACAAGCTGGGCAAGCCGATCGACCGCGCCGAGTGGGAAATGACGCCGCAAACCGTCAACGCTTCCTACGACCCGGAATACGACGAGATCTTGTTCCCGGCTGCGATCCTGCAGCCGCCCTTCTTCGACGCCAACGCGGACGACGCCGTGAACTACGGAGGTATTGGCAGTGTGATCGGCCACGAGATCAGCCACGGCTTCGACGACCAGGGCGCGCAATACGACGGCGACGGCAACCTGCGCGACTGGTGGACCGCCGCCGACCACAGGAAGTTCGAGGCCAAGACCCGCGCACTGGTCGCGCAGTATGACGCCTTCGAAGCGGTCCCGGGCTACCACGTGAACGGCGCGCTGACCCTGGGCGAGAACATCGGCGACAACTCGGGCCTGGCGATCGCCTATAAAGCCTATCACCTGTCGCTGAAGGGCAAGAAGGCCCCGGTGATCGACGGCCTGACCGGCGACCAGCGTTTCTACATGGGCTTCGGCCAGGTATGGCGTTCGAAGATGCGCGACGCCATGCAGATCATGCTGATCAAGACCAATCCGCACTCGCCGGGCCAGTTCCGCGCCAACGGCACCGTCAAGAACCAGCCGGGCTTCTACGAGGCCTTCGGCGTCAAGCCGGGCGACAAGATGTATCTGGCACCGAAGGATCGCGTCATTATCTGGTAAGCCTGCTACCGCAAGCAGTTGCCGCTCCTTGCGGCGTGCGCGTCGCAAGGAATAAGTGATGTGTCGTGTCACGAACCAACAGAACAGCAACGCTGGACCCATAAATATGATCCCCACCCTGAAGACTGAACGCCTGCGTCTTGTACCACCCAGCCCGACGGCAGAAGATCTCTACCGTCGTTTCTATACTGACGCCGAGGCATCTACTTTCTACGGCGGCCCCCTTGGTGCGGGCGCTGCCTATACCCGGCTGGCGACTGACATCGGCTGCTGGTACTTGCAAGGTTTCGGCGTGTGGGTCGTGGAACGGCTAGGTGATGATGCCCAGCTCGGTGTATGCGGATTCTGGCAGGGCTTGGGATGGCCACGCGAGCTGACCTGGTGGTTGCTGCCCGACGCACGCGGGCAAGGTTTCGCGCAGGAGGCTTCGCGTGCCGCGATTGCCTATGCTTATCGGGAGTGTGGATGGCAAACGGTAGAAACATACATGACTGATGACAATGCCCCGGCTCGCGCACTGGCCCTGCGCCTGGGCGCATGCCAGATCGAGAGGCGGACATTCCCAGACGGGCAGCAACGAGATCTGTTCCGTTTCCCACGTCCCTAATACTTATCATCGACGATCAGCTTGCCGAGCTGTAGTCCCCGGCGCAGCGGTCACATCGCCCTGAACAGGTGCGCGTACATCATACTGACGCGCAACTGTTCAGGGCGGGTGTGCAGAGTCAGCATCAACCTGCCGAACTCGTCACGGATCGCGCTCGCGACGCAATCCATGTTCACGATCGTGCTCCGGTGGATCTGGCAGAACTGATCCGGGTTGAGCTGGGGCAGCAGGTCCTTCAGGCTTTGGCGGATCAACGACGAGCCCTCCTCCGTCACCACGTTGACGTACCTGTCCACGGCCTGGAAGTAGGCGACCTGCTCGACCGGGATCATGCGCACCAGGTTGCCGCACGCGGCGCGGATCTTGGTCAGCGGCTTCGACACGGACGCCGGCGCGGGGGGCGGCAGCGCGTGCATTTGCTGCGCCAGCTGCGCCAGGCCGTCCGCCGGGCTGGACAGGGCAAGGCGCTGGCGCAGGCGTTCGATGGTCTTGCCCAGCCGCGCTTCGTTGACGGGCTTGAGCACATAGTCCGCCGCCGCCTGCTCGAACGCGTTCACCGCGTAGTCGTCGTAGGCCGTCACGAACACCACCTGCGGGAACGGTCGGGCGCCATCCCAGCGTTCGGCCAGTTCCTCGGCCGCTTCCAGCCCGCTCTGGCCGGGCATCTTGATGTCGAGGAACAGGATGTCGGGCCGCAGCGCCAGCGCCTGCTCGACCGCGTCCACCCCGTCCGGGCTGATCGCGGCGATCTCCAGTTCCGGCCACAGTCGCCGCAGGCAATGGACAAGCTTGGCGGCGAGGAGTTCTTCGTCTTCGGCGATGAGTGCGCGTGGGTTCATGCAAGTGTCAGTGGCAAGGTGATGCGGGCGACGGCGCCGTGCGGGACCGCGGGTTCGAGCGCGAGCGTGGCGCGCTCGCCGTACAGGCCGCGCAGCCGTTCGCGCGTATTGGCAAGGCCGACACCGGAGCCGGCCCTGGCAGCAGGGCGGTGCAGGCCGAGCCCGGAATCGCGGACCGTGATTTCCAGCGCGTCGCCGTGCCGGTCCGCGCTCACGACGAGCTCGCCGCCGCCGATCTTCGGTTCGAGCCCGTGGGCGATCGCGTTCTCCACCAGCGGCTGCAGCAGCATCGGCGGCACGCAGGCGCCGGCCAGCGCGTCGGGCAGGTGCAGCGAAAAGCGCAGCCGCCTTCCCATGCGCACCGCCATCAGGCCGAGGTAGGCGTCCAGCAGGTCGAATTCCTGTGCCAGCGTGGTCGCCTCGGCGCGCGACGAAATCAAGGTGGCGCGCAGGTAGCGGATCAACTGGTCGAGCATGTGGCAGGCGCGCTCGGCGTCCAGCGTGATCAGGCTCTCCAGGTTGGCCAGGGTGTTGAACAGCATGTGGGGCTCGATCTGGGCCTGCAATAGTTGTAGCTGGGCCTGCATGGCCTGGCGAGCGACGGCCTCGGCGCGCACCCGTTCGCGCGCGGCGGCGGCTTCGATGCGCGCGGTGCGTTCCTGGCGCGAGAATAGGTAAATGCCGCAAATGGTGGTGTATCCCGTGATCAGCACGTCGCGCATGATAACGTCAGCGCCGGGCATCGTCGAACCGAGGATGTGGTACGCCAGCGCCACACCGGCATAGGTGGAAATTGGCGTGGCTACCACGACGACGGCCAGGAGAATGAGCCATTGTTTCGCGCCCCAGTCCGGCTCGCGCAACAAGGCCAGACGTACGGCATCCACGACGAGGTAGGCGAGCAGCCCGATGCACAGCGCAAGGACCAGGTGCACGAACAGGGACTCGAACAGGGACTCCAGCCCATCGCCTTCGATGATCGTGATGAACACGCCGAGCATCAGGCACAGGACGGTGGCATATCGCATGTCCTTGACGAGCCGCCCGAACGGGAAGCCGTGGGCGGGGTCCGCGATCGGGGCCGGCTGGATGGCAGGCTGCATGGTTGTGGATTCGAAATGGATGATGCGGAGCATTGTGCCGAGTTGGCGGGCCCCGCACAACCGGTCTGCGGCGAAACGATGGCTGGAGGGAGCGAAACGCTCCTTTAATAGCATAAAACCGTTAGGGCTTAAGTATCTCTAACAATTACCGATCGACGTACCACCAGTAGATGAGCGAGCAGACCAGCAAGAGAAACGCCTGAAGCAACAACTGCTTTACGGAAGCGATCCGCTTCAGATGAAAGCGGGCGACTACAACAATCCGCAGGCGGTGGGCGAACTGGTGCAGGTGCCCACCGCGACGCCATTCAGCGAACTGCGCAAGGTGAAGCGCAGCGAAGGCTGAGCGCCGGGGTCACCGGGCAGCTATTCGGGCGAAACAAAGCAGGAAGCCGTCGCGGCGTCAGCATGCTCATCGGCGACTCTTCTTGCGCATGAGGCGCAACAAGGCCAGCGCTCGGCCAGTATGTCTGCGTCCTCTTCGATGAGTTGCGTAACAAGCTCTGCAACCGCCTTCACGCGCGCCGAGCGTCGAACATCTGGATGAATCGCCAGCCAGATGGGCCGGCGGATCGGGCACGGGTATTCATCGAATTGCACCACCGCGCTGTCGCCGCGCGCCAGGAAGTGCGGCAGCGCTGCCAGCCCGAGCCCGCTGCGGCAGGCCTGCAACATCGTCGCCAGGTCGTTGGTGCGCAGGTTGAATGGCCGCTTGCCGGCCAGCTGCTCGATCCACTGCTGCTGTGGCGTCTCGCGCAGCAGTTCATCGTAGCCGACAAATTCCCAGTGGGCCACCGGCTTGTCCTTCCACGCAGGCGCACCGTACAGAGCATATCCCATCTGTCCAAGCGGCCTGGCTGCCAAGCCAGGAAAGCGCTGGCGAAAACCGGTGGGGCGGACACGCGCACCGTGCCGCGAAAGGCGCCGTAGCCGTCACCCACACGACTAAATGCCATCGCTTCTTCTTCGATGCGGCGCGCGTGATCGAGCAGGCCCTCGCCCTCGGCGGTCAGGACCCAGCTCTTGGGCAGGCGATCGAACAGACGCAAGCCGAGTGTGGTCTCCAGTGCAGTCACCCGCCGCGCCACCGTCGAATGCTCCACACCCAGCACGCGAGCGGTCGTGGTCAATTTCCCCTGGCGTGCGAGCTCCAGGAAGTAGCGCACGTCGTCCCAGCTGAGCTGGGCTTTTACGGATGAATTTTGCACGGTAACTGTTCAATTTTTCCTATTTCAGATCATTTTTGCACGACGTACGATAGCGGGCAATGATTAGTCAACAGGAGCACAGCATGAACGAACTTGTGCAGCACATCCGCATCCACGCCTACGGCGACCGCACGCAGCTAAAGCCCGAGATGATCGCGTTGCCGCCACCCGGGCCCGGCGAGATCCGCATCCGCCAGGTGGCAATCGGCGTTAACTTCGTGGACGTCTACCATCGCACCGGGCTGTATCGTCTGCCCGCACTCCCGTCGACACTGGGGGCCGAGGGTGCGGGTTTCGTCGAGGCCGTCGGGCCCGGGGTGACCGGACTGAAGGAAGGGCAGCGTATTGCGTATGCGGGCGCGCCGGTGGGCAGTTACGCGGTCGTGCGTAACCTGCCAGCCGAGCGCGCGGTGTGCCTCCCCGATGCGGTCTCCTTCGACACGGCAGCAGGTGCCCTGCTGCGCGGGATCACGGCGCACATGCTATTTACGTACGTGCGACCGCTGCGCGCTGGCGACACGATTCTGGTACATGCGGCGGCCGGCGGACTTGGTCTGGTGCTGGTGCAGTGGGCGAAGGCAATGGGCGCCCGCGTTGTCGGAACGGTGGGGAGCAACGACAAGGCGGAACTGGCGTGCGCGCATGGCCTGGACGAGGCCTTGCTGTACCGGCAGCAGGACTTCGTGGCTGCTGCACGCGTGTTTGGCGGTGGCGATGGCGTGGATTTCGCGATCGACGGCATCGGCGGCGAAACCCTCATAAAGACCTTGGATGCGGTGAGACCGTACGGCATGGTGGCGAGCATCGGTCAGGTCGCCGGCGACATCGGTCGAATCGATCCGAACGATATCGGCCCCTATCGGTCGATCGCATTCTCCCGACCGGGCGTATTCCGTTTCATGAGCGATATCGGCCGCTACCGGGAGGGCGCGCAAGAAACGCTGCAGCGGCTCGAGCAAGGGCTGCAGGTGAAAATCGGACATGAGCTGCCGCTATCACAGGCGGCCGAGGCCCACCGTCTTATCGAGTCGGGCCAGACAATGGGCTCGGTGCTGCTGAGGCCCTAGCGCCGAAATGGAACGGACGCAAACGGGGCTCGCAACCTGCATCAGCGGCCTTGCAGGCTATTTCAAAGCCGATTTATTAAAGCGAATCCATACTGGAGCACCGATGAATTCGTTTTGAAATTTGGCGGCACTCCAGGAACCGTTACATCCCTGGGCAGTGTCGCCACGTAGCCAGCAATTCCTTGGCGCGTTACCAGGATTTTAAAAAACTCCCATATGCGGCGTAAAGCCGTTAATAAATTTCACGACTCTCAAAGCTATCCCCTGCAGAGTCCGATAATCGGTCGCGCTAGACGAAATGGGATGCAAATAGTATCCTAATTTCAATGTTGTTTTAGCAGTTGGAGCGCGAGCTCTGGTGGGCCTTTTTTCGTGTTTAATGGAGGAGATTCATGAGTAAAACTAATTCACGTCACCCCAGCATGGCACTGGGCGGCGTTTTCCTGTCCCTGTTTGGTGCAGTCTGGTTATTTATCGGCACCTATCGATATGCCGGCGCTAACTTGCCTGCTCTGTCCATCATTGCGGTCGTCAGCATATTGATTGCTACATGGGCAGTCATGACGTTTCGCGCCCGCCGCGCCGCATATACAGGTGCGAACAGCAGTGCGACCCGCAAAGGACTGATTATCGTGAACATTCTGCAGTGGGCAGCCATCAGTTTCATGGTGCTGCTGCTGAACTTGACGCATCACGTCGACTTGATCATGCCTTGCGCAATCTTCATTGTTGGCGCGCATTTCCTACCGCTGGCAAAGATCTTGCGCTACCGCGGCTATTATTTGACCGGGACAGGCTTGGTATTGGTGGCCCTGCTGTACATGCTGTTCAGAGGTGAAGACCAAAGTGTTGTGCTGGCTCTGCTGTCTACGGGCGCGATCCTGTGGACGAGTGCGATTGCTCTGTTATCCGCCGTGTAAGCGACGGTATTTCATGGCCGGCATATAACGGAACGCAGTTGAAAGCCTATTAAATAAAAACACCATGTTTATTGTTTCGCTCACCTATCGCAAACCCTTGGCGGATGTCGACCGCTTCATCGAGAAGCATCGCGACTTTTTAGCCCGGCATTACGCATCTGGCGTGTTTCTATTGTCAGGTCGAAAGGAGCCACGAACAGGCGGTGTGATCCTGGCAGACTGTCTTACCCGCGCCGATCTCGAGCGTATCCTGGGTGAAGACCCCTTCTGGAAACATGAGATCGCGCATTTTGAAATAACGGAATTTGTCCCATCGATGGCCGCGCCGCAATTTTCTGCTCTTTTGGGCACTTCGTAACCCTCCCAAATTCACACCCTATAAGCCGAAGCTGTTTAGCATGCATCGTTCCGAAAATTTTCCGCAAGGTGCCGTTCATTCCTTCACCATCGAAAGTGATGTCCTCAAGGATAATCCTTTGGGCGACCCCTGCACCCGGGAATTGTGCGTATACACGCCTGCGGGCTATTCAGGCGGGCACGCACCATTACTCGTCGACCTCCCTGGCTTTAACTCTTCCGGACTGGACCACGTTGCACGGAAGAGCATTGGAGAAAACGTTCCCGAACGCCTCGATAGGCTCATTGCTCAAGGTTTCATGGTGCCGAGTGTCGTGGTGTTTGCCGACTGCATGACGTCATTGGGCGGCAATCAGTACATTAATAGCAAGGGGACGGGCCGGTATGCCGACTATTTGATTGAGGAAGTCGTACCATTTGTTGAAGCGAGATTCGGTTGCGGCGGCCGGGGCAGACGCGGCGTATTCGGCAAGTCGTCGGGCGGATTCGGTGCACTTTGGCATGCCATGCATTATCCCGATTTCTGGTCGGCCGCATCCTGCAATTCAGGAGACATGGGCTTCGACATCGTTTATAAGTCCGGCATCTACGCTGCGCTGCGTGAACTCGAACGCTTTGATTACTCCGCCGAGCGATTCCTCGCCCATTTTCGCAGTGCAGACAAGGTGACACCACAGGAGCGATCGTGTCGGATGCACTTGGCGCTTGCCGCGACCTACGACCCGGATCCTGCGGCCTACGCCAATATCCGCCTGCCATGCGACCTCAGAACTGGCCAGTTCGATCCGGAACGTTGGGAAAACTGGCTGCGCCATGACCCATTAAGCACTCTGCAGACGCACGCGCAAGCCTTGAGGAGACTGAAGGCCTTGTGGATCGATTGCGGCGCACGCGATCAGTATTTCCTGAATTTCGGGGCACGGCAATTGTCAAGGGAGCTGACGCGCCTTGGAATCGACCATGTGCACGAAGAGTTCGACGATGAGCATCTTGACGTCGATTACCGGATGGACCGCTTCCTGCCTTTTCTCGTCAGTGCGCTAGCATAACCGGCCGGCTGTCCCTCGATTCAACCCTCGTTGCCCTTTGCCTCGCGGAGTTCGCTGAACGGCGCCGCGGGCATCCGGTAGAAGAAGAACAGCACGGCCGCCACCAGCAAGCGAGACGAGGACGGCTGCGGGACGGCGTCATCGTTCATGGTTTGCATGGGTTCTCCGGGATCGTCCCGGCGCCGGCACGGCCGCGACCGCCTCGATCTCGATCAGATATTCGGGACGGGCCAGTCCCGATACATAGATCCAGGTGCTCGGCGGTGGCGCGGTCTTGCCGAACATTTCTGCGCGCTTGGCGCCGATCGCCGCCATGTCGCCCGGTTTGGCAGCCGCGTAGAAGATCAGCTTGACGATGTGTTCCGGCCCGGCGCCTTCCGCCGCCAGGATCAGACGGATGTTCTCCAGCGCCTGCACTGCTTGTTCTTCCACTCCGGCGGCCAGGGTGCCGTCGGGACGATAGCCGACCTGACCCGCGAGGAACAGCATCCGCGTTCCCGCGGGTACCTCCGCCACGTGACTGTAGGGCGCAACCGGCCTGGCGACGTCCGGCGGGTTCATCTTGCGGATGTCCTGGCCGTGGGCGGAAACTGCCGCGAGCGACTGCAGCAGACAGCAGACGAGCTGGCGATGTGTTTTCATGCGTTCAGCCCTCGCTGCCCTTCACCTTGCGCAGTGCGCTGAACGGCGCCGCGGGCATGTGCATCATGAAGAAGCGGTCCACGTCCAGGCGTTCGCGCTCGGCCGCCTGCAGTAGTTCGCTGACCGCCTGCGGATTGTTGTAGCCATCCGCATCTTTCTGGAAGGGGTCGCTGCCGTACAGCAGCCGGTGGCCGGGGAGCCAAGCCATCATCTGGCGCTCGGCAGCAGCGCCGCGGATCGGGTACAGCTCGATGCGATTGGGGCCCGAGCCGAGCACCGTCCTGCCGGCTACGAGGCGCAGGTCTGCCTTCAGTGGGGTCTGCTGCAGCCTGTCTGGACGCTGGCTGTAGGAAGTGCCCAGCGTGCGCCTTACGATCGGCTCGGACAGGTCGAGGGCATAAACTGGAATGCCGCGCGCGACGTACTCGCGAATGCCGGCAAGGTGCGGCCAGGAGTCTGAGGTCGTCACCACGGCCTTGACCTGTTTACCGGGATAGCGCGCATCGAGCTCGGCCAGCACCTTGGCCGAATAGGCAGACGAGAACGGTGCCTCGATCACGACCAGACCGTCGCCCTGATCGACAATGGTGACGTTCCAGGTCGCTTCGATCAGCAGCACGCCAGGCACGATCTCCGTCTTCTTTGCGCCCAGCGGCACAGTGGCTGGATCGCGCGCAGGACGTTTCGGGTCGAAGCGCGTCGCCACTGCATCGGGGATCGTCACCAGGGCAGGGTCGTAGGGAAGATCCACTTTGAGCGAACGCAGCATCAATGTGCGGTCAGGCATGCCGTTGAGCTGGATATCCCACTGCATCGGGTAGCGCAGTCCACTCTTGTCGAGTCGCCAGAAGCCCCACGTCGTACGCTGCACGACGTCGCCGAGGTAAGCCGCGTAGCCAAGGCCCGCGTAGCCGGTGCGTGCGGACGGGCCAGCGTAGTCGAGCGCCGACGGCAGGTGCGTATAGTGGCTGAGGTAGAGACGCGCACGGGCACCGTCGAGCGTAAAGGCCACAACCTGATGCGGCACGCCGTGCAGCACAGTGTCGGGCTCCCGGTGCGTGTCCTGCGCGTCAAGGGCGGTGAGCAGCGCGCGTTCCGGGCTAAGGGCGAGCGCCTCGGCGGCAAGCTGCGTGTCCTGGCTGCTGCCCGGCATCTGGCGTTCGCCCCAGGCTTGCATCGCCATCCCGTTCGCCACCAGCGTCGTCAGTGTATAGCTGCCTGCAGGCGGGACCCGCACCTGCAGTTGGCGGCGCAGCGCGTGGCGCGCATGGTCGTGCAGTTCGGAGACGTCGTGAAATTCGACCAGATAGGGGCCTTCCGGACGCTCCGACTGCTCCAGCATGTTGCGGTAGCCCGCCGATTCGAAGGCAACCGTCCTCACTTCCCGCAGCAGCGTTTCGCCGCCCTGAGCCGCGAGGGCCTGCTTCAGTAGGGTGGTGGAAGCCTGGTCGGCGGCGAGAGCGGGAACGCTTGCGGCGACGCTGCAGGCAGCGAGCGCGATGGAAAATCGGTGCATCCTGGGCTTCCTTGTCATGTTGAGATGGTGCGCAGCATAGCCGATCATCAGTTTGTCCACAACTGAACAAATTCCCATATGTATTTGATTTTTAAGGCATTTATAACTATGGACTCGCAAATCCAGCCTCACATCAGCTATTTGCAGAATCACGTTCGGCAAAGACCTCTTTGGCCGCAAACAAACCGTTCAAGGCTGCCGGAAAGCCCGCGTAAACGGCCATCTGCATCATCATCTCTACTATCTCTTCCCGCGTGCAGCCGACGTTAAGCGCTCCGTGAATGTGCACTTTCAGCTGCGGTGCCGCGTTGCCCAGTGCGGTAAGCGCTGCAATAACACCAAATTCCCTGGTCTTCAAATCGAGTTGCGGGCGCGAATAGATATCACCGAACGGGAACTCGATCAGATACCTTGCAAAGTCTGGTGCAATGTCGGACAGCGATTCAATGACGCGCGTGCCCGCTTGCCCATCAATTTCTTGTAACTTCCCCCATCCGCGGGCGTAGCGATTTGAATTCTGGGAATCTTGCTGTTGGGTCATTTGGCAACCTCGATGGTCGAAGCCGATGCCTCGACGATCGTGTTCTCATAAATTCGAATCTTGTCGTCGAGCGCATTGGCACATGTCGAAAGCTCGTTCAGTTTGGCGGCCAGGCGCTCACGATGGAGCTTGAGCATCGCGAGCCGCTGTTCCAGCGTCTTTTCACCCTGCGCGCGGAAAGTCGCGTATTGCCTGATTTCGGCAAGCGGCATGCCCGTCATTTTGAGCCTCAGTACGAATTCAAGCCAAAGAACGTCTTCACTACGGAATCGGCGATGGCCGTTGCCCGCTCGTCCTATTGGCTTAAGAATTCCTTCCGCTTCGTAAAAACGCAGTGTGTAAGTTGACAGCCCGCTCAGTTGAGCAAGTTGGCCGATAGAAATGGCATTGCTGGTCACGATTCCCATGCTAAGACTTAGAGTTCACTTGAAGTCAAGGCGAATTTGCAAGACGAGTTAAGCACCATCGGACTAATGCGTTTCGCCTAGCGTTTATGAAGTTGGTGCACAGCCTAAAGGTGTTGATGACATGAGGCGTCTGCAGGAATTTGCTGAGCGCGAATGCGGAAGAGGCCGGGCCGCTTCAGACGCGTTCTTGTGGTGGCCGCATGAGGGCCAACGCACAGGCCAGCAGCACCAGATGGGCGGCGCAGGAATAGAACGGTGCCACTGTCGGCCGCGCAATGTCAGTTTGGGTGACCTAGCGCCAGGAGCCGCAGCCAGCCCGGCCGCGCGCCCAGATACCACGCGCGCATGCAGCTAAAGCCCAGTGTGTGTGAACCCCACCATGCAACGAATGGGAACAGTATCAGCAGGGTGTGGTTCCCTACGGCTTCGGGCAAGTGGTAGAAGAAAAACAGTAGTGTGGCCACTAGCAGCAGGCCGGGGTACGCCGGACGCGGGACGACCTTATCGGTCATAGTCTGCATGAGTTCTCCAGAGATCGAGTTTTTTCAGGTCATCAGGATTGGTTAACCACGTCTTCTGCCCGTGACAACATGGATTCCTGCGAATGCTAAATTCGCCGCTGAGCGGAAAATTCTTTCATTATAGCCACCATATGTTTCTCAAGCGCATCGACATATGATCGATTTTATTGCATATTTGAAACTCTTTTCTGATGTCATCTACGCTGAGGGCGCTTATGTCGGCAGAACCGGTCTCCCCATAACACAAAAACATATTCCAGGAGCTAGGATGAGCCCATCAGATTCCAAACGACGTCGCGTCATCGACGCAACAACACGCGCACTCTGCGCAGCACTGCTCGTATTGTCTCCGGTAGGCGCTTGGGCGGCGCCGTTCGTCTCCCCGGGATGTATGCCTCAGGACGAATCTGGTCGTCGACCGTTGCCGGAGTGACGGGATACCGCTATCACATTGTGCAGCTGTCGGGGTTTGGCAGCCAGCCTGCAGGAGCCAACAAGGAAGGTGAGGTCGTCGCACCAGTGGCCGAGGAAATCTCGCGCTATATCAGCGAAACCGGGCTGCAGAAACCCGCCGTGGTCGGCCATTCGCTGGGCGGCACCCTTGGGATGATGATCGCAGCGCGCCATCCCGACGCCGTTTCGCGTCTCATGGTGGTGGACATGGTGCCGTACCTGGGCCCCCTCTTCGCGGGTCCTGGTGCCTCGCCGGACGCAGTGAAGGCCGGTCTAGTCATAGCGGGGTCCCGGCCCCGGAAATAGAGTGAAGGCCAGGCTGCAGAATGCTGAAAACAAAAACGCCAACCTGCATGGGTTGGCGTTTTTGCTTGGATGTCTTGGTGGCTGAGGGTGGAATCGAACCACCGACACATGGATTTTCAAGGACAGTGTTGTAGCTAGACATTGCGGTAAATCCCTGGCGCACTCGGCGCGTACATGGCCGTGAGCTGGGCAAGCCGCGAAGCGAACTGTGCATCGTCGCGACGCACCAACCATTGTGCGCACAGCATGAACCACAGATAAGCATAGCCGTCGGCAAGGAACTCGACGTCGGCCTGCGGCGGCAGGTCGCCGCTCTCCCGCGCGCGCGTAAATAGCGAACAGAGTGACTTGCGCAGTGAAGGACCATCGTCGCGCGCCTCGCTGGAATCGGCGGTCTGCTGGATGTGGCTGAAGAATAGCTCCGCCTGCGCAGCATGGGCCTGTAGCCAGGTTTGGGTCTGCTGTGCGAAATGGCTGAGGGCAGCGTGCAGTTGGCCTGGTTCCGCCTGCACGGGCGCAACATTGATCAGCCCCGTCAGATAACTACGCGCACTGGCGGCGACCAGCGCGCCCTTGCTGCCGAAATGACTGTACACCGTGGCACGCACCACCCCGGAATCGCGCACGATGTCGTCCATGCTGACCCCCTCTACCCCGTGCTCCTCAAACAAGCGCGACGCCGCATCGAGGATCTGTTGACGAATCTTGGTGTTTTTGCCGGGAGGCCGGGCCATTGGCATTCCTTGTTGCGACATTGGGAAAGGACTTGCATTGTACAATTTAATTAAGTAGACTTGAGTCTAGTTAATTTCGTTTGAGGTAAAACATCGTGGACATGGCGCTGGCAATTTCTTTCTGGAGCATGAACTTCCTGTTAAGTATTACGCCTGGTCCGGCGGTTGCGAATGTGATGGGCGCAGCGTTGACATCAGGGTGGAGGCCAGCACAGGCCAGCATCGGCGGGATTCTTCTGGGTAACTGCATTTATATCTCGATGGCCTTGCTGGGCCTGGGTGCCGTTTTTGCGGCAGTTCCAGGCAGCCTGACGGTTCTGCGCTGGATGGGGGCCGCCTACATTGGCTGGCTTGGCGTTCAGTCGCTTCGTTCGTGGCGCCAAGCTAGACGTGAAGGAAATCTCGAGCCGGCGCCCCCGGCCTCTGCTACACGGCTGTTCACTGACGCGCTGATGCTGCAGTTGGCTAACCCGAAGTCGCTGCTGTTTTTTGGCGCAATGCTGCCTCAGTTTGTGCATGACGGCGGCTGGCCACCGATGGTACAGATGACGCTACTGGGAGCGATTGCGGTACTGCTCGAATACCCGGTGCTTTCTGCCTACGCTTGGCTTGCACGCCGCAAGCTGGGATCCGGGAGGCGCGGCGTCCTGCAGGTGGCAGCGGGATGTCTGTTATTGCTGTGTGCTCTGCGCATTGTGCTGGCCTGATCGTTTCTTGCGGCGCCGCCGTCGCTGGCGCCGTTCCATCACCAGGAGGATCTAAATGGAAGATATCCGGATTGGCGTCATTGGCGCGGGCATCATGGGTTTGCGCGTGCTGCAGGCATTGAGGGCGCACCCGGCATTTTCAGTGGTCGGTGTATACGATCCAGATGCCGGCGCTCAGGCGCGAGTGCGCGCGTTGGACCCGGCGTTGCCGGTTTTTGCCAGCGCTGCCGAGTTAAGCGTCCAGCCTGGATTGGGTGCTTTGTATGTGGCCTCACCGCCGGCTTGGCATTTGGAACACCTGCGACTGGCGCAGGATGCCGGGGTGGCTGTGCTATGTGAAAAGCCGCTCGCTGCGAATCTGGGCGATGTGGCGGCAATCGATCGGCTCGTCCTGCCCCGTTGCGCTGTAAATTTCCCATTCGCATGTGTGCCAGCCGTGCGCCAATTGCAGGCAATGGTGAGCAGCGGCGCCATGGGTGAGTTTTCGGGGGCGGACGTCATCTTGCGGTTCGCGCGCTGGCCACGCGCGTGGCAAAGTGGCGCCGCCGGCTGGCTGGGCATGCCGGACCAAGGAGGCTTCACGCGGGAGGTGTTATCGCATTTCCTGTTCTTGGCATTACGCTTGTTCGGTCCTCTTGAATTGTCCACTTACCGTCTCGACCGTGAGCCTGGAAAAACCGAAACGGCATTGAAGGCGCAACTGCGGCATGCCTGTGGGGTTTTGGTCATCGACGCCGCGGTCGACGGCACTCTGGAGGACAGCAATTGTTTCGAGTGGCGTGGAACCCGTGGCAAAGCGAGATTGCATGACTGGTATCGACTGGAAGCGACCGGAGTGCCGCCAATAGCGCCCGTCGACCCCACCCCTTACACATTGGACGCATTTGCCCGCGCGTTCAGGACGCAAGTCGACACAGGGCTGGCCACGGTGTCGGAAGCCCGGCAAGTTGCCGACCTCGTTGAGGGCTTGCTTGCCTGAGCTGGCCCTGCCTGTGGGTTGGCGCTAGCTTTGGCACTGGTACCAACAGGCGCCACCCAATTTCAGGGATCACTACAACTGTGGTCAGGGAGCGCCGATTTCCTTGACCAGACCATCCGCGTGATAGACGTGCTGCAAAGCATCGAGAATCATTCCCGCATCGATTCCCACAGTGCGGTTGACGCGTGAATCGTACCAGTACGCGCCGCCCAACGCGTGGATGTTGGTGTCAAACACCAATCCAATGATCTCACCGCTCCGGTTGAGCATCGGGCTGCCCGAATTACCTCCGGTAATGTCATTCGTCGTGACGAAATTCATCGGCCGTGTTTTTTCCAGGAGCGGCTTTGCTCTGTGCCATGACGCCGGCAACGCGAACGGTTCGGCACCGGTATCGCGTTCAAAAGCGCCGCCAACCGTGGTGAACGCAGCGACATGATGATCAGGTTCATCCCAGCCTTTTACTTGGCCGTAAGAAAGACGCAGCGTGAGGGTGGCATCCGGATACGTGCTCGTCCCTTGTTTGTCAAAGCGCGCGAGCGCGATCAGTTCCGCGTTTTTCTGTACGACCGATTCCACCTGCTCCTCGTACCGCGTGCGCAAGGCGCGCGCATCGTCGTCAATCGCGAGCGCCAGCCGGATGAAGGCATCATCCGTGTGCGCAATCGCGTCGCGCCCACCTGCCCACAAGGACTTGCGCACCGCCGGGTCGCCGAGACGGGTGTGTCCAATCAAGGCTGAGCTCAACTGGTCCGGAGACATTTTTCCAAGCACGCGCTTAACCAGCGGATGGTCGACACCGAGCGTCTCGCGCAGCTTCGTCAACGAGAGCGACAGCTTCACCTGCTCGAACGCAGGGTATACCGGCGAGTCGGAGAACAAGGCCGCCTCCATCGACGGAAGCCGCGCGTCATTGAATTCGGCCAGGCGCGCAGCGCTGGGCTTGTCGCGTTCCTGCGCGGCGCGCACAAGCATGCGGGCGAACCTGAAGTACATGCTGTCGAAGCCGTCACCACGTTCGACCAGCCGATAAGGCTTGGCGATCGTACGGTAAGTCGTTTGCGCGCTGGCGATTGCGCTCCACGGATCTCCGACCTTTGCCAGTAGTTCCGGCTTGGCCGCAACGTACTGGCGCAAAGCAGCCTCATCTTCCTGCTTGTTGCGCATCAGCTCAGGGTCACGCAAGGCGGCGATCTGCCCTGACAGGACCTTGTAACTATTCTCCACGAAAAACAGGTGCTCTTCCGTCGTGCGCTTCGCTTCGGCGCTTTCCTTGCTGTACTGTTCCAGGACACCGCGCGACTCAGCCACGCTCAGCAATTTGTCGGGCAAGATCACATCGCGCAGCGTTTCTAGCTGAGCAACGGTGAGCTGCCGCTGGGTCGAGCCCGGATGTCCGGCCACGAATACCGCGTCGCCTTCCTTGATGCCGGCTGGCGCGAACTTAAAATAGTCCTGGATCGCGGCCGGCGTGCCGTTCTCGTACACCCTCACGAGTGTCATGTCCAGGTCGTAGCGCGGAAAATTGAAGTTATCGGGATCACCGCCGAAAAATGCGATTGCCTTCTCCGGCGCCCATACGAGTCGCGTGTCGGTGAAACGATGATAACGGTAGAGGTGGTAGCGGCCGCCGTGATACAGGTCGACGACATCGCAGCGTGTCTTCGCCGTGTCGGTTCCAATGCAGGCGGAGACCAGCTGTGCCTTGATCGCGTTTTGCGCCTTCTGGAAGGCCTGCCCCTCCAGGCCGGTTGTCGCCCGCTTCACTTTGTCGCTGACGTCCGTGATCTGTTCAAGGCGGTCCAATTCGAGTCCCGGGCAACGCAGTTCCCGTTCGCGGTGCTGGGCGAGAAAGCCGTCCTGCAAATAATTCTGCTTCGCCGTCGAGAGCTGGTCGATGCACTGTGATACGCAGTGGTGATTGGTCATCATCAGACCGTCTTTGGAAACGAACGCTGCGGTGCAGTCATCTCCATACAGTGCCGTACTGCGCATGACATGCTGGACCCAGCCAGAGTCCGGTGCGAAACCGATCTCGCTGGCCATGCGGCTGGCTGGAAGATTATCAAGCGTCCACATCCCTTCGGCGGCCATCGCCATTCCAGGGATCGCAAGTAGAATAAAAAGCGGCCGGAACTGCATTATTGTCTCCTTTGGATGTGTTGCGTCCTTGCGTATCCGGCCAAGCGCGCCGGGTCGATGCTGCTTCGGTTACCGCAGTTCAGTTTGCGACGGCCGCTTTGTCGTCCGCAGACGTTGCTGGCGTCAGGAAGACGCCCGTCGCGCCCGTCATGTCGGCGCCCGTGCCGATCACCCCGCGACCTTGGTGAATTGCAGCTTGCGTACCCGCTCCTCGTTGACGGTGAAGCCCGAGCAGCCCGTAGCGGGCGTGCACTGGAAGCGGACCACCCCGAATGGCCACGGGCCGGCGAAGCTGTCAGGACCGATCGGGTCAAGCGTGACGGGGCCGCGCGAATAGTCCAGCGTCACCCGGCCATCCTGTGCCTTGACGGTATACAGCACGTGCAACTCGTCGCTGTAGAACTCGCCCTCATACGCCTTCAGCTCGCTGTCCGTCGGCTTTGTGCGCGCAATGCGCGTGGCGCGCGTGGCATGCACGTTGCGATGCCAGGTGCCACCGGCGACGATGCCGTCGGCGCCGGGAGGATCGAAACTGAAGCTCGCGTTGGCCGTCTTCATGAAGAACGCGTTCCCGCTCGCCGGATAGAACAAAGCCTTGTCATCACCGTTCAGCCAGCCGACCAGGCGGCCATTTTCCTTGGCGAAGGTGACCGTCGAGTCCGGACCCAGCGCGTAGGTGCCTGCCAGCGCATCCAGTTCGGACGGATCTTTCGGCACCTCGGCGCTGTCTTCATAGTCTGGCACTGGCGCCGGCAGCGGATCGAGCTGGCGGCCCAGCCAGATGTCGGCGATGCGCTGGCCCAGTCGCGTGGCGAGGACGTCCGCGCTGTTGCCGAGGATGACGATTGCCAGGTGCTGGTCGGGAAAGCGTGCGAGGTAGGTGCGAAAGCCCGCGTCCACGCCGTTGTGGTCGATTTTCCTGAGACCGCGGTACTTGCCCACCCAGACGCCATCACCGTAGCCGGTCTCCTTGCCATTGTTGAGCACGGCCGACTGCTGCATCTCGGCCAGAAGCTTCTTGCCGCCCACGCGCGCCGTGTCGAAGTTGTTGGCCCACAGGACCAGGTCGTCCGCAGTTGTGAAGAGGCTGGTGGGGCCGACTGTCGAATACGACAAGGCGAAGCCTTCGTAGCCGCCATCCGCGGCCGGCTGGTAGGACTGCGCGCGCCCCGGCACGAGCGTGCCGTACTGCTCGTGGAAGAAACTGTGCCTCATGCCGAGCGGCTCGAAGATGCGTTCCTTGGCAAACGCCGCCAGCGACTTGCCTGAGGCCCGCTGAACAACTTGGCTGAGCAGCGTGAAGCTGGTGTTGCAGTAGGAGAACTCGCTTCCGGGCGCAAAGTTCAGGGCGCGCTGGCGCTGCACCAATCGCATGATATCGCCGTCGGTGATCACATCGTCCATGCGCCATCCCGCCATCGCCAGCAGGCTCCATTCGTCGCGCAAGCCGCTCGTGTGGTTCATCAGGTGGCGGATCTTGATGACCTGACCAAAGTCGGGCAGTTCGGGCAGGTATTTGCGCACGTCGTCGTCGAGCGACAGCTTGCCGTCCTGATCCAGCAGCAGGACCGCGAATGCGGTGAACTGCTTGGACAGCGAGGCGACGTGGAAATCCGTCGTGGGAGTGATCGGCCGGCCCTGTTCGATGTCGGCCATGCCGAATGCGTGCCGGTAGACGACCTTGCCGTCCTTGACGACCTCCACGGCGGCACCCGGTACGCCGGGCTTGTTCCATTTTGCGAACAGCGCATCGACCTGCTGTTGCTTGCCTGGGGTCTGCAGCTTCGCATGCGCCGCTTCGCTGGACCAGCCGGGGACGTAGGCCAACAGCAGCGCCGAGAGCAGCGCGAGATGGCGTGATTTCATCGTGTGGTCTCCTGCGGATTTTCGGACGGCTTACAACGAGTCGTCGCCCAGCGCACTCTTCAAGGTGTCGAATGATGGCTTGAAGGCGTCACGCTGCGTGACCGCGAGCGCAAACGCGCGATGCCGGCTCGGCACGTAGACCGCAGCTGTCCCCCAGAAGCCGCTGTGGCCATAGGCCTTCAGGCCGTTGACGTCGTATTCGAAGATGCCGAGGCGGTAGGGACTGTCGGGCGGCAAGCCTTGCTTCGACAGCATCACGTCCAGCGTGCCGGGGCGCTTGAACACCTTGCCGTCGAACAGCGCGTACAGGAAACGTGCCATGTCCTCCGGCGTGGCGACCAGGCCGCCGCCGCCATACGTGTCCGCCGTCGGGTTCCAGTCGTAGGTGTCATGACCGTCCAGGATCAGGTGGACGCGCGGCCCGGCCTGCGGCGCCGGCGGCTCATCGGCTTCCCACCAGGTGGCGGAGAGGCCCAGCTTGTCGAAGTCCAGCGTCCGACGTACCGCCGTGGCCAGCGGCAGCCCGGTGAGGTGCTCGATGATGTTGCCGAGCAGGCAGTACCCACTGTCCGAATAAAAGAATTTCACGCCGGGCGCGGCCACCGGGTCGGTCCATTTTACCAACCACTCGAGCTGGCTCCGGCGCGTCCATGCGGCCGATGGCTGGGTCTCGATCTGCTGCAGGAATTCCCTGGTTTGTGCATGGTCGGCCATGCCCGAGGTATGCGACAGCAGATGGCGCACGGTGATGTGCGCGGTGTCGTAGCCGTCCTTCTCGAGCAGAGCGATATAGGCCGGGTCGACGTAGGTGCGGATGCTCTCGTCGAGCTTGATCTTGCCGTCTTCCCACAGGCGCAGGATGGTCGCGGCGGTGTAAGTCTTGGTATTGCTGGCGAGGCGGAACGATGTGTTCGGCTTGAGCGCGGGATCGCCACCAACGGCGGTCAGGGCCACCGGAGCGCCGGCCGGACCGGGCATGATTTCGGAAAGCGCGATGCCGGCTCCCGGCGCAGCGGCGACGAGTCTGGCATCCAGTGTGTCGAGCGGCGTGGCCAAGGCGGCGCCGGCGGCGCAAGCGGCGATCAGGAACGTGGTCAGTCTGGTGCGTGTCATTCTGTCTCCCATAATGATTGGCGGGCATCCCTCTGTGGTCGTTGGAAGCGCTACTCTAGGACAGGGACGCGGCACGGCACACGATCGTGCGACAGAACACGGATTCGGAAGCATGAGTTGCTCATGCCGGCACATGAATCGCTCCGGCATTGCTTGCCTGGGCTTGGGTCTTTCCATTCGCCGCTTGGTCCGACCAGCCGGGGGACGTGAGCCACCGTATCTCGCGCACGACCGGCAGACAATATATTTATTTATATCTTGTTAGGGCATATAATATCCTTTGGTTGAATGTTGTTTGAAGGAGGCGGCCCATGGCGCGCGATCAAAACAAGCTCGATTTACAGGAAATGCAGGCCGCCGCCGCGCGAGCATGCGCGCTGCTGAAAGCTCTCGGCAACCCCGACCGCCTGCTGCTGTTGTGCCAACTGACCCAAGGTGAATTCTGCGTCAGCGAACTCGAATCCATGCTTGGCATCCAGCAGCCGACGCTCTCGCAGCAACTCGGCGTGCTGCGAGAAGAAAAGCTGGTCGATACCCGGCGCGAAGGCAAGCAGATCTACTACAGCCTCGCCAGCAAGGAGGCGACCGCCGTGTTGCAGGTCCTTTATCAACAATTTTGTATCAATCCGTGAGCTGACGATCATGAGCATCGACTGGATTCACTTCACTCCCTGGAGGGCGCTGGCCGGCGGACTGGTAATCGGCCTGGCCGCTTCAGCCTTTGTGCTTCTCAACGGCAGGATCGCCGGTATCAGCGGCATCCTCGGCGGACTGCTGCGCCCAGCGCAAGGGGACGTCGCCTGGCGCCTTGCCTTCCTGGCTGGCCTGATCGGGGCACCGCTTGTCTACGCTCTGTTTGCGCCCCTGCCCCAGGCTCGCATCGAGGCCGGCGACGGAACGCTGATCGCGGCGGGCCTGCTGGTCGGAATCGGCACCCGCTACGGCGCCGGCTGCACCAGCGGTCACGGCGTGTGCGGCCTGTCGCGCCTGTCTGTGCGCTCGCTGATTGCGACGGCTTCATTCATGGTCGCCGGTTTCGTGACGGTGTTCGTGTTGCGGCATCTGATTGCTTGAGGAGGAATAGACCATGAACATCTTAAGTGCACTGGTCGCCGGTCTGGTCTTCGGGATCGGCCTGATTGTCTCGGGAATGACGAATCCCGCCAAGGTCCAGGGCTTTCTCGACCTGGCCGGCAACTGGGATCCTTCGCTGGCTTTCGTCATGGGCGGCGCCATTCTGGTCGGACTGGTCGCATTCCGCCTGGCCGGCAAGCGCGAGCGCTCGCTGCTTGGCGAGGCGATGCGCCTGCCAACCGCCACGGCGATCGACCGCCGCCTGGTCCTGGGTAGCCTCGCATTCGGTGCCGGCTGGGGCCTGGCCGGCTTCTGCCCGGGCCCGGCGCTGGCATCTCTCGCCACCGGTGGCACCAAGGCCATGCTGTTCAGCGGCGCCATGCTTGGCGGGATGCTGGTGTTCGAGATCCTGGAGCGTCGCCTCGCCACCGGCAGTGCGCACGCCGCCTGATCGGAGGCTGCCATGCTGACCTCGCTGATACTTGGGTTCGCGGTGGGTGTGATCCTGGCGCTCACCGGCGCCGGCGGCGGAATTCTCGCCGTGCCGATGCTGGTATTCGGCACCCAGATTGAAGTGGCGCAAGCCGGTCCGATCGGCCTGATGGCGGTCGGCATGGCGGCGGCGTTGGGCGCCATCCTCGGGTTGCGCGCCGGGGCGGTGCGTTATCGCGCGGCGCTCCTGATCGCCGTGACCGGCATGCTGTTGTCCCCAGCCGGTCTATGGCTGGCGCGCCGGATCGATAACCGCTGGCTCGGCGTGCTGTTCGCGCTGGTGCTGCTGTACGTCGCATATAACACCTTCCGAAAGTCATACTCCGCCAGGCACGCCATGGCGGATGCTCCGACGCGGCAACCGGTCTGCGTACGCGGCCCCGCTGACGGGCGCTTCGTCTGGACTCGCCCGTGTGCCCGTGCGCTCGCCCTCTCAGGATCGATCGCCGGACTGTTGTCCGGCCTGCTGGGCGTCGGCGGCGGCTTCGTGATGGTGCCTGCGCTGCAGCGCTACACCGACCTGCCAATGCAGCCTGCGGTGGCAACGTCGCTGGCCGTGATCGCCCTGATATCGACGGCCGGCGTGGCCACAAGCGCGGCCAGCGGCTCGCTGGCCTGGGGTATCGCCCTGCCCTTTTCAGCCGGAGCGCTGGCTGGCATGCTGGGTGGCCGCACGCTGTCGGCGCGGCTGGCCGGCCCCCACCTGCAACGCGCCTTTGCCGCCGTATCCGCCGCCGTCGCGATCGGCATGATCGCCAAGGCATTTCTGTAATCCTCAACGCTGTCCCGGGAGCTCACCATGCACCTCAATCCGATCCAGCTGTTCGACACCGAATCCTCGACCTTCACCTATATCCTTGCCGTCCCTGAAAGCACGGACGCGGTCATCATCGACCCCGTCGACCGCCACTGGGAGCGCGACCTGCGCCACCTCGAGCGGCTCGGCCTGAAGCTGGCCTGGGTGCTCGAAACCCACGCCCATGCCGACCACGTCACCTCAGCCGGCCGGCTGCGCCAACTGACCGGGGCGAAAGCCGCGGTGCCGGGCGGTTGCGGCATCGCGCCGGCCGAAACGCAGCTCAACGACGGCGATACCGTGCAGTTCGGCAGCGCCGAAACGATCGAGGTCCTGCATACCCCGGGTCACACGGCCGGCAGCATGAGCTACGTCTGGCGCGGCAACGTGTTTACCGGAGACACGCTGCTGATCGACGGCTGCGGCCGCACCGACTTCCAGAGCGGCAGCGCCGACGCCCTGTACGACAGCGTGACGCGCAAGCTGTTCGCCTTGCCCGACGATACCCGCATGTGGCCCGGACACGACTACAAAGGACAATCGGTATCGACGATCGGCTGGGAAAAACGCCACAATTCCCGCCTCGCAAACCGCAGCCGGGAAGAGTTCGCCAAGCTGATGGGCGAGCTGAAGCTCCCGAAACCGAGGCTGATCGACGTCGCCGTCCCGGCCAACCAGAACCTCGGGCTGCCCCACGGCGGCTAAGGCCCCACGCGGCGCGGCCCGGCGCCGCGATCGTACGCTGCCCGGCGGCGGAAAGTGATACTGTCGAATTACTTACCTGGAGGAGCAGACATGGCTACAACGCATGGATTGACCCTGGCCGTTGGCGCATATGTACTGAGCTGTTCCGCGCTGGCGAACGACCACGCCAGGGAAATCGAGGCGATTCACAGCCAACACGGCAAGTAGGATGGGCGCGCCGCCTGGCCAGGCATCGGGGCTTGCCGAGGACGAGGCCGCAAGCCGCTTGCGCGCGGAAGGTCCGAACGAACTCCCGGCATCGAAGCCGCGCAGCCTGCTGCGGCTGTTGCGCGACGTCGTCCTCGAGCCGATGTTCCTGTTGCTTGTCGCCTGCGGCGTCATCTACATGACGCTGGGCGACCTGCAGGAAGCATTGATGCTGCTCGGTTTCGTCGTTGTCGTGATAGGCATTACCTTCTTCCAGGAGCGCCGCACCGAGCGTTCGCTGGATGCCTTGCGCGACCTCTCCAGTCCGCGTGCGCTGGTCTTGCGAAGCGGCCAGGCGCGCCGGATTCCAGGCCGTGAAGTAGTGCGTGGCGACACTGTCTTGCTGGCCGAAGGCGACCGCGTGCCGGCGGACATGCGCCTGCTCGAATCGTCGAACCTGATGGTCGACGAGTCGATGTTGACCGGGGAATCGGCGCCGGTGACCAAGCATGCGGCGCCGGCACCAGGAGCCGCCGCCGCGCTGCCAGGCGAAGAGGCATCCGGCAGCGTATTCTCGGGAACGCTGGTGACGCAAGGCACGGCGCGCGGCGAGGTTGTCGCCACTGGCGAACATAGCGCCCTGGGAAAGATCGGCAAGTCGCTCGCCTTGCTGGGCGGAGAGAGCACGCCGATCCAGGCCGAAACCGGGCATATCGTCAAGTACGTGGCCCTGGCGGGCATGGGCATGGCGGCCCTCCTTGCGCTCGGTTACGGCATGCTGCGCGGCGACTGGCTGCACGCCCTGCTGGCGGGCCTGACACTGGCGATGGCCATCATTCCCGAGGAATTGCCGGTCGTCCTGACCTTGTTTCTCGGACTCGGTGCCTGGCGCCTGTCCCGGGAACAGGTGTTGGCGCGCAACGTCCCGGCGGTCGAGCTGCTCGGCGCCACGACCGTGCTCTGCGTCGACAAGACGGGGACGCTGACCACCAATCACATGATTGTCCGCAAACTGTGGTGTCAGGGCGCGGAATACACGGCCGGTGGGGCGTCAGTCGGCCCCTTCCCCGAAACCTTCCACAGGCTGCTGGAATACGCCGTCCTGGCAAGCCACCGGCGTGCCTTCGATCCGATGGAAACGGCCATCCTCGAAGCCGGCCAGGCACTGCTGGCCGATACCGAGCATCTGCATCGGGACTGGAAACTGGTCGACGACTACCCCTTGTCGCGCCGGATGCTGGCGATGTCCCGCGTGTGGCAATCGCCCGATTCGACCATGCGCATGATCGCGGCCAAGGGTGCCCCCGAAGCGATCGTCGACTTGTGCCACCTGGATGCGGGGCAAAGCGGGCTGATCGGCGGACAGGTGGCTCGCATGGCGGCCGGCGGCCTGCGCGTCATCGGCGTGGCAAGCGCGGTCTTTTCGGCGCAGGACCTGCCGGAGGACCAGCACGATTTCGATTTCCGCTTCCTCGGCCTGGTCGGACTGGAGGACCCGGTACGGCCGGACGTGCCGGGCGCCATCGCCGAGTGCCACGCGGCCGGCATCCGCGTCGTGATGATCACCGGAGACCACCCGGCCACCGCCCTGTCGATCGCCCACCAGTCCGGGCTGCCGGCGAACGGCAAGCTCATGACCGGCGCCGAACTGTCCTCGATGGACGACGAGACGCTCGGTGCGCGGCTGGCGCATACCGACATCTTCTGCCGCGTGCAGCCGGAACACAAGCTGAGGCTGGTGCGGGCCTTCAGGGCCAGCGGCGAAGTGGTCGCCATGACAGGCGACGGCGTCAACGACGCGCCGGCCCTGAAAGCCGCCCACATCGGCGTGGCGATGGGCGCGCGCGGAACCGACGTCGCGCGCGAAGCGGCCGGCCTGGTGCTGCTGAAAGACGATTTTTCTTCGCTGGTCATGGCGGTACGTTATGGCCGTCGCATTTTCGCCAATCTGCGCAAGGCCATCGTGTTCGTGGTCGCCGTCCATGTACCGATCGTCGGCCTGTCCATCCTGCCGGTCCTGCTCGGGTGGCCACTGGTGCTGATGCCCGCCCATATCCTCTTCCTGCAGCTGATCATCGACCCGAGCTGCTCGCTGGTGTTCGAGGCCGAGGAAGCCGAGCGGGACACCATGCGCGGCAAACCCCGCCGCCCGGATGCCCGGCTGTTCGATGCCACAATCCTGACGAGGGGCCTGCTGCAGGGTGGCGGTCTGCTGGTCTTGCTGTGCCTGGTCTTTGTGTGGAGCAGTCATGCAACGCAATCCGACGAGATGGCCCGTGCGATGACGTTCACGGCGCTGGTGCTGTCGAATATCGGCCTCATCTATGTAAATCGCAGCTGGGACGGGCCTGCATGGCAGTCGGACCGTGCGGCCAATCCCTACTTCAACTGGATGGCCTTGTTTGCCGTGCTGCTCCTGGCCCTGGTGCTGGCCATACCTGGCCTGGCGCGGCTCTTTTCATTCTCCTTGCCGCCGCTCTGGATGCTGTCGATCGCCGCCGGCAGCGCACTGCTCGGCACACTCTGGTTCGAAGCGATGAAGTCGCTGCTTCGCCATTGGCAAGGCCGTACGCTGCCGGTATCCTGAACATGCACACTCATCATCAGGAAGGCGGGCTGCAATGAGGCACAAAGAATCGCACCGGATGGAACACCTCGGCTGGCTGCGTGCAGCTGTGCTTGGAGCGAACGACGGCATGATCTCGACCGCCAGCCTGCTTGTCGGCATTGCCGCGGCCCAGGCTTCGCACGGCAGCATGCTGCTGACGGGCTTTGCCAGTCTGGTGGCCGGCAGCATGTCGATGGCCACCGGCGAATATGTCTCGGTCGCCTCCCAGGCCGACACGGAAAAGGCTGCCATCAGGCAGGAAACGGCCGAGCTGGCGCATGACGGCGAAGCCGAACACCGCGAGCTGGCTGCGATCTATATGCAGCGAGGCCTGGACCAGGATCTGGCTCGTCGGGTTGCGACCCAGCTCATGGCGCACGACGCGCTCGGTGCGCATACCCGCGACGAACTGGGAATCCATGCATCCACGCAAGCGCGTCCGCTGCAGGCGGCACTCGCGTCGGCGCTGAGCTTCGCCGTCGGGGCAGCGATGCCGCTGGCGATCACGGCCTTCACCCCGGCCAGGTTGCTGGTTGCCGTGCTGGTGGCGGCCACCCTGGCCGGGCTTGCCTGCCTCGGGGCGCTCGCCGCGAAGACCGGTGGCGCACCAGCCCTGCCGGCCGCGATCCGCGTCACCTGCTGGAGCGCGCTTGCGATGGGCTCGACGATTGCCATCGGCAGCATATTCAAGGTCGGCATTTGAGACGGAAGCCACAATCTCCCTGCTTGGTTACCTTATCTTGGAGCGTCTTCCAACATCAGCGCAACATCGGGCCCGTCTTTACAAAAAGCGCCATGTCGATCGTTTCCATTCTGATTTTTGCCAATGTGACTGCCTTTATCCTGCAGTCGAACCTGGAACCTGAACTGGCGGCTAGTCTCGCCCTATGGCCGCTGGGCAGCGGGTTCACGCCATGGCAACTCGTCAGTTATGCCTTCCTCCACGCGAACGCCGGTCACCTCGCTGTCAACATGTTAGGCTTGTGGATGTTCGGGCGCGACGTGGAGGCACTGCTGGGTGGGGCGACCATGTTGAAACTCTATGTCGTGAGCCTGCTGAGTGCAGGCGTGACGCAGCTAGTGGTGGCCTATGCCAGCGATACCCACTATCCGACGGTAGGCGCCTCGGGTGGCGTCTTCGGCATTCTCCTGGCGTATGCCATGTATTTCCCGCGGCGTATCGTGGTCTTGTTGTTCCCTCCCATTCCCATGCCCGCGTGGCTGTTTATCAGCCTGTATGCAGTGCTCGAACTCGCGCTCGGCGTCATGGGAACGGATGCCGGGGTCGCGCATTTCGCCCACCTCGGCGGCATGGCCGGTGCATTCTTTGTGCTGCGCCGCATGGACCGACCGTCACGTCCTTGATGGCGCGCCGGGGGTCAGTCGCTGGCCTGCCGGTCCATTTGTCGCGTTGCGCCTCTTCGCGCACCAGCTTTCGCCGCGGGCAGCATCCGCAGCAAAGTACCGTCGTGCCGAACCAGATGGTGATATAGCGCCGCGGCGGCATGCAATCCGACCAGCCAAAGGAGTACCCACATCGCGGTCGAGTGGATATCGCCGGCCTCGTTCGCCCAGGCAGCGCCCGGTGCCGCGAGTGCCGGCAATGGAACGAGACCAAACAGGCTGACCGGAAGGCGGTGCGCGGACGCGGATGCCCACCCCAGGAACGGCCCCACCAGCAGGATCAAATAGAACACCTGGTGGGTGGCCTTGGCCGCCAGCCGCTCCCATGGCGGGGCGTCGTGAACTTCCAGCGGAACAGGATGGATCAGCCGGTGGACGAACCTTGCCGCCATGACGATCAAAATGAGAACACCGACGGAAAAATGCAGGTCGATCACATCGCTTGGCTGGGTATTGCGGCCGATGTGCGGCAGCACGAAAGCGCTCGTGAACTGAACCGTCAAAAGCAGGACGATCGTCCAATGCAGGCCTTTCGCTGCCGGTGAATATGCTTGTCCGTTGACGCTATCTTTCATGATTTTCACTCGCAGGATTTTTTCGTCCACCTTAACACGGAACCGGTGCACTGTTCAGTTTCTGACTCGTGTCGTTCATTATGCGGAAATATCGCTAAACTCCGGCTTGGTGGTCTCCCTGGGGTCGCGCAATACCAGCACCGGAATCGCCGAACACGCCAATACCTGCTGCGCAACACTGCCGGCGTAAGACCGGTCCAGCGCGGAGGGACCGTGGTAACCCATGAAGATCAGGTCGCACCGATAGTCCTCCGCCGTCCTTACGATCTCCGGCCCCGGCGATGAGGCAAGCTTGATCAGGGTCTCGCATGCGACGCCACCGGCCTTCGCAATGCGCGCCACCGTATCGACATGCGCGCGTGCCGCTTTCAGGGCAAGTTCGATAGCGGCCTCCACCTCGCGCGTGGATGCCGCTGCCGGGGCCAGCGAAAATTGCGGCTGCGCCACCGAGACCGCCACGATCCGCCCGCCGCCGTCATGCGCCAGCAGCACCGCCATCTGGGCGGCCCGGACCGCCACGTCCGAACCGTCCGTTGCGACACATATGTTCTCGATAATCATGATCGCCCCTTTGCACTCAGACCTCGATGATGACTTTCATCGCATGGGTTTCGGCCGCCCGCCCGAAGGTGTCATAGGCCTTGTCCATCTCCTCGAGACGGAAGCGGTGGGTCACCAGCGAAGCCGGCTCCAGCTTGTGCGCCGTGACCGCTTTCAGCAGCTGGGGCGTGGTCACCGTGTCCACGAGGCGTGTCGTGATCGTGATGTTATGCGACCACAGGCGCTCGAGATGTAGATCGACCTTGGTTCCGTGCACGCCCACGTTCGCGATGGTGCCGCCGGGCGCCACCAGCTCCTCGCAGAGCTCGAAACTGGCCGGGATGCCGACCGCCTCGATGACGACATCGGCGCCCCGTCCTTCGGTCAGGGACTTGACCTGCGCCACGGTGCCTTCCTCCGGCGACAGGACGTGGCTTGCGCCGAAGCGCCGGGCGATCTCGAGGCGATGTTTGTCCGGGTCGATCATGACGATGATGGCGGGAGCAAAGAACTGGGCCGTCATCAGTGCCGCCAGGCCGATCGGACCGGAACCGACGATGGCGACGCTGCAGCCTGGCTGCACCTTGCCGTTGAGGACACCGCATTCGAACCCGGTCGGCAGGATGTCGCTGAGCATGGTCAGCGCTTCTTCATCGGCTCCCGCAGGAATGTGGTGAAGGCTGAAGTCGGCGTGCGGGATACGCACGTATTCGGCCTGGGTGCCGTCGATCCGGTTGCCGAGTATCCAGCCGCCATCGACGCAATGCGAATACATCCCCTTCCGGCAGTACTCGCAGCGGCCGCACGAGGTGATGCACGAGATCAGGACATGGTTACCCGGCCGGAAGCCGCTGACAGCACCGCCGACCGCTTCGATGATCCCGACGCCTTCGTGGCCGAGGATCGTACCGGGCTGGCAGCTCGGCACATCGCCCTTCAGGATGTGCAGGTCGGTGCCGCAGATGGTGGTTCGCGTCAGGCGTACGATGGCATCGCCCGCCTGCTGGATGGCGGGCTTCGGCCGTTCTTCCAGCATCCTGGCGCCCGGTCCCTTGTAGACTAGCGCTCGCATGGCGGCTGTCCTCAATGGACTTTGAGCCGATGCGTACCCGCCTGTGCCTTCTTCGGCAAGGTGAGCTTGAGGACGCCGTTTTCGTAGCGTGCCTCGGCCTTGCCATCGTCGACCGGGCATTGCAGCGTGAAGGCGCGGTACTGCTGTCCCCAGTGGCGCTCGCTGCGCACCGTGTTGCCCTTCTTCTCTTCGCTCTCGTGCTTGCGCTCGGCGGAGATGGTGACCTGGTTGCCGTCGATCTGAACCTTGATGTCTTCCTTCTTGACGCCCGGGATATCGGCCGTAATGGCGTAGGCCTGGTCGGTCTCCTCGACGTCCAGCCGGATCGATGGGACCTCCTGCTGCAACAGTCCCGGCCGGCCGAATTCGCGGAGCAGTTCGTCGAACCCGCGGGCCGAACCGAATGGCATCAGGTCGGCAAACGGTTCGAATGGGGTGAGATGATTTGCCATGATGGATTCTCCCTTGAGAGGTGCCGATGCGATGGGGTAAGCGGCAGGCGTGGCACCGGCGGAGCACGCCTGCGCGATGTCTCAGGCGATGCTGTCCTCGTGGGTGCCGGCAGCCAGCGCCTCGAGTCGCCGCATGTCGAGGATCTCGAGTTCCCGGCGCTCCAGTCGGATCAGCCCCTGTTCGCGGAAGCGCGCAAGCAGCCGGCTCACGGTTTCCAGCTTGAGTCCCAGGTAGCGCGCCATGTCGTCGCGGGACATGCGCAGCTGGAATCGGCGCGGCGAGAAGCCGCGCATGGCATAGCGTGCCGACAGGTTCAGCATCAGGCTGGCCATGCGCTCGTCCGCGCGCAGGATGCCGAGAAAGCGGATCGCCGACTGGTCGCGCAGGATTTCCTGGCTCATCGTCCGGTGGAAGTGGTCCATCACCTGCGGGATCTCCGCCATAATCTGCCGCAGCCGGGCATAGGAAATCTCGCACACCTCGCTGTCCTCGAGCGCGATCGCGGTACTCGCATGCTCGCCGTTACCGATCGCGTCCATGCCGAGCAGGTCGCCGGCCATCTGGAATCCGGTGATGTAGCGCTCGCCGCGGTGGTCGCAGCGGCAGGTCATGAAGTGGCCGAAGCGGACCGCGAACAGATTCGCAAAGGGTTGGCCGACACGGAACAGCACATCGCCGCGCCCGAGCCGCCGGCGGCAGCCGATCACGCCTTCCAGCCGGGCCAGGTCATGGTCGCTCAAGCCGAATGGAAGGCATAAGCTGCGGTATGCACAGCGTCCGCATTTGCCGCCGGCATCGATGTCGTTCCCGTCCAGCCTGGCGGCGGGAGCGATCCGGTATGTCTGTTCAGTCATCGCCTGTTCCTTGCATGTTCTGACAACCATGCAGGCAGTATCGGACTGGATCGGGGCCGCCGGCAGCGCGCAATCCGTCAGGATGCGGTCAGGGCCGCCCGACATCGGACGTAGGGTTTCACCTACTGGATCAAACCGTGCTCGAGCGCGTAGCGGGTCAGTTCGGCGTTGCTCGTCATGCCCATCTTGTCGAGGATGCGGGCGCGGTAGGTAGTGACCGTATTGGGGCTCAGGTGCAAACGCTCGCCGATCTGGACCAGTGCTTCGCCTTGCGCGATCAGCTTGAAGACTTCGAGTTCGCGGTTCGACAAGCTGTCATGGCCGGCCGCATGATCGTCGCCGCTGACCAGCGCGGCCAGCTTATCCACCAGGGATGGGCTGACATATTTATGGCCGGTTGCGGCGCGCCGGACGGCTTCGATCAGCACGGCCGTTGGCGCATCCTTGGTCAGATAGCCGGCAGCCCCCTGCTTCAGGGCGCGCACCGCGTAGATCTCTTCCGCATAGGTGCTCAGCATCAGCACCGCCATGCCCGGACGCAGGCTACGCAGCTGCCGCAGCAGGTCCAGGCCGTTCATGCCGGGCATGGTAATGTCGAGCAGGGCCACGTCGAAAGCCTGGTGCCGCACCAGTTCGAGCGCTTTCTGGCCGTCGGCGGCCTCGCCGGTCACCTCGATGTCGCCGGCCGTTCCGAGCATCAGGCGTACGCCGTTACGGGCAATGGCATGGTCGTCGACCAGCAGCACGGTAATGGGATCAAGCGACATGATGGGCTTCCATCGGTACCTGTAGCGTCACGACCGTGCCGCCTCCCGGGCGCGGCGCGACGGTCAGCTCCCCGCCAAGGCTGCGCGAGCGCTCCTGCATGCCGAGGATCCCCCACGAGGTGCCGGCCGGCGATCCATCCGCCGCGGCGATGCCACGCCCGTCGTCCTCGATCGTGACGGTCATCCTGCCGTTCGCACAGCTGACCGCGAGCCGCATTCTTCTTGCGGCGGCATGCCGCTGGATGTTCGTCATCGCTTCCTGCACGATCCGGAACAGCATGATGCTGGCGTCGGGATCCATGGCGATCGCCGCCGCGGCGGGTTCGATCTCGCAACGGCACTCGAGGCCGGTGCGCTGTGCGATCCTTGCACTGTACCACTCCAGCGCCGCCCAGATACCCAGCTGGTCCAGTACGCTGGGACGCAGTTCGGTGATCACGCGCCGGACCGTATCGATGGCATCCTGCGCCAGCGCGGACGCCTCTCCCAACAGGGGATCCACTCCCTGTCCCGCTTGCGCCCGGCGTTCGCCGATGACCGAAATGTAGGCTTTGATGCCGGTGAGCAGACCACCGAGCTCGTCATGGACCTCGCGCGCGATCCGCTGGCGTTCGCCTTCCCTGATCCTTTCCTGGTACGCCGCCAGCCGCCTGAGTTCGTCGCGGGCTTCGGTCAGCCTCTGCTCCACCAGCTTGTTGGCGGTAATGTCGATCAAAGTACCCTGCATGAACAGGGCTTGTCCCGCTTCGTCGTACACGATGCCGGCCTGGTCGCGGAACCACAACGGCTCCCCGCTACGCGTACGCAGGCGATACTCCAGCCGCAACGGCAGGCCGGTACGCCGGCAACGCAGGATTTCGGCAAGCAAGCCTTCCCGCTCATCAGGCAACATGCTGGCCGCATACAGTCCGGGGTCGGCCAGCCATTCTTCCGGCGTATAGCCCAGGAGCCGGATTTGCGGACTAATGTAGTGCAGGCGGTCGGGACGGTCCTTCGCGACGATGTAGCTGATCGCCTGGATCTGCTCGACGAGGGTACGGAACCTGGCCTCCGCCTGGCGCTTCTCCTTCACCAGGCGCCGTTCGCGCTGCAGGCGCTCGATCGTCGCCGGTACCAGTTCGAGATAAGCCCCCTCGGCGTCCTTGACCAGGTAGTCGCGGGCACCGCGGCGCATCGCTTCGATGGCGATGGCGGCGCTGTCCGCCCCGGTGAGCATCAGTACCGGAATGGTGCGCACGGCCTCCTCGGGGTCGGCCCTGAGCCGGTCCAGGAACTCGAATCCGGACAGGTCGGGCAGGCGGTAGTCGAGCAGGATGCAATCCGGCCGCATGCTCGCCGCCAATGCCAGCCCCTGCTCGCCGCCTTCCGCCTCCACCAGGCGGAAGCGTCCCGCGGGATTTCCGGCCAGCCGCCGCCGGCATGCCATGCGGTCGACCACGTCGTCCTCGACGAGCAAGACAAGAATCGTGTTCATCTCAGGGAGACTCGCTCATGGTCCAGTACCGGTCGATCGAACGCATGACCTCGACGAAGCGGCGATAGTCCACGGACTTGGTCATGTAGCCAGCGATGCCGAGGTCGAAGCTGCGCGCCTTGTCTTCCTGTTCTTCCGAAGTCGTCAGCACCACGGTCGGGATACCGCGCAGGCGCGTGTCGCGCTTGACGTTTTCCAGGAATTCGATGCCGTTCATGACCGGCATGTTCAGGTCGAGCAGTACGAGACAGGGTTGTTCGGCGCTGTTGCGCAGCCACGCCAGTCCTTCTTCGCCGTTCTCGCGCACCACGAGCGGATTGGTGACATGGATTTCCTTGAGCGCGCGCCGGGTGGTGAGAACGTCGACCTGGTCGTCCTCGATCAGCAGTATCGGCCTGAGGGATGATTTCATCGATTTTCCAGTGACTCCAGTGACGCATTGCGATGCATTTTCGGGATCGTGAAGTAGAAGGTACTGCCTTCGCCCAGGATCGACTCGACCCAGACCCGCCCTCCAAGCATCTCGACGATCTTCTTCACCAGGGCCAGTCCCACGCCGGTGCTTTCGACCCGGTCGCGCGGGGCCAGGGTCTGGAACAACTGGAAGATGCGCTCGAAATGGCGGCGGTCGATGCCGGGGCCATTGTCCGCCACCTCGAAGCGCCAGCAATCGTCTTCCTCGACGCAGGTCACGGCGATCATCCCTGCGGGCTTGTCCATGTACTTGATGGCGTTCGAGATCAGGTTGTGGAAGACCTGGCGGATACGGGTTGGTTCGGTCCAGAGCGTGGGCATGCCGGCAGCCACCGTGACCACGATCGACGGCGGCGGCGCCAGCAGGTCCACGACCTCGGCCACCGCCATGTTCAGGTCGACCATGCGCAGGGTGCCACCTTCCCGCCCCAGGCGCGAATACTGGAGGATGCCGTCGATCAGTCCCCCCATCCTGTGAACCCGGCTGATCAGGAGCCGCATGTGCTCGCGGCCTTCGTCATCGAAGCGGTCGGCATAGTCGGTGGCCAGCCAGTCGGCGAGCGCACCGATCGCGCGCAGGGGGGCCTTCAGGTCGTGCGATACGACATAGGCGAAATTGCCCAGTTCCTCGTTGGCGGCACGCAGTTCCTGCAGGAGTGCGGCCGCCTGCCTTTCGCTGTCCTTGCGTGCGGTGATGTCGCGCACCAGTCCGGTGAACATGCGTGCGTCGCCGATCCGCATTTCGGTCACCGCGAGCTCCATCGGAAACACGGCACCATCCTTGCGCAAGCCATGGACCTCGCGGCCGCTGCCGATGATCCGCCGTTCGCCGGTACGGATGTAATGGCGCAGGTAGCCGTCGTGGCGCTCGCRGTCCGGCGAAGGCATCAGGACCGAGACATTACGTCCGGCGAGCTCGGCTTCCTCATAGCCGAACATGCGCTCGGCGGCCGGATTGACGCGCTCGATCAGGCCGCGCTGGTCGATCGTGATGATGCCGTCCGCCGCGGTCTCGAACACCGCGCGCATGCGTGCCTCACTGTCGCGCAGGCCCTGCTCGGCGCTCGACCTGGCGCGCACGTCGTGGATGGTCGCCAGTGTCAGCGCCATGCCGTCGTCGTGAAGTGGCGAGAGGCTGACCTCGACCGGGAACTCATTGCCGGCCTGGTCGACTGCCGTGAAACGTCCGTTGCCCATGGCCCGCCCCGGACTCCCATGGCTGCGCAGGACCGCATGCCGCCTCCGCAGCTCCGCAGGAACCAGGATTTCGACCGGCTCCCCGATCAGCTCTTCGAGCGGCCATCCGAACAGCGCCGCAAGCGGCGGGTTCGCCCTCACGATGACGCCGGCGGCATCGCACACCAGCATGGGATCGCGGGCCGCCGTCAGAAGCCAGTCAAGACGCGTGTCGATGTGATCGGAATTCATGGCTGCCATGTCAATACACGAACTCGGCCATCATAAAGAATATTTTGCTCAGTATCAAAGACTTTGAGCTGATTTTGGAAGCCACTGACAAAAGTTAGCCCGTTTTTGATCTCCGTCAAGTCAAAGCCTGACGCCGGCAACATCCGGTAATACAGTGGCGTTGACGGTATCCGTCCCACCATTGAACACGTCACTGAAAGGAAGCCGAAATGTACAAGACCATCATAGTGCATGTCGACGGCAGCCCCCACCAGCAAGGCCGCCTGCACGCTGCGGCCCAATTGGCGCTTGCCCACGATGCCCACCTGATTGGCAGCGCCATGACGGGGATGTCATGGGTCGATTTTGCTCTCCTGACCGGATCGATGGGGGCGCCGATGATGCAGAACAGCGACTTCCAGGGATTGCGGGACGCCGCCAGCCAGCGTCTCGAAGCGTTCGCGGAACAGGCCCGCCACCTGGGCCTTACCTCGCTCGAAACACGCCTGGTCGAGGACGATCCGCGCTTCGCACTCCTGATGCAGTCGCGCTACGCCGACCTGACGGTGCTCAGCCAGGATACCGACCAGGATCCCGTTCTCCCCGTGCGTATCCGCGGCCTGCCCGAGCACGTGACCCTGCACGGAGCGCGCCCGGTGCTGGTGGTCCCCGAAACCTGGCGCGACCAACCCATCCCGGGAACCGCCGTGGTCGGCTGGGACGGCAGCATGCAGGCGATCCGGGCCATCGATGGCGCCATACCGCTGCTGCAGCGAGCCGCCAGCGTGAAACTGGTGCTGATCAACCCCGACGAGCTGTCCGAACTGCATGGCGAGGAACCGGGAGCCGACATGGCGCTCTACCTGGCCCGCCAGGCCGTGCAGGTCGACGTTCTCGTGGAACGCACCCGTTCCACCACCGGCGACGCCCTGATATCGATCGCCCGTACGAGCGGTGCCGGCCTGCTGGTGGCCGGTGCCTACGGACACAGCCGCTACCGCGAATGGATTCTGGGCGGCGTTACCCGCGAGCTGCTGCAGCGCTCTCCCGTTCCTTTGCTGCTCGCGCACTGACGATGGCGCCCCAGTCCCTTGCGGCACCGGCGGCGAATGCCAGGCGCGAAGCCAGCGCATGGCAGGGTGGCGGCAGGCCGCGCTACCCGGAGGCGAGCGTCGAGCATGCTTCCGCCGACCTGGTGCTGAATGCCTGGCTGGGCCGAATGACCGCCTGGATCTCCCCCGCGGCCCTGGCCGGCGCCTGGCAGGACTGGGCAAGCCACCTGCTGCTGTCGCCCGACAAGCAAGCAGAATTGCTCCTGCAGGGGTTTTCCGGCCTGCAGTGCTGGCTGCAGTACAGCACCGGTGCCATGGTCGGAGATTCGACCAGTCCTGTACAGCCCCTGGCCCAGGACAAGCGATTCTCGGATCCTGCCTGGCGGGCCTGGCCATATAACCAGATCAGCCAGTCCTTTCTGTTAACCCAGCAATGGTGGCACCGCGCCACGAGTTCGGTGCGCGGCGTGTCGCCGCATCATACGGATGTCGTGACCTTCGTTGCGCGCCAGCTGCTGGACTGTGTCGCGCCGTCCAACTTCGTCGCCACGAATCCGGTCGTGCAGCAGGCCACAGCCGCCAGTGGCGGCTGGAACCTGATCCACGGCGCCGTTCGTGCCGCCGCAGACGCCCGACGCGCCCTTGTCGGCGGCACGCCGCCGGCCGGCCCGCGTCCCGGCCGCGAGCTTGCGCTAACCCCAGGCAAGGTCGTCATGCGCAACCGCCTGATCGAGCTGCTGCGCTACGACCCGGCCACGCCGTCGGTACACGCGCTGCCGCTGCTGGTCGTGCCGGCCTGGATCATGAAGTATTACATCCTCGACCTGTCGCCGCATAACTCCCTGGTTCGCTACCTGGTCGAGCTGGGCCATACGGTCTATATGATTTCCTGGAAAAATCCCGGTCCCGAAGATCGCGATCTATCCATGGAAGACTACAGGCGCCTCGGCGTGATGGAAGCGCTCGACACCATCATCCAGCAGACCGGCGCACCGAAAGTGAATGCCTGCGGCTACTGCCTCGGCGGGACCCTGCTGGCGATCGCGGCCGCAGCAATGGCGCGCGACGGTGACGAACGGCTGGCAAGCATGACCCTGCTGGCTGCCCAGGTCGACTTCACGGAGCCTGGCGAGCTGTCGCTGTTCATCGACGACAGCGAAGTGGCCTTTCTGGAAGCCGCGATGTGGCAGCAGGGCTACCTCGACACGCGCCAGATGGCCGGCGCTTTCCAGCTTCTGCGGTCGAACGACCTGATCTGGTCGCGGCGCCTGCGCCACTATTTCCTCGATCTTCCGGACCAGAACAGCGACCTGGCCGCATGGAATGCGGATGCCACCCGCATGCCCTACCGCATGCATTCCCAGTATCTGCGCCAGCTGTTCCTGAAGAACCGCCTGGCCAGCGCCCGCTACATCGTCGATGGACGCCCGGTATCCCTCACCGACATCCACATCCCCATCTTCGCGGTCGGCACGCTCACCGACCACGTGGCGCCCTGGCACTCGGTCTACAAGATCGTTCCACTGAGCGACACCGAGGTCACCTTCCTGCTGACCACGGGCGGGCACAATGCAGGTGTCGTGTCGCCGCCCGGCACTCCGGGGCGCAGCTACCAGATGGCAGCCCATGCACAGGATGCGCCCTATGTCGACCCCGACAGATGGCAGGCGCTGAACGAATACCAGGACGGCAGCTGGTGGCCGGCATGGGAGTCCTGGCTGGCGCGCCGGGCAGGTCCGATGACGTCGGCGCCGCCTCCCGTCCTCAGCCTCGGGGCCGCGCCCGGAAGCTATGTGCTGGCGCCTTGAACCTGTCTTGGATGCCGACTCGCCCAAGCGCCTCAGTCTGGAACACCAGAGCGCCACCTGTTCCGGTGTGAGGGCGCCGGCGCCGCCCACCAGCGTGGTATGCACGGGGGAGATTCCCGCGAAGCGCAAGATGTTGCGCCTCATGAGACGTACGCCATGGGCACCGTAGAACCACCGGTACAGGCTGGCCGGCATTCCCATGCTGACCACCACGCGCGCGCTGCGGCCCCGCAGCAGGCCGGCACGCAGGGGATTGCGCGCGGCCGGATCGATCGCGAAGCCGGGCCGTGCCACCTGTTCCAGGAAACCTTTAAGCATCGCCGGCATGTCGCCGAGCCACAAGGGGTAGAACAGCGCGAGGTGCTGCGCGTGCCGGATCGCTTCCTGGGCCGCGGCCACCTCGGGCATGGGTGCCTGGTGCTGCCAATCCTCTACGCTGTCGAGCAGTGGCAGGCGCAGGCGTGCCGGTTCGATCCGGTCGACGGCATGGCCGGCGGCAATCGCGCCGTCGGCATAGGCATCGGCAAGCGCATGGCACAGGTGCTGGCGGCGGCAATCCGGATGTCCCTGGATGATGAGAATCGCCTTGTTCACCTCAGCCTCCCGTTCCGGATGCCAGCTGCAGATTCATCACGACCGTGCCGTCGTCTGCGGCACGTACGTCGAAGCCGCAGCGCCGTGCCAGCCCGTGCATGCGGACGTTATCGGCCAGCGCGGCGCCGCGCAACCGGACAAGGCCGTGCTCGCGGCAATAATCGATCAGGCAGTCCATCAGCAGGCCGCCCAGGCCCTGGCCCTTCAGCGCCGAGCGTATGGCGATGGCGAACTCGCCTTCCACATCGTCGGGATCGATCACGACCCGCACCACGCCCAGCGTTTCGTCGCGGCCGTCTTGCGGCCGGGTGGCGATGAAGGCCATTTCACGCGCATAGTCGATCTGGGTGAAACGCGCCAGCTGGGCTGCCGGCAGCTCCCGCATCGCACCGAACATCCTGAAATGCACGTCTTCCGGACTCAGCGCGTGGAAGAATTCCTGGTGCGCCGGCGCATCTTCGGGTCGTATCGGACGCAGGGTCAGCGTTCCCAGGGGCGTTTCGACCTGCCGCTCCAGGCGGTCCGGATAAGGCAGGATCGCCAGCCTGGCCAGCGGATCCTGCCCTGGCGGCACGGGCGCGAGCCGCATGCGCGCATCCAGCGCGATCACGCCGTCGGCGCCCGCCAGCAGGGGATTGATGTCGAGCTCGGCCAGCTCCGGCAAGTCCGCGATCATCTGGCCGATCCTTACCAGCACATCGTAGAGTGCCTCCATGTCGGCCGCAGGGTAATCGCGAAAGCCCGCCAGCAGGCGCGCGATCCGGGTACGCCCGACGAGGTCCGCGGCCAGTATGCGGTTCAAGGGCGGCAGCGCGATCGCCTGGTCGCCCGTCACCTCGACCGCAACGCCGCCCTGGCCGAACAGGACGACCGGCCCGAACAGGGGATCCGTGCTGACGCCGGCGATGAGTTCATGGGCCCGCGGCCGCCTCGCCATCGCCTGTACCGTGAAGCCGTCCAGGCGCGCTTCCGGCAGGAGATGGCGTACCCGCGCGAGCATGGCCGCGGCGGCACCTTCGAGGGCTGGTCCATCGGCGAGGTCGAGCGCCACACCGCCGACATCGCTCTTGTGCGCGATGTCCGGCGAAAGAATCTTCAGCGCCACCGGATAGCCGATCCGGCCGGCCGCCCGCACTGCCTCCACCGGATCGGACACCACCTCGGTCCGCACCACCGGGATGCCATAGGCGGCGAGAATCGCCTTGGCGTCGGCTTCGCCGACCCTGGCGCTTCCCTGGGCCAGGAGCGCCTCGACGCGGCCCCGGGCAGCCCGGCGGTCCGGCGGCACCATGGTCCCGGCCGCGGGAACCTGCATCAGCAGTTGTTGGTTGCGCTGATAGGCAAGCAGCTGCAGGAAGCCGCGCACGGCTTCTTCCGGCGTATCGAACACCGGCAGGCCGGCGTCCGCACACAAGCCGCGCGCCTGCTCGACGCTGGCGCCGCCCATCCAGCAGCACAGCACCGGACGCCTGGCTGCGCGCAGCAGCGGCAACAGCGCGCGCGCGATGGCGTCGCTCGGCACGATGGCGGTCGGAGCATGAATCAGGAGCACGGCGTCGGCGCCGGGCTCTTCGAGCAGGGCTGCCAGTGCCAGCCGGTAGCGCTCCACCGGCGCGTCACCGATGACGTCGACCGGGTTGCCCCGTGACCAGGTCGGGGGCAGATCCATCGAAAGACGCTCCAGGGTCGCGGTCCCCAGCCGGGCAAGCTGCCCTCCCCCCTCGATCAGGGCATCGGTCGCCATCACGCCGGGGCCACCCCCGTTCGTCAGGATCGCCAGGCGCGGCCCTGACGGCCGGCGCGGCTGGGACAGCATCGCGGCCGCATCGAAGAGTTCCTCGGTGGTATGGACCCTCAACATGCCGGCACGGCGGATCGCGGCGTCGTAGACGAGGTCGGAACCGGCAAGCGCGCCGGTGTGGCTGAACGCCGCATGCGCCGCCTCGGCGACCCTGCCTGCTTTCACGATCACAACCGGCTTGGCGCGCGCGGCGCGGCGTGCCGCCGACATGAACTTGCGGGCCTGACGTACGCTCTCCGCATACAGCAGGATGGCATCGGTACCGTTGTCGTCCGCCAGGTAATCCAGCAGGTCGCCGAAGTCGACGTCGCTGCCGTCGCCGAGCGACACGAAACAGGAGAACCCGATCCGGCGGGCTCGCGCCCAATCCAGCACCGCGGTTACCAGCGCACCCGACTGCGCCACGAAGGCAATCCGTCCCGGCAGCGCCGCCACCGGGGCGAAGCTGGCATTCAGCGCGCTGCCGGGGACCAGCAGGCCGACGCAGTTCGGTCCGAGCAGGCGCAGCAGATGCGGCCGGGCAGCGTCCAGCATGGCCTGGCGCAGGCTGCGGCCATCGCCACCCGTGGCATCGAGCCCGGCGCTGAGTACGACCGCGGCACGGCAACCGAGCCGGCCGAGGCTGGCGACGATTGCCGGCACCGTCGCGGCAGGGGTGCAGATGACCGCCAGTTCCGGCGCTCCCGGCAGGTCGGCGGCGTCACGAACCACCGGCAGACCCTCGAGCCGCCGGTGCCTGGGATTGACGGGCCAGATCGGGCCGGGAAAGCCTGCACTGACGAGGTTGGCCAGAACCGTAGCGCCGACGCTGCCAGGCCGGTTCGAAGCGCCTATCACCGCGATGGATTGCGGACGAAAGAAATACTCGAGGTTGCGTATGCTCATCTTGGCGTCTCGTTCCGATTCGTTCATGTTCCGCAAAGCCTAGCGGGATCGACCGCCAAATTTTTGACTCAAGTCAAAATATGACTAGTTAATTGTGCTAAAGCCGCCTTCGTCGTAGACATGCACAATGCCTCGGATTAGGCTCGACCTTGTGCACTTCCCCACCGGAGCAGCCCATGAGCTACAAGTCGATCCTCGTGCATGTCGACCTTGGCGACGGCGCGCCCTCGCGCATCCATTGCGCGGCGCTTCTTGCGCGTCGGTTCGGCGCCCACCTGATCGGCGCGGCAACGACGGGTATCTCGCGTTTCCTGCCGCCGGAAGTACTGGCTGCCGGCCGCGGCCCGCTTGCCGCGCGCTGCCAGACCTTGCGCGCCGAAGCCCTGCAGGCGCTCGACCGCTTCTCTCTGCTGGCGCGACAGGAAGACGTCTCGTCTTTCGAAGCAAGGCTGATCGACGACGATGCCGACGGCGGCCTGCCGCTCGCCGCACGTTATTGCAATCTTGCCGTGCTCGGACAACCCGACCGCATGGTGATCGATCCCCTGAGCCCGACCGACCTGCCGGAACGGGTGTTGCTGGAAGGAGGACATCCGGCGCTGGTCATGCCCGGCTCGAGATATTCTCCTCGCCTCGATGGCGAGGTCGTGGTTGCCTGGGACGGCAGCGCCGGCGCGATGCGCGCGGTGGCCGCCGCCCTGCCACTCCTCAGGCAGGCGCGTCATGCCACCGTGCTGGGGATCGGCACCCAGCTCCCCGCGACCTGTCTCGAGCACGAAGCATGCACGGCGCTTGCGGCCTGGCTGGAACGGCACGGTGTCACTGCCGACACCTGCCGCAAAACTCGGTCCGACGACCCCGGCATGTCGATCCTGGCGGCAGCGGTCGATGCCGATGCGGACCTGATCGTCATGGGTGCGTACGGGCACTCACGCGTGCGCGAAGCCTTGACCGAAGGGATCACGACAACGGTATTACGCTGGGCTCATCTTCCGGTGTTTCTTTCCCACTAGCGAGCATTTCAGGCAAGCCATCATGATCCTGTCCACCAGCACCCACAGGGTACGTCCCGTTCGCGCCGCCCTGCGGCACCTGCACACGGAACTCGTCTTCCAGATCCGAGAGATCATGAAGCAGCCGGACGCCGCTTTCGTCCGCGGGTTTCCTTCGATGGTCGCCGCTGTCGAAGCCGGGCTGCGCCACGAGGAGCTGCTGCTCGAACTGCTGGGAGACCGTCACTTGCACGAACGGCGGGCCGAAAACGCGATGATCCTGTGCTCCCTGCACCGGGTCGCGTCGCGAGTCGAACGCGGAGATGCAGAGACGGGCCGGCAGATCGCCGCAGCTCTCGCGGTCGTGCTCTCGCTGCATCGCCTGTCGGCGGTACTGGCACGTGCCGGCATGCCTCGCCCGTTACGCCTGCGCTGCCGTTTCGCCGCCGAACGCAAGGACGCCATTCCGGCGCGGCTACGACAGCCGCGGCGCCGGCGATGAACAAGGCAGACGAAGCGCTGGCGCTGGCGCCGGCGCCGCCATCACACGCCACGCTGCCGTCGCCGCTCGACCTGTCGCGCCTGTTCGAGCGCCGCTCCGACCGCTACCTGAGACGTCTGCTACCGGGCTTCTGCGCGGTGTTCGGCATTGCCGTGCTGGGCGCCGGCTTGTGGAGCTATCTCCTCGGAACGGGACAATCGCCTGGCAGCCTGGTCATACGGCTGGCGCTGGTCGCCACCGCGTCCTTCACTTACCGGATGCCCCGTTCCGGTCCCTCCCCGACCGGCCGCGCGTCTTTCGTTTATTTCCTCCATGCCGTGGCGCTTGCCGTCAGCGTCCATCCCTTGGGAGATGGAGTACTGGAAGCGATGCCGACCCTCTTCTTCTGGATGGTGGCCGCCGGCCTGCTGGAGCCGCGCCCGAGGCAATGCCTGCGGATACTCGCATCTCCCGCACTGTTGTATGGCGCTCTCGGCGCCTTGATGCTGCCCTCCGCGGCCGCGTTCGCCATCTGGATCGCGTGCATTGCGGCGCCCGCGCTGGCCATCATGCTCGGCATGGCGTCCCTTCGCGTCCGCCGCGAAGCGTGGCTGCGCGAACGAAAACTTCTGAGCGCATGCCGCTACGACAACCTGAGCGGCGCGCTGTCACGCGCTTACCTGACCGAACTGGCCCGGCACGACCTGTCGCTGGCGCAGCGCCATGGCCATGCCCTCGCCGTCGCGATGCTCGATATCGATCATTTCAAGCGCGTCAACGATACCTACGGCCATGCCGCGGGAGACGCCGTGATCCGCGCCCTCGTCGCCACCTGCATGAATACCTTGCGTGCCAGCGATTACGTCGGCCGAGTCGGCGGAGAAGAATTCGTCTGCGTCCTGCCCGAGGCTGGGGCGGAAGAAGCGGCCGTGTGCGCGGAGCGCATCCGCGAGACCTTCGCCGGCCAGCAGATTCCCGGCGCACCATCCGAATTGCGCTGCACCGTCAGCATCGGGATCAGCGTCTGCCGCGACCGATGTGACTGGGAAACGCTGCTGCGCGAGGCCGACGGCGCCCTGTACGGCGCCAAGGGGGCCGGACGCAACCGCGTCGTCGTGGCCGGACACCAGCATCACCAGGCGGCCTGAGGTTTCGCCTTACGGCACCAGCACCGCGGCACCGTCTATCCTCCCGCCGCGCAGATCGTCCAGGGCCTGGTTTGCCGCGGCCAGCGGGTAGACCACGACACTCGTCTTCAGTTGCCCGTCGCTGACGCGGGAAAGGAAGGCTGCGCCATCCGCGCGGGTCAAGTTCGCCACCGAGCGCACGCAACGCTCGCCCCATAGCAGGGAGTAAGGAAATCCCGGGATATCGCTCATATGGATACCGGCGCACACGACGGTGCCCCCCCTGGCGGTTGACGCCAGCGCCTGCGGCACGAGCTCCCCCGCCGGCGCGAACAGGATGGCGGCGTCGAGTTCTTCGGGAGGCGCGTCATTCGCCCCTCCCGCCCATCGGGCGCCGAGCGAACGCGCGAACGCCTGGGAGCGCGCATCGCCCGGACGGGTAAAGGCCATGACTTCGCGGCCGTCCTGGATGGCAAGCTGAGCGACCAGATGCGCCGCGGCGCCAAAGCCATACAAACCCAGCCTCCGCCCCAGACCGGCCATGGCGTAGGCGCGGTAGCCGATCAGACCGGCGCACAGCAGCGGCGCGACATGCCGGTCGTCGTAGGCATCCGGCAAGCCGAAGCAGAAGCGCTCGTCCGCCAGCGTGAAGCCGGCAAATCCGCCATCGCGGTCGTAGCCGGTGAAACGGGCCTTGGCGCACAGGTTCTCCCGCCCGCCGAGGCAATACGCACATTCGCCGCAGGCTCCGGCCAGCCAAGGTACGCCTACCCGTTGTCCGGGGCGCCAGCGCGAGGCCAGTGGGCCGCAGGCGGCCACCACCCCGGCGATCTCGTGACCGGGAACCAGCGGAAGGCGGTGCGGCGGCAGCTCGCCGTCGACCACATGCAGGTCGGTCCGGCAAACCGCGCAGGCAGCGACGCGGATCAGGATATCGTAGCCATGCGGCATCGACACCGGACGGCGTTCCTGCCGGAGCGCCTTGCCGGGAGCGTCGAGCACCATCGCCGTCATCGAGGCATCCATGCCGGTAACTCCGCTCAGGCCATGTACTGGCCACCATTGACGTCGAAGGTCGCGCCGGTGACGAAACCGGCCGCCTCGTCCGCCAGGAAGGCCACCAGGCGCGCCACGTCCCCGGGTTCGCCCAGCCGCCCGACAGGGATGCCGGCCACGATGGATTGCAGCATGTCCGGTCGCACCGCGGCCACCATCGCGGTATCGCAATACCCGGGCGCCACCGCGTTGACGGTGATGTTGCGGGAAGCATTCTCCAGCGCCAGCGAACGGGTGAAGCCCAGGATGCCGGCTTTCGCCGCCGCGTAATTCGACTGCCCGGCCTGCCCCTTGCGCCCGTTGATCGAGCTGATGTTGACGATGCGGCCGTAGCGCCGTTCGCGCATGTCCTCGATCACCTGGCGCGTCACGTTGTACATCGACCCCAGGTTGGTGCGCAGGACATCCCACCACTGGGCCTCGCTCATCTTGTGGAACGCCGCATCCGCCGTGATGCCGGCGTTGTTGACCAGGATCTCGACCGGTCCCAGGCGTTCGCGGATCCGCGCGACACCGGCCCGGCAGGCCTCGAAGTCGGCGACATCCCAGTACTCGACCGGAATCCCGCACTCCTCTTCCATCCGCTGCGCCTCCAGCCCTTCGCCGCGGCAGGTGGCGACCACCCGGCAGCCGCGATCGCGCAACGCCAGCGCGATCGCCTTGCCGAGTCCGCGCGTGCCTCCGGTGACCAATGCAAGCCTTTCCATATGCCTTCTCCTCTGCTTATTGACGGATTGCCGCTCCAAATCTCGCCAGCGCTATCCCGAACAGAGCGGCGCCGATCGCCGCCAGCGCCAGGAAGCGTGGCCATACGACGTCGAGGCCGACGCCCCTGAACAGGACCGCCTGGCTGAATTCGACGAAATGGGTGGTCGGGGCGAGCAGCATCAGCTGGCGCAACCCATAGGGAATGCTCTCGCGCGGCGTGGTCGCGCCCGACAGCATCTGCAGCGGCAGCAGGACCAGGACCACCAGGATGCCGAACTGCGGCATGCTGCGCGCCAGGGTCGCCAACAGGATGCCCAGCGAAGTCACCGCGAACAGGTGGAGCGCCGCCCCGGCAAGGAACAGCGTCACCGAGCCGCCGATCTGCACGTGCAGCAGGCCTTTGACGATACCCAGCAGGGCGACCAGCGCGGCCAGCAGCACCACCGCCGCCATCGACCACAGCTTGGCAAGCATGATTTCGAGCGGCCGTACCGGCATCACCAGCAGGTGCTCGACGGTCCCGTGTTCGCGCTCGCGGATCAGCGCGGCCCCGGTCAGGATGACCGACAGCATCGTGATGTTGTTGACCATTTCCGCCAGGCCACCGAACCATGAAGGCGCCAGCGCCGGATTGAAGCGGGCACGCACCGACAGCTCGACGGGAGGCGGGGATTCCAGCCGTACCCGCTGCTGGAAGACCGCGATTTCGCCGAGGGCGATCTGCTGAACGTAGCTGCTGCCGGTAAAAGCCTGGCTCATCCGTGTGGCGTCGACGTTCAGCTGCAGTTCCGCCGGCCGGCCGGCAAGCACGTCGCGCTGGAAGCCGGCCGGTATCACCAGCACGAAGGTCGCGCGTCCGCGGTCGAGCCGCGCATCGGCCTCCTCCAGCGTGATCTGCTCGGGCGGCATGAATTGCGGGGGCACGAAGGCGGCGCGCAGGCGCGCGGACAATTGGGACTGGTCTTCGTCGACGATCGCGAGGGCGGCGCGGCTCAAGGTGTCCGGCTGGGCGGTGGCGGCGATGTACACGCCGGCCGTAAAGGTGTACAGGATCAGCAGCAGCATCACCGGGTCACGCGCCAGGCTCCACCATTCCTTGATGCCAAGCCACCATATCTTGCGGAACGAGACGGCGGCCATGCTAGCGCTCCTGCTTCGGCAAGGCCAGCACCGCAAGGCCAAGGATGACCGGCACCGCGATGGCCAGGGCCAGGTAATCCGGCGCCAGGCCGGCAATCCCAAGCGCCTTGCCAAATATTCCCCGGCTGATGGTCAGCATGTGCGATGCCGGATACGCCTCCCCAAGCGCACGTCCGATGCCTTCCAGCGCGACCACTGGATTGATCAGTCCAGAATACTGGATCGCGGGGATCATGGTGCCGATCATCGTGAAAAAGAGTGCTGCGATCTGGCTGCGCGTAAAGCTGGACGCGAGGAGACCGATGCCGGTCGAGCAGATGCAGTACAGGAACGCTGCCGCAGCCAGGGCCGGGAAGCTGCCTTTCAAGGGCACCCGGAAGATCGTCACCGCCATCAGGACCATCAGCAGGAAATTCACCATCGCCAGCACCACATAGGGTGCCTGCTTCCCGAGCAGGAATTCGCTGCGCCGCACCGGCGTGACATACAGGTTGACGATCGAGCCCATTTCCTTCTCGCGCACCACGGCCAGCGCGGCCTGCATCGCCGGCAGCATGAGAAGGAGCAAGGCCATGATGCCGGGCACCATCGCAGGCAGGCTGCGCACGTCGGGGTTGTAGCGGAAACGCGTTTCGATGCCGACAGCGGACGGCATACTCTCCGCGCCCGATGCCGCTGCCCGGCTGCGCAGCCATTCCTGGTGCATGCCGAGCAGATAGCCCTGCACGGTCTCGGCGCGCACCGGCATGGCGCCATCGATCCAGGCCCCGATCTGCGCCGGCCGACCGCGCTCGACCGCGCGTGCAAAGCCCGGCGGAATCTCGATCGCCAGCGCCAGTTCGCCGGCGCGCATCCTGGCATCCATGTCCTCGTAGCCGGCCAGCGCGGGCCGTTCGATGAAATAGCGGGACCCGGCCAGGTTCAGCGCATAGTCGCGGCTCAGGCTGGTCCCGTCGCGGTCCAGCACCGCGAAGCGCAGGTCTTCCACGTCCAGGTTGATGCCGTAGCCGATCACGACCATGAGCAACAGCGAACCGAACATCGCCAGGCTGGCGCGCACCGGATCGCGCCGCAGTTCGAGTGCTTCGCGCCAGGCGTAACTGCTCGCGCGCCGCAGCCAGCCGCCGCGCGCGGCCAGGCCGGCTTCCGGCAGCTTCGGCGGCCCCTGCACTTCGCCTGGCGCGGCATCGCGCAGCCAGCCGGTAAACGCCTCCTCCAGGCTGGCGGCGCCGCGTTCCCGCCGCAATGCGTCGGGCGTGCCGGTGGCCAGTACCCGACCGGCATGCATCAGGGCCACGCGATCGCAGCGCTCGGCCTCGTTCATGAAATGGGTGGAAATAAAAATCGTCACGCCATCCCTGCGCGACAAGGCAAACAACGCCTCCCAGAACCGGTCGCGCGCGATCGGGTCGACGCCGGAGGTGGGTTCGTCCAGGATCAACAGCTCGGGTTCATGCACCATGGCCACCGCCAGCGACAGGCGCTGGCGCACCCCCAGCGGCAACTTGGCCGGCAGGATGTCGAGCAAGGCTTCGAGGCCGAAACGGGTGGCGAGCGCAGCGCAGCGCGCCTCCGCCAGCGCTTCGCCGAGGTCGAACAGCCGCGCATGCAGCATCAGGTTCTGGCGCACGGTCAGCTCCTGGTACAGTGAAAAGCCCTGCGACATGTAGCCGACCCGCCGGCGCGCCTCGACGCCGTCCGCACCCGTCTCCTCGCCGAACAGCCTGGCTGTGCCGGCGGTCGCCGGCAACAGTCCTGTCAGCATCTTCATCGTCGTGGTCTTGCCGCAGCCGTTCGAGCCGATGAAACCGAAGATCTCGCCGCGCGTGATGCGAAAGCTGACATCCTTCACGGCGTCGAAGTCGCCGAAACGCCGCGACAGCCGATCGGCTTCGATGACAAGCGCGCCGCCGGTCACCGGCTGGCGCGGCTGCGGACCCTGGGCACGATAGCCGGCGCGGCGCTCCGCCGGCAGCAAGGCTACGAAAGCCGCTTCGAGACTGACGCCGCCGCCTTTTTCGAGAAGCGCCGCCGGCGTGCCGCTGGCCAGTACGCGCCCGCCGTCCAGCGCTACCAGCCAGTCGCAGCGGCTCGCCTCTTCCATGTAGGCGGTTGCCACCAGCACGCTGAGGCCTGGGCGCGCCTGCCGGATGGCGCCGATCAGCTCCCAGAACTGGCTGCGCGACAACGGATCGACACCTGTGGTGGGTTCGTCCAGGATCAGCAGGTCCGGATCGTGCACGAGCGCACAGCACAAACCCAGTTTCTGCTTCATTCCGCCCGACAGCTGGCCGGCCGGGCGCCCTAGGAAGGGCAACAGCCCGGTGCTTGCTGCCAGCAGGTCGATCCGCGCGCGCCGCTCCCTGCCGCCGATGCCGAACAGTCGCGCGAAGAATTGCAGGTTTTCCTCCACCGTCAGGCTCGGATACAGGTTGCGGCCGAGGCCCTGGGGCATGTAGGCAATCCTTGGACAGACGATGGCGCGGTAGCGGGCGTCGGCCATGTCGCCGCCAAGCACCTCCACCCTGCCCTCGGCAATGCGGCGCGCCCCGGCAACCGTTGCAAGCAGACTCGACTTGCCGACGCCATCGGGACCGATCAGGGCTGTCATCCCGCCCGCGGGCAGTTCGAGATCGACCCGGTCCAGGGCCGTCACGCGGCCATAGCGCAGGCTGAGGCCGGCAAGCCGGGCAGCCGGCGCCGCGTCTCTCATGGCGAGCCCCTCAGCGCCAGCGCGGCCGGCCAGGGACGCTTGGGATCGAGACGGATCCAGGCGACGCCGGGCACGCCGGCCTTGACCTGGTCGGCATGGCGCTCCAGAAGCCGCCGGTCGACCTGGGCTTTTACCCGGAACATCAACTTCTGCCTTTCGCTGGCGGTCTCGACGGACTTGGGCGTGAATTGCGCGCTGCTCGCGACGTAGCTGACGGTGGCCGGGACCACGAAGTCCGGCGCCGCGTCCAGCACCAGGCGGACCTCGGTACCGAGCGCGACACGGCCGGCGGCCTCCTCTGGAATGAAGAAGGTCATGTAGACATCCGTCAAGTCGATCAGGTTCAGCACCTTGCCTCCCGCGCCCAGCACTTCGCCGGCCTGGGCCACGCGATACTGGACGCGGCCGGCGCGCGGCGCCAGCAGATCCTCGTCGCGCAGGTCGGCATCGATCCGCGCGGTCGTGGCGACGGCGGCTTCGATCGCGGAGCGGCCCTGCACCACCTGGGCCCGGGCAGCCGCCACGGCCGCGCCTGCCGCATCGACCTGTGCGCGCGCCGCCATCAGCGTGGCGCGCACCGCGTCGGCGCGGGCGCGGTCGTCGTCCAGCTCCTGCTGCGATGTGGCGCCGGCCTGGGCCAGAACGGTCGACCGTGCGAGTCTCCGTCGCGCGGCATCCAGTTCGCTCTCGCGCTGCGCCACCAGCGCAGCCGCTGCCGCCAGGTCGCTCCGGCGCATCGCCAGCTGCGCCTGCGCACCGGCCACGGCGTCGCGGGCCTGTTGCTCCCGCGCCAGCGACTCGCTCTTCTGCGCATGCAGGGAGCCGGCATCCATGCGCGCCAGCAGCTGGCCTGCTTTTACCGGATCGCCTTCGTCGACCAGGACGTCGACGACCCGGCCCGGCAATCTGGTGGCGATGTCGACTTCCACCGCCTCGATCCTGCCGTTGCCGCTGACAAATCCGGGCCCCGGGCCCTGCTGGCGCGACAGCTTCCACGCCTGGGCGCCGCCAATGGCCAGCACAAGCACGGCCGCAGCCGCGACGAGGCGCTTGACGAGCCTCTTGTTCGTCGTTGCGGGAGCGTTGCCCGGCATGTCTCGCAGCGGGCTCTCGGGAGTTCGAAGTTCCATTGGCGAGGCCGACGTTTCCTGAATACTTCGCACTATAGAAGTGAGGCGAGGCGGCCATGTATGACCTACGTCAAATTGTTCGTGATGAATGGATTTTTGATCTTCGTCATACCAGACAGTCATTTCGAAGGACTAGCATTGACCAGTCACAATCATTTGACGGAAGGAGTGCATCATGGATTTCATCAGTGAAAGCGCGCTGCAGTTTGCTGTCGCCGTGCTGCTGGCCGGCCCCGGCCTGGTGCACGCACAGGACGAGCGCCCCGCGAACGCCGACACGACCGCGTCGGCCGACCGGCCGCTGGCCGCCGCCGAGCGTAACGTGACGCGGGCGGTGAACGTCGTCCGTCAGCTGGAGCTGGATACCCGCATGCATCCGCTGCTGGGGGCCGCCAAGGGTATCTTCATCGTGCCCGCCTATAAGCGTGCGGCGGTCGGCATCGGCGCCGAAGGCGGTACCGGTCTGCTGCTGGTGAAACGCGATGACGGGAGCTGGTCGCAGCCTGTCTTCTACAACACCGGCAGCCTGAGCCTCGGCCTCCAGGCCGGCGTGCAAGGCGGCGCACTTGCCTTCGTGCTGAACAACCAGAACGCCGTCGATGCCTTCCTGAAGAAGACCAGCGTCTCCCTGAGCGCCACTGCCGGCTTGACGATCATGAACTGGAACAGGATGGTCGAAGGTTCCGCGCGCGCGGGCGACGTCGTCGCTTGGGCCGACAGCAAGGGCCTGTTCGGCGATGCCGCCACCGTCGAGCTGAACGGCGTCCGCTACAGCCAGAATCTCAACAATGCCTATTACCGGCGCACCTTGTCCGCGAGCGAGATAATCGGCGGCAAGACCAGCAATCCGCAGTCCAGCCTGCTTGTCGATGCCCTGGCGTCCAGCGCGCGCTGACGGCTGCATCATCTCCCGGGAGTCCAAGATGGATATCAAGACCATACTCGTCCATGTCGACGAATCACAGGAGGCGGCCGAACGTATTGCCTTCGCTGCCCAGCTCGCGAATCTGCATGGCGCGCACCTGATCGGGATGGCGCAGACCGGCATCCTGCGCTTCATGCGGGAGGCCGCACTTCCGGGGGTGGAACTGGGCGATCTCACGCCCCTGTTCGGCGAGATGCGCGAATCCGCCGAGCGATGTGCCAGCCAGTTCGATACGGTCGCACGCCGGATGTCGGTCGCCTCGTTCGAGCACCGCATCGACGACGAGGATCCCGCCATGGCCCTTGCACTCCAGGCCCTGTACGCCGACCTGGTCGTCGTCGGACACGCTGCCGCCTCCTCTTCCGGCCACGGGGCAGGTGCCGGCATTCCCGAATACGTCGCCATGAACTCCCCTGCCCCCGTACTCGTTCTGCCGAACGGCCGCCCGTATACGCCCGGCTTCACACGTGTGGTGCTTGCCTGGAATGGCAGTCCCGAGGCCGCACGCGCGGTACGCCAGGCGCTGCCGCTGCTCGCCGGCGCCGCGGAAGTGGAGGTGGTGCTCTTCGACGAGGAGAGTTCGAGCGCGCGTTCGCCGGCAGGCGATGTCGACCTGGCCCGCTTCCTGTCCCGTCATGGCGTCCACGCCGACGTGCGCCGCCACCATGCGAAGGGCGAAGTCGGCAATGCCTTGCTGGTACTGGTCGAGGACCGCAGGGCCGAGCTGCTGGTCATGGGCTGCTACGGCCACTCGCGCTACCGCGAGATCCTGCTCGGGGGCGTCAGCCGTACCGTGCTGCGCCGCCTGCCGCTGCCGGTGATCCTCGCGCATTGAAAAGGTTCGGGCAGCGGTTCATGCCTCCGCGGCCGCACGATGCGCCTGCTCGAACTCCTCGATCGGCACCGGCCGGCCGAGCAGATAGCCCTGCAGGGCGTAACAGCCGCGTGCGGCCAGGAATTTGCGCTGCGCCTCGTGCTCGACGCCTTCGGCGACGATGTCGAGCTTGAGCGTTCGCGCCAGTGCGATGATGGCCTTGATGATGGGAACCGCATTCGGATCGATATGCACGTCGTGCACGAAAGAGCGGTCGATCTTCAGGCCGGCCAAGGGAAACCGCTTCAGGTAAGCCAAAGAGGAATAGCCGGTACCGAAGTCGTCGAGCGAGAAATGAATACCCTGCATGCGCAGGCGCTGCATGCTTTCGGTCATCGTCATCATGTCTTCGGCAAACACGCTTTCGGTCAGCTCCAGGCAGAGCCTTCCGGCTGGCGCGCCGGTGTCGGCGAGAATGGCGGCGACGCTGTCGGGAAAGCCGGGATCCCGTAACTGGTGCACGCTGACATTCACACCGAGCTTGAGCTCGCGCAGCGACCTGTCGCGGCGCCAGCGCCCGAGTACGCGGCAGCTTTGCTCGAGCACATGGTGTCCCAAGGGCAGGATCAGGCCCGACGACTCGGCCAGGCCGATGAATTCGTCGGGTCCGAGCAGCTCGCCGTCCGGCCGGCGCCAGCGTACCAGCACCTCGCCCCCTATCAGCCGGCCGCGGCGACTGAATTGCGGCTGGCAGTACAGCACGAACTGGCGCAACCCGCCGTCGCCGTGTATCGCTTTCTCGAGCGCGGCCTGCAGGTCGGCGGCCGCCTGCATGCGGGTATCGAAGAAACGCAGACCATGGCGGCCATGGACTTTTGCCTCGTTCATCGCAAGCGCAGCCTGCTTCAGAACCGTGTCGATATCGGTCGCCGCGGCGTCGAACACCGTCACGCCGATGCTCGCCGTGCTCCGGACGTCGCTGCCGGCCCAGACATAGGGCTTTTCCAATACTTCGAGGAACTTCCTGGCCGCCTGGCTCGCTTCGCCCACGGCCTGCCTGGCGGTTCGCCCCAACTCCTCCATCACGATCACGAATTCGTCCGCGCCCGCACGCGCGACTTGCGCGCCCGGAGGCAGGATGTCGCGCAGCCGGTCTGCCACCTGCCTCAACAGGCTGTCGCCGGCTTCGATTCCCAGACTGTCGTTGATCAGCCGGAAGTTATCCAGATCGAGGGAAAATATGGCGCCCACCTGGCCCGAGCGGCTCGAACGTGCAAGGATCTTCCGCATTTCCCCGATCAGGTAGCTACGGTTGGGCAGGCTGGTCAGCTGGTCGAAGTTACTCAGCTCATGGATACGGCGCTCGGCTTCCTTGCGTTCGGTCAGGTCGGTATTGGTGCCTGCGATACGGAGCGGCCTGCCCACCAGATCGCGCAGGACGAAGCCCCGCGACAGCACCGGCACATAATGGCCGTCCCGGTGGCGCAGGCGGAACTCGACGCCATAGACTTCGCGCCGGTCGGCAAACAGGGTGCCAATGAATTCTCGTAACCTGGCTTCGTCCTCGGGGTGCACGAGCCGCAGCCAGAGTTCTGGATCGGCCGGCAATGCCCCGGGCGCGTAGCCCAGCATCTCCCACCAGCGATCGGAGTAATAGATGTCGCCCGCCGCCAGGTCCCAGTCCCAGGATGCGTCGGTCGAGCCCCGTAGTACCAGCCGGAGCCGCTCTTCGGACTTTTCCAGCTGCTGCTTGGCGCGCTTCAGCGGCGTGCAATCGGTGAAGCACACGACCACTTGCTGCAGCTGCTGCTCCTCATCGAATTCCGGATAGGCATTACAGATCAGCCAGCGTACGGGTTCGGGCAGGTTGGCGGGCACTCCGACGATCAGGTTCCGGACCTTCGCGCGGGTCCGCAAGACCACGTTCACCGGATACGCCGATTGTGGCATGGCCTGCTTGTCCACGCCCACGAAGCTCCAGGTCGCGGCGTCCGCCTGGCTGCCGACGAGTTCCGTTTCCCCGCGGTCGAGGAGTTCGCGCGCCAGGCGATTGACCGAGAGAATGCGACCGTCGGAAGCGTGCACGACCACGCCGGCGGGCAGATGATCGAGCAGGCGATCGAGCCTGCGCTGGATGTCCGCGGCGGCGCTGGAATTCTTGGGAAACATGATATATGCGTCGGCTGTTTGGCGCTTCCCGCCATATTAGCAAGGGACTATCTCAAGCACATTAGAGGATTTGACTTGGGTCAAACTTTGACCATGACAGATGCGGATACTGCAAACCAACGGCGGCCTCCGTCCATCCCGCCCCCGTTGCAACCGCCATGGAGCGTACCGCCATGCTCAAGACCATCCTCGTTCATGTCGACGAATCGGTGCATGCGCCGGCACGCATACGCTATGCCGCCGCCCTCGCCCACGCTATCGGCGCCCACCTGGTCGGTGCGGCAATGTTCGGCGTGTCGCGCAGCGTTTTCCCGCACGGATATGACTCCAGGCCAGGCACGCTCAGCGCCAGCTATTTCAAGCCACTGGCCGATAATGCCGCACGTGCGCTGGCGGCGTTCGAACAGATCGCCGGCGAGATGGGGGTCCGCCACGAAAAGCGTTTTGTGTGCGACCAGGCGGACGACGGCCTTGCACGCATGGCGCGCTTTGCCGATCTGGTCGTCGTCAGCCAGGACGATCCGTCGGAATCGATGCCGGACATGGCGGAACGGCTGCCGGAATACCTCATCCTGAGCTGCGCGCGGCCCGTGATCGTCGTGCCGCGCAGCGACCCGCCGCCCTGGCATAGCCAGAAGGTGCTGGTGGCCTGGGACGGCGGCAAGGAGGCGTCGTTCGCGCTGAGCGCGTCCCTGCCATTGCTGCGCCACTCGACCGGTGTGGTGCTGGTGTCGATTGCCGGCCGCGATCCGTCCGAAGAGGCGTTCCGGATGGAGCAATCGGACCTGAAGCATTTCCTGGCGCGGCACCATGTGACGCCGCACATGCTGGTACGCGACGCCTGGCACGATACCGGCCACGACCTGCTGACGCTGGCCAGGGAAGCCGGCTGCGGCCTGCTTGTCATGGGCTGCTATGGCCACGGCAGGTTCCGGGAGCTGTGCATGGGCGGCGCCAGCCGGACCGTCCTGGCCGATGCCGATATCCCGGTACTGTACGCACATTGAGAATGCCGCCGCCGAGGGCGCCGCTCGCCCGTGAAGAACTGGCTGCCGTCGCCAGGCTGGACGCCGGCGCCGCCCTGCGCTTTCTGCGCAGCGGCGCTGAGGGACTATCCGCCACCGAAGCCCGCGCCCGGCTGGCCCGCCATGGACCGAACAGCGTCATGGAGAAGCGGCGGCGCCATCCGGCGCGCGCCCTCCTTGGCCAGCTCGTCCGGCCGCTGCCCCTGCTGCTGCTGGGTCTTGCCGGGCTTGACCTCGCTACCGGCCAGGGTATCAGCGCCGCGGTCATCGCCGTCATCGTCCTGCTGTCCTCGCTGCTCGGTTTCGTCCAGGAGTACCGTTCCGACCGTGCCGTGGAACGCCTGCGCGCCCTGGTACGGACCACCGTCCTCGTCCTCAGGCCGGGCGCCCCGGCGGCCGAACATCCGCTCGAAGAGCTGGTGCCGGGCGACATCGTGCAACTGGCGGCCGGCGATCCGGTACCGGCCGAAGTGCGCTTCATCGAGACGGTCGACCTGTTCGTCGACCAGTCCTCGCTGACCGGCGAATCGCTGCCGGTGGAGAAATGCGACGGTCCCGTCCCGGTCGACGGAACCGGCGCCAGGTTCGCCAACATCGGCTTCATGGGAACCCATGTCACCAGCGGGAGTGCGCGCGCACTCGTCATCGCCACCGGTACCGCCACCAGTTTCGGCCAGGTCGCGGCGGCGCTGGCGAGCGCACGAGAACGCACCAGCTTCGACCGCGGGATCGACCGGGTGGTCGCGCTGCTGCTGCGGATCATGCTGGTCATGGCGCCTCTCGTTCTTGTCCTGAACTGGGCGAGCAAGGGGAACTGGCAGGAAGCCCTGCTGTTCGCGACCGCGGTCGCCGTCGGACTGGCGCCCGAAATGCTGCCGATGATCGTCACCGTCAACCTGGCGCGCGGGGCGCTGCAGCTGGCGAAGCGGGAAGTGATCGTCAAGCGCCTCGGCGCCGTCCAGTCCCTCGGCGCGATCGATGTCCTTTGCACCGACAAGACCGGCACGCTCACCCAGGACCGCGTGGTGCTCGAAAGGCATGTCGACATCGACGGCAAGGAATCGGACGTCGTGGTCGACTACGCCTATCTGAACAGCTTTTACCAGACCGGGCTGAAAAACCTGCTGGACAAGGCCGTCCTGCAATATGCCGATGTCCATGCCCGCCTGAACGCCGATCGGGACTGGCGCAAGATCGGCGAAGTTCCCTTCGATTTCAGGCGGCGACGCATGTCCGTGGTGCTGGTCCGGCCGGATGGCCAGCGCATCCTGATCTGCAAGGGGGCTGTCGAAGAAATCATGGACGTCTGCACCAGTGCCGGGCGCGGTGGCGAAAGGATGCCCTTCGGCGCCGGCCATGCGGACCAGCTGGGCGCCGTGGTACAGGGGCTGAATGCGGACGGACTGCGGGTCATCGCGATCGCCTACCGGGTGCTGGGCGCGGGCGACGAACGCCTGACCGACCCGGCACTGGAGCGCGACCTGGTCCTGCTTGGCTATATTGCATTCTTCGATCCGCCGAAGGATTCCGCGGCCGAGGCGATCCAGGCGCTGGCGCGCAGCGGCGTCGCAATCAAGGTATTGAGTGGAGACAATCTCGCGGTCTGCAGCCATGTGTGCGGAATGGTCGGCATCGGCCACGATATTGTCATGGACGGTGATCAGATCGACCGCCTGGACGACACCGAACTGGGACCGCGGGCGATGCAGGCCAGTGTGTTCGCCAAACTCAGTCCGGAGCAGAAAACCCGCGTGATCCACAGCCTGCAGTGGGCAGGCCGGGTCGTCGGCTTTCTTGGCGATGGCGTCAACGACGGCCCCGCCCTGAAAGCGGCGGACGTCGGTATCTCGGTGGATACCGGCGCCGACATCGCCAAGGAATCCGCCGATCTGATCCTGATGCAGAAAAGCCTGGTCGCGGTGGCCGAAGGCGTCACCGTCGGGCGCGCGGTGTTCGGCAACATCGTCAAATATGTCCGCATGAGCGCCAGTTCGAACTTCGGGAACATGTTCAGCGTCCTTGGCGCCAGCGTACTGCTGCCCTTCCTGCCGATGGCCCCGGTCCAGGTCCTGCTGAACAACCTGCTGTACGACTGTTCGCAGACCGCATTGACGACCGACCGCGTCGACCCCGACTACCTTGCCCGGCCCCGGCGCTGGGAGGTCGACAGCCTGCGCCGCTATATGCTGTGCTTCGGGCCGATCAGCTCGCTGTTCGACTACGCCACCTTCGCCCTGCTCTGGTTCGGCCTGGGCGCGGCGCAGGATCCGGCACGCTTCCAGACCGGCTGGTTCCTGGAATCGCTGCTGTCGCAGACCCTGATCGTCTACGTGATCCGCACCAGCGGACTGCCGACGTTCGCCAACCGTCCATCGGCGCCATTGATGGTTTCCAGCCTGCTGGTATGCGGCGCCGGACTGTGGCTGCCATGGTCGCCCCTGGCGCACACCCTCGGATTCGCACCGCCGCCCCCGGCCTACTGGTGGGGCCTCGCAGGGATCCTGGCCGCCTATGCCGTCGCCACGCAAACGGTCAAGGCATGGCTGATCCGGCGTTTCGGCATCGGCTGAGGCTTACCCGGACTGAAAATCCACCACGGTGGTCAGCTGGGCCAGGCCGCGAGAAATCCGTACCGGCGGCGGCGCGGCTTGCGCGAGCGCCGTCAAGCCGGCGGGCAGGCTGGCCAGCTGGCTGCGCAGTTCCTGCCGCATGTGGGCCAGTGTGCAATCCGGACAACAACGCCGCCCCTCCAGCATCACCGGCTGCAGCAAGGGGCGCCCGCGCACGTATTCGGTCTCGAGTCCTACCGTGTCTTCCACGACGATACCGGCATCGTCCAGGCGGCGGAATACCTGCTTGCGTCCCGGGTAGGTCTCCTTGCCGGGCGAGCGCTTGCGGCGCCCTTGTCCATCGTATTCCGCCAGCTTGTAGGCGCAGTCCAGGAAAGGCGCATCGGCCGAGGTGGCCATGCGGGTTCCGACGCCGAAACTGTCGATCGGCGCCCCCTGTTCCACGAGCGCGGCGATGCGGTATTCGTCGAGGTCCCCGCTGACGGCAATCCTGACGTCGCCGCAGCCGGCCTCGTCGAGCATCCGGCGCGCGAGCCGGGCCTGTTCGGCGAGGTCGCCGCTGTCGATACGAACGGCCGCGACGTGGCCGGTGCCGCCATCGTGCAGGCGCCGAACCAGCGCAATCGCGTGCTCGAGTGCGCGCGGCACGTCGTAGGTGTCGACCAGCAAGGTGCTGCCGTCCCTGCAACCGTGAACGAAAGCGGCGAACGCCTGCTCTTCGGAGCCGTGCGCCTGCACGTAGGCATGCGCCATCGTGCCGGCGACGGGAATGCCGTAACGCTGCCCGGCCAGAACCGTCGCCGTCGCATCGAAGCCTGCCAGGAAGCTGCAGCGGGCGGCAAGCATGGCCGCCTCGGCACCGTGGGCCCGCCGCATGCCGAAGTCCACCAGTTCCCGTCCCTGGGCCGCCAGCACACAGCGTACGGCCTTGGAGGCGACCAGGATCGAGAACTGGAGCAGGTTGATGACCCTGCTCTCGATCAGTTGGGCCTGGGCGATCGGCGCGGTCACGCGCAGCACCGGCTCTCCGGCAAAAAACACCGTTCCCTCGGGCATGGCGTCGACCTTGCCCGTAAACCGGAGAGCCCCCAGGTAACGAAGAAAGCTCTCGGAAAACCTGCCCGTGCTGCGCAGCCAGCCAAGCTCTTCCTGGCCAAAGGCGAGTGCTTCGAGATAGGCGAGCACCTCTTCGAGCCCGGCGGCGACGAGGAAGTTGCGGCCGGCCGGCAGCTTGCGGACGATGAAATCGAACACGGCGATGCCATCCATTCCCTCCGCCCGATAAGCCTGCATCATGTGCAGTTCGTACAGGTCGGTCAGTAGTGCGGAAACGCTCATGTCGCTCTCCTGCCCCGGGCTCTTGGTCATGACGAACAGTGGTGCCCCGGCGTATGGTCAAACCAGACACCGCCGGACAAGACTTCGTTCCAGTCGCGGACGATCCGCCCATATTCGACGCCGGCGCGGCGGATGCGGCGCTGCATGTCGAACAAGCCGTTTTCGGTGACGTGGCCGCGCTGCTCGCGCAGGTCGATGTCCCAATCCATTTGGTCGGTCAGGCTGTACCAGGTGAAGCCGATGATTGGATAGCCTTCCTGGCGCAGCCGCAGCACGTTGGCCCACTGGCGCTCGAGCCAGAAGACGGCATTGAGGCACTGGACCTGGTTGGTCTCGGTAAGCATGATCGGCAACCTGTAACGATCGTGGTATTGCCTCGTCAGGCCGTAATAGCCCAGCACATTCGATCCGCTGGTCCGCCCGTCGGGGAATACGATCGACTCGCTGCTTTCATAATAATCCGTTCCCATGATGCAGGAGGGCCAGATCGCGCGCCGCAAAAAATACTCGAGCTTCGAGGGTGTCATGCCATGCTCGAACAGGTAGTCGACCATGCAGGCCGAAGGCATCCGCGCATAGTTGAGATCGAGCGACAGGAAGCGGTGCGCGTTGAGGCAATCGGCGCGCTCCGCCGCATCGGGATCGTAGGGATGGTAATAGCGCGTCGCTTCGCTCTGGATGAACCACGGCGAGCAATGCCGGCTGATCGCCTCGCTCGCGCGGATGTTCGCTTCCACCACGTTCGACAACGCGGTCACGAAGGCCGTGCCGCTGGCGAGCCCTTCGTTCCAGATGCCGTGCAATGCGGAATATTCGGCCGTGACGAGCATCTCGTTCACAGGGGTGTACATCCACACCCAGGGATAACGGCGGGCGAAGGCTTCCGCATACTCGGCGAAGTAGTAAGGGAAGTCGGGGTTCTGGAAATTACCAAGCCAGTCGGGAACGCCGAAGTGGCACAGGTCGGCGATCGGCGCGATATCGAGCCTGGAAAGTTCGGCGAAAGTGTCATCGGCAAATGACCAGTCGTACCGGCCCGGACCGATATGGGTTCGATAGTAGGGCGGGCCGTAGCGCAGGCAGCGCAGCCCGAGTTCGTGCACGAGGCGAAAGTCTTCGCGCCACCGCCTGTCGTGGCCGGACGCCGTCATCTGGTCGATACGGCACGGCCCGCCATCCGGGCCCCGGATGACGGGTGAACTGTTCTCGATACCTGTGCAGAACGAGAACGAGCGCAACAGGGTACTCGGCGATGGCGGGCGGCATGCCCGGCCGGTCAGCGATCGATTCATGTCGAACCCATGTCCAGAACCCTGCGGTCCAGCATTTCCGTTTCCGGGCCAATATCCAGCCTAGGCGGGGTGAACTAGCTTTTGTTTGACCTCAGTCAAATTGCACTCCGATGTCGCGTCTTGACATCGTCATGCGCACGTGAGAGTACGATAAAAGTTCGACGGCCACCCACCTCTGCTACGATTTCCCCGATCGCCCCCCGCACGAGAGGAAAAGCCATGGAAGCCCCTAGCGATTTCATCCGATGGTTTTCGACACTGGGTATGGAGGATGTCGGGCTGGTCGGCGGCAAGAACGCCTCGCTCGGCGAGATGTACTGCGAACTCGGAAGCCAGGGTTTGCGCGTGCCCAACGGCTTTGCCGTCACCGCCGCCGCGTACAAGGCCACGCTCGACCGCGCCGGCGCTTGGGAAGGACTGCATGCGGCGCTCGACGGCCTCGACCCGGCCGACATGCAGGACCTCGCGCGCCGGGCGGCGCAGGCCCGCGCCATCGTCTACCGCGCGCCCCTGCCGCCCGAGCTCGAGAGCGGCATCCTGCAGGCATGGGAGCGCTTGCGCGGCGAATATGGCGACGCGCTGACGGTGGCCGTGCGCAGCTCCGCCACCGCGGAAGACCTGCCCAACGCCAGTTTTGCCGGCCAGCACGAAAGCTATCTGAACATCGATGGTGCCGGGCTGCTCGACAGCGTGCGGCGCTGCTTCGCCAGCCTGTTCATGGACCGGGCGATCGTCTACCGCATCGAAAACGGCTTCGATCACTTCAAGGTCTGGCTGTCGGTCGGCGTCATGAAGATGGTCCGTTCGGACCTGGCCTGCTCCGGCGTCATGTTCACGCTCGACACCGAAACCGGTTTCCGCGACGTCGTCTTCGTGACCGGCGCCTACGGGCTGGGCGAAAACGTGGTGCAGGGCAGCGTCGATCCGGACGAGTTCTACGTGTTCAAGCCCCTGCGGCGCGAGGGCCGGCGCACGGTCCTGCGGCGCAGCCTCGGCGGCAAGGAGATCAGGATGGTATATGCCCCGGCCGGCGCCGCGGAGCCGACCCGTAACGTGCCGACCGGGCCGGACGAACGAACCCGCTTCTGCCTGGACGACGAGGCCGTTCTCGAACTGGCGGACGCCGCCATGCGGATCGAGGATCACTACTCCGCCCGCGCCGGCCACCCGGTACCGATGGATATCGAGTGGGCGCGCGACGGCATCGACGGCAAGCTCTACATGGTGCAGGCGCGTCCGGAGACCGTCGCCTCGCGCGCATCCGGAACCCAGCTCGACGAGTACCGGCTCGAAGGCAAGGGACAAGTGCTGGCAAGCGGACGCGCGGTGGGCGGAAAGGTCGCATCCGGCAAGGCAAGGGTGGTCGCCGACGCCCACCACCTCGACCAGTTCCAGCCTGGCGAGATCCTGGTGGCGGAGACCACCATGCCAGACTGGGGCACCGTCATGAAGACGGCGGCCGGCGTGGTGACCAACCGTGGCGGCCGCACCTGCCACGCCGCGATCGTGGCTCGCGAGATCGGCGTGCCGGCGCTGGTGGGCTGCGGCGACGCGACGGCGGCAATCCGCACCGGCGACGAAGTGACCATCTCCTGCGCGGAAGGCGATACCGGCCACGTCTATGCCGGCCGCCTACCGTTCCGCCGCATCAGCACCGATCTTGCCGCCCTCCCGATGCCGCGCACGCGGATCATGGTCAATATCGGCAATCCGGACACCGCCTTCCGCACGCGTTTCCTGCCGAACGACGGCGTCGGCCTGGCACGGATGGAGTTCATCGTCGCCGACCACATCCGCATCCACCCGATGGCGCTCGTGCATCCGGAAAAGGTGGCCGATCCGGACGTTCGTGCCGCGATCGCCAGGCTGACCCATGAGTACGCGTCGCCGGCGGAATTCTTCGTGCGCGAGCTGTCCGAAGGCGTCGGCACGATCGCCGCCGCGTTCTGGCCGAAACCGGTCATCGTGCGCATGTCGGACTTCAAGACCAATGAATATGCCAGCCTGATGGGCGGCGCCTACTTCGAGCCGTCGGAAGTCAATCCGATGCTGGGCTTTCGCGGCGCCGCACGCTACTCGCATCCGGCTTACGCGGAGGGCTTCGCCCTCGAATGCCGGGCCATGAAGCGCGTGCGCGAGGCCATGGGCCTGTCCAACCTGCGCCTGATGATTCCGTTCTGCCGGCGCGTGAAGGAAGCCGAAGACGTGTTGCGTACGATGGCCCAGCACGGCCTCGTACGCGGCGAGGATGGACTCGAAATCTTCGTCATGTGCGAGATCCCGAACAACGTCATCCAGATTGACGCCTTCGCGCGGCTGTTCGACGGCTTCTCGATCGGATCGAACGACCTGACCCAGCTGGTGCTGGGCGTGGACCGCGATTCCGACATCGTCGCCTTCGATTTCGACGAACACGATCCGGGCGTGCTGGAAATGCTGCGCCAGGCCATCGCGGGTGCCAAGCGCAACGGGCGCCATGTCGGCATTTGCGGCCAGGCGCCGTCGGATTATCCGGAAGTGGCGCGTTACCTGGTCGAGCAGGGCATCGATTCGATCAGCCTGAACCCCGACTCGGTGGTGGCCACGGTGCGCAACCTGGTCGAGGTCGAGCGCAGTCTCGGGCTCCCGCCGCGCGGTCAATAGGAGGCCGGCATGGAGACGACGCCCATCAAACGCATCGCCATCATGACTGGCGGCGGCGATGCGCCGGGGCTGAATGCGGTGATCCGCGCCGTCGTCCTCGCCGCCGGCCGCTTGGGATGGGAGTGCCATGGCATCCGGGACGGCTTCAACGGCCTGCTCGCGCCCGCGCAATGCCTTGGCGAGCCGGTGGTTGCCTTGTCGGCGCAGGTTGTGCACGGGATCGGCCATCTCGGCGGCACCATGCTCGGCAGCACCAATCGCGGCAATCCGCTGCGCTACCCGGTTCGCCGCGACGACGGCAGCCTGGCGGAGGAAGACCGCAGCGAGGAGCTGGTCGGGCTGTGCCGGCAGCATGGCTTCGACGCCCTCGTGGTGGTCGGCGGCGACGGCTCGATGACGATCGCCGAATGCCTGCACCGCAAGGGCCTGCGGGTGATCGGCGTGCCCAAGACCATCGACAACGACCTCGACCGGACGCTGCAGACCTTCGGCTTCGACTCTGCGGTCGGCTTCGCGACCGAATGCATCGACCGTCTGCACACGACGGCCGACAGCCAGCACCGTGTGCTGGTGGTGGAAGTGATGGGCCGTTACGCCGGCTGGATCGCACTGCATGCAGGCATCGCCGGCGGGGCGCACGCGATCCTGCTGCCCGAGATCCCGTTCGAGACGAGCGCCGTCGCCGCCGCCATCCACGGCCGCGACGCGCTCGGCTGGCGCCATTCGATCGTGGTCGTGGCCGAAGGCGCGCTACCGCTCGGCGGACAGCGCGAAGTACTGGAAGCCGCCGGCGCCGGCCGGGCCGAGCGGCTGGGCGGCATCGGCGCCTGGGTCGAAGCCAGGCTGGCGGAGCAGACCGGCAAGGAATGCCGCAGCGTGGTGCTGGGCCACCTGCTCCGTGGCGGCAGTCCGTCGGCGTTCGACCGTGTCGCGGCTGCGCGCTTCGGCGCCGCGGCGGTGCGCACGCTGGCCAACGGCCAGTCGGGCGTCATGGTCACGCTGGAGGGACAGGACATCGGATTGGCCGCGCTGGCCGAGGTGGCCGGCCGTAGCAGGCGCGTGCCCGTCGGCGGCGACACCGTACGCACCGCGCGCGAGCTCGGCATCTGCCTTGGCGAGCGCATGGTGCCCGGAGCTTGATCGTCCAGCAGAAGACGCGGCCGTGCCGGCTGGCCCGCTGCTCAACGTGTAGAGCGGTCCGTCAGGGCCAATACCTCAGCCTCAGGAAGTTCACTTCCGTGCATTGATACCGGGCGATCAGCATAAAAAATGCTGTCACATAATCTGGGCGTCTTGAAAAGCGAAGGAGAAAGCGCGATGACGCCCCTATTCGGATTACGATGCGCCGCAATCGCCTGTGCGGCGCTAACAGTCACGGCAGCGGGGCGAGCGAGCGTCGGACCGGGCCAATGCGTCTGTGTGGGCGCAGAAGGGCTCTGGACGCACGGCGGCCAAGGCTTCCAGGCAATCAGGCCATTTTACGGGCCTGAAGGATTCGGCAAGGACGAACCGGGGACCGTGCCGGAAGTAGTCTCCGGGACGGGAGGGCGTTCGGCAACAACCGCGGCAGCATGCATGTCCAGATCGTCAAATGGGCGGACCTCAGGTGGGCTCCCGGGCATATAAGCCCTCACGTGCAAGTCTGCAGGCCCCGATAGTCAAGGCGCCGGAACTTGTCTTCGGAACGATTATCCGGCCGGCGGCCCAACATCTAGCCTCCTTCTGTATTGAAGGAGAATCCCACCATTGTCATTACTTGGATTGCTAGGGGAATTTGGAGGCGAGGACGGGAGTCGAACCCGTCTAGACTGCTTTGCAGGGCGTTTTGGCTTTTACGAATCAATGAGATAGGCGAGAACCACAGTTTGCACCACATGAGTTCGCTTAAGCTAGCGTCCAAGCAGGGACTAACCGACTCTGCGGTCTGAATCGCCTCTGCGGTAGCAACAAGCCCCAGTAATCCGCCATCCTTGCCGAAACGACAACAAAGTGTAGCGACTCATGGCTGGCAACACTCGACATCATCGGACGGCCCAGCTAGCTTTCTTATCGACAATGCCAACCTAGTAACTTTGCGCAGAAGCCACAAAGACAAAGTCTTACAGAGCAAAGCTAAGATTTTACTTTAAGAGTATTTATGGCTCTGCTAGCATCGTTCGCTCGTCTGGAGGAAGACATGGCTGAGCAGATCCGTACTGATGCACGAACTGACTTTGCCACTGCAGATTATGTGGACCGGGTGCTGAGGCTTAGTGCCCCGGCACGGCGTTTCTCCGGCCATGCTTTTCATGGAAGGTGCAGGAGTACCGCGGGCCGTCGTTCTGAGGGTGTTATGTTCGCCTGAATATTTCAGAAAAGAAAACGAGGCACCGAAGTCGCAACAGGCTGAGCGCCTCATTGCCGAAAGACATGTTATCCAGACCAGTAACCACGACGAAGCATGATAACGCTTTGCGCCTATCCGTAGAACATTCCCGACGCTTACCGCAGCACTCACATGAGATATTAAACGGTGTCGTTAGCGCGTCGAGTCTGTCGAAGCCTGTCGTCGGATCGGGGCGCAGGTGCCTTGCGAGCGCAGCCCTGGTGTGCCGCTCTTAGCTGCCTTATTACATACATCGTCTGGTCAAGAAAGCCCTGTGTTTCCGCGCACACAAAACCAGCAAAATCAGCAAATTCCGACCACGATTCATCTGAATTCTCGATAAATTCCGCAAAACTGCTTCACTTTCGAAACTGCCGCATAGTCGTGCGCGTCCTGCGCAGCTTGCTGTGATAAGTTCATTATCAATACGGTGACGAACCGGAGTCTGAATCGCCCCGGTTTTCGTGGAGGCCGGTTTATGTGAGTCAGGCCGGGATGGCTTGACAGCTCAACTGCGCGTAATAGTTTGCCTCAGCTTCCGCCGGCGGTATATAGCCAAGTGGTTCCAGCAGGCGGTGATGATTGAACCAGGCCACCCATTCCAAGGTCGCCAGCTCGACGGCCTCGCGTGTCTTGCAGGGAGCGCGGCGATGGATCAGCTCAGCCTTGTACAAACCGTTGATGGTCTCGGCCA